>NZ_CP043930.1:4624166-4924444 GCF_009720525.1 Gimesia benthica
TTCCTTCCACAAATTCCTCGATCACGATCCGTTTGGCACGTGAGATCTGGAATGCCTGTTCCAGGACAGTTCTGGCATCATCGATTCGTTCGAGCTTGGTGATACCTTTTCCCCCGGTGAGATCAACGGGTTTAATCATTACCGGAAACAGAAACAAATCCAACTGATCCAATGCTTGCTGGACGGATTCGAAACCGGCCGCCCGCGGAGTGGGTATCTGATTTTCCTGTGCGAATTCACGATAGCGGTCTTTATGATGAATCAAAACTGCAGTTTCATAAGGATCATGACCTGGTAACTGCATTTGTTCGGCAATGTAGGCTGCAGTCAGAGCAGAAAAATCGTTGCAGGAAGCGCAGATCGCATCGATTTCCAGCGAGCGTGCCAGTTGTAACATGGCGTTCTTATTGGAAAAGTCCTCCAGATGGATTTCATCAGCATGGCGATGTCCCAGGTCATCTGCACGGTTACCGCTGGTGATGACATGAAATCCCAGTCTTTTAGCTGCCAGGATCAGTGGGATCTCTGCATATCCACCTCCGGCTATTAACAGTCGTTTTTTAACGGGCATCTCAATTCCCCGCAGGAATAAAAAACATGACGGTTTCAGTGACTCCTTCGGTGTAATGCCTCAGGTAGAGATCATAATCATCTCGGATCGAGAATACCGTTTCAGGGATTTTCCAGAAGTCGTCAGCACGATGGTAAACACAGATTGCCAGTTTCGGATGATGCTCAAGAATTGTATGTCGTGCCCCTCGAAGAGCCTCAATTTCAGCACCCTCAATATCCATTTTGATGAAGGAACCGGGCCCCTTTATGACGTCGTCCAGACGTTCTACCTGAATCTGCAACTCTCCCTGATCGCTCACACGGGAAGAGGATCCATCAGCAGAAAATCGCAAGGTCTGGCTGTGATCAGATAACCCACAGTCATGAAAAACAATACGCGGGTAGTCAGCCAGATTCTTCCGAACGACCTTTAGATTCCCAGGTTCAGGTTCAAAAATATGAATGCCGGCATATTCAGGACAGCGTTTAATAAATTCCAGACTGGTCAAGCCGTCGAAACAGCCGACGTCAAGAAAGACTTCCCCCTGATTTTTCAGATTGAGAAAGTCTTCAAAGTATTGCTGGTGCTGTCGATCTTCAAATCCATCCATGTATGATAGATCGCCGGACAGACGGAAATTGATCAGGTTTTCGTATATCGTTCTAGATTGCTGATCTTTTAGACAACAATAAACCTCCTCATATTTTTCCTGATGTCGCGAATAATCTGTGATGAATTCATCCCAGAACAACACTGGCTCCAAGGTAAGGCCCGAGTATCTGCGAAATGCAAAGTAATCAATATGGCGGATGTTTCGTTCCGATAATTTTAGAGCGACCGTCAATGGCAAAATTCCCACGACTGTCGAAACAACAATTCCGTTATCTGGTACTTCATCTAACGAGAGTACAGGTTTCCCGAGAAATTCACTCTCGTGACAATACTCATCAATAAATCCAGCAACATTGAGATGACGACTGATACTTTGTGCCCACTGATTACGCCCCAATAGATATCGCGGGGATTTACCCTCCAGGAAATCAGTGCAGAATGCAATTTTTTCGGGATCATCCGGATAACTGTCGAGCCTTAGTTCAATACTCATGGCACTCATTATTTCTCTGGAACGATGACAGAGACCCATTGATTTGATTCTGACGACCGAGACATCGCGTCAAACATGACCAACCCCTCCAGTGCATGTCCGGTTTCAAACACGTATTCCATATTCTGCTGGGTCCCAGTCTGTTGAAACTGTTGCAGACTGTCCGCGATATCCCAATAAAGATTTCCGAATGCTTCAAGAAAACCGGCTGGATGACCTGACTTGAAGCGGTTATACCGGGCCAGATGCGCTATTCCTGTATCAACACTTGCCCGATCCAGAATGGTTTTGTGCCCCTTATGGTCATGGCAGATTAAATACTCCGGCTCCATCTGCAGCCATTCAGCCGCGCCCCGTTCCCCAAATACACGAACACGCAACCCGTTGCGATAGCCCAGTGCACATTTACTGTACCAGATGTTACACGTGAGTCCCCCCGTGTATTCGGCAACGCAAAGCAAATTATCTATGACCTGGCTGAACCGTCCCTGACTACTCTGGAGTGCCACCAGTTTCTGTGGGTTCTTTCCTGAAAGGAAGTCGATGATATTGTGGACATGGCCACCCAGGTCCAGAGAAAGGGTGGGAAGTTCGGCATCATGCAGGCGCCATTCCTGGGGGACCATAGGCTCTCCATCTCGGTTCAGCCGTGCATAACCCTCCTGAGGCATTTCAATATGAATCTGCTGAATGGCCCCTAACAGGCCTTCATCGATCTGATATTTGAGCTCCCGTAGCATCGGATAGCCCGTATAATTGTAGGTCACTGCCAGGAAGTTGCCATGCTGCTGTTGAGCCTGACGTATCACTAACGCGTCTTCAATGTTGCTGGCGAGAGACTTTTCACAGATCACAGCGTATCCTCCGCGAAACGCCTGAACGACCGGTTCGACATGGTCTGGAGTGGGAGTCAGAACCACAATTGCATCCAGTCGTCCTTGTTCCTGTTCCAGCAATTCAGCAAAAGTCGCATAGTTCCGTTCTGGGGAAACGCCCCACCGTTCGGCGGTTTGACGATTGATTTCGGGATTTCTGCTGAAACAGCCTGCTTTCACTCGAAAACGATCATCCATCTGTGCGGCAATAAAATGTGTCGTTCCGACGGCGGAATTAATTCCACCACCGATAAATCCCAGCTTGAAAGGTTTATTCATCGTCAGAATCCAGTTCGAAGGTGGTTGACTCGATCAGGTAGAGCGGTCTGCCTTTGACTTCATCGAAGATTTTTCCGATGTAGATTCCTACTGCTCCCACAACCATGATCATCAATCCGGTCGACAAATATATGGAAACGATTAAGCTGGTCCAGCCAATAACTGGAATTCCCCAGATGACGTAACGGAAAAGTAACCACAGTGTAAACAGGAACGAAAAACCAGCCAGCAGAAATCCCAGTTTGACAAAGAGGATTAAGAGCTTGTTGGAGTAGGCAATAATAGAGTTGAAAGCCAGGCTGATCATACGGGGGAAGTTATAGGTAGACTTTCCGGTGGGGCGTTTTGCATGTTCTATCGGGATCTCGATTCTGCGGAAACCAGCCCAGATCACAAAGAGTCCAAACGATCTTGTCTGTTCCTTAAATTTCAAAATACTCCGAATGACCTTGCGCGAATAAATACCGAAATTTCCTATCTGGTGTTCAATTCTGGTATTAGTGAAATAGGCAAATACCTTGTAAAAATAGCGAGAACATAGCTTTTTGATTGTGGTGTCCTGTCTGGTGTGACGAATCCCGACTACCACATCAAATCCCTGTTGAGCAGTTTGATACAGCTTGGGGATTTCTTCAGGTTGATCTTGCAGATCACAATCCATGACAATAACCCATTTTCCTCGGGCGAATTCCAGGCCGGCTGTAATCGCATGATGCTGGCCAAAATTTCTCGATAAATTGACTCCTTTAAGTCGAGAATTCTGTGTTGCGAACCGCTGGATCAGACACCAGGAATCATCGGGACTGGCATCATTGACCATGATGATTTCATAATCTTCAGTAATCTGGGATAAAGCCTGGATGAGGCGAGCATAAAGCTCTTCCAGCAGGTCGTGTGCTCCGTATACCGGAGTCACGACACTGATTAGCGGTCCTGATTTTGATACAGAAACTTCCATCGTATCAATCTGAAATATGTATACTCGAATGACAATGAAGAGTGATTTTCATTGTCGGTAACTTTTAAGGGGTATCGAGAGGGCGTTGAAAATCAGTCTTCAACTGTAAACTGTCTGGCAACAGGGACTGAGAAACATTTGTGATTAGAAACTTTTCTATTTCGCAAACGACCCGCTGCTGTTCTTCAGGGGTAATTTCATAATAGAAAGGAAGACGCAGTAAACACGACGCACATTGCTCCGTAACCGGTAAGTCTCCCTCACGATATCCCCATGTCTGTCCGACGGGGGAAGTGTGCAGGGGAATGTAATGGAATACGGCATGAATCTGTTGTTCTTTCAGATGAGCCAGCAGTCCATCCCGCACCGTTTTACTGGGGAGCAGAATATAGAACATATGATGATTGCTGACACAGTCTTCCGGGATCCGGGGTAGACGTAGCAACTGAGCTTCTTCGAGTGGTTGCAGGTTCTTTCTGTAGAACTCGTAGATCTGCTGACGTTTCTGATTGATCTCGTCAAACATTTCCAGTTGTGCATAGAGAAACGCACAGTTCAATTCGCTTAATACAAAGGAAGAACCGATGTCGCACCAGGTGTATTTATCTACGAGTCCCTGAAAGAATGCCTGCCGATTGGTTCCTTTGTCGCGCAGAACATGTGCCCGGTCGACGAACTCTTCTGAGTTCAGGCAGATTGCGCCTCCTTCACCACAGATGAAGTTTTTCGTTTCATGGAAACTGTAGCAACCCAGGTCGCCCAGGGATCCAAGATACTGGTTCTGGTATTGGGCGTTCACGCCTTGTGCTGCATCTTCAATCACACGCAGTCCGTATTTGTCGGCGATCGTCAGGATAAGATCCATTTCGCAACCGACGCCGGCATAATGCACGGGGACGATCGCTTTGGTCTTTTCGGTAATCGCTTGCTCGACCAGTCGTTCATCCATGTTGAGTGTATCCGGTCGGATGTCGACAAACACGGGTTTCGCTCCCATGCGGGCGAAGGCGTTGGCCGTCGAAACAAAAGTGTAGGATGGCATGATGACTTCGTCACCGGGCTGAAGCTCCAGCAGCATGGCTGACAACTCCAGGGCTGCGGTGCAGGACGGTGTGAGGAGAATCTTATGAACCTGGAAACGCTGTTGCATAACCTCCACACAGCGCCGCGCAAAATCACCATCTCCAGAGATATTTCCCAGCGTGACTGCCTGGGCAATATAATGCAGTTCTTTACCAGCAAAAAACGGTTTGTTGAACGGGATTAACGGCGCCATACAAAATGTATCCAAATATGTACATCGTCCCTGATGAGGCCAGATGCGTTATCGTCTTGACCGATCATGATTTGCAAAAAAGAGTCAAGCAGGGGCTATAAATAGCAAGAATAGTGCCACTTGCTCAGCTCCGATTCCCCGCGATGCGAATTAGTGAGGTTACTACTGCCAGAGGGGGCTTATCCAGAGGATTTCAACGATGTTTTCGGATCAACGAAATCACTAATCCGAATGATCGCTATAATCGGAAGTTGTGAAACTGGTATACCTTTTGCTTTTGTAGAGGACGAAGTACGTTATTTATTCATACAGAACCTTATTCGTCTGGTAGCCGATGTCGTCTCAGGTAGAACAATCCAAAAACCCCTCACTGTTGAACTGGTACTGTCAATCGCCGGCACGCTGCGCATTCGGTGTTGTGATCTGCCTGTTTGGATTAACGCTGCTGCTGTTAACGCCCACTTATGACACCAACGATGACCCGGTGATGGCGCTGGTTGCTTCCGGATATGGAACTCTTGAAGGGCCTGACGAGCATCTGCTGTACTCTAATGTTCTGCTGGGATTCATACTGAAGCAACTCTATACGGTCGCACCACTCGTGCCCTGGTATGGTTGTTACCTGTTGCTCACTCAGTTTGTGGCACACTGGCTGCTGCTGTATGCTATTTTGCTCTTGAAGCGAAACAGGTTCACAGTCTTCAGCTACCTGTTTTTTTATCTGGGAGTGGGCGTATATTTCCTGTCGCATCTTCAGTTTACCACGACAGCATTTATGATCGGCCTGGCAGGTTTGTCACTGATATTAGTCAGTCTGTTTCAGGACCAGCGAGGTGGGCATCTTCCCTGGCTCAAATGGGAAGGCGCTGCCTGTCTGATCTATGCCAGTCTGATTCGCTATGCGAGCCTACAGATGTTGTGTCTGGCGAGTCTGCCGCTGATCGTGATTGCAGGCTGGAAATTAGGCAGAAGCGTTCCCCTGAAACCTTACCTGCTGCCGGCAACTCTTGCGATCTGTGGAGTACTGGGAGCTCAGTATTATGATCGTCAGTACTACCAGCAGGATGAGGCCTGGCGCGACTTTCTCCCTTATCATTCGGTAACGGCATCCTTAATCAACTACACACAAATTCCGTATTTCGAACCAACGAAACCCATCTTCGATGAAGTCGGCTGGAGTAATACAGATTACTGGATGCTGCGGGAGTGGGTTTATCTGGATCAGGATACATACAGTCTGGAGCGTCTACAGCAATTCAAAGAAAAAACGGATGCCCTGAGACTCAGTAAATTCCCACAGGTATTAAACGCCTGGGTACACTCAGCCAGACATGCAGCCGTGCATCCTGTCTTCCTGATATGCCTCTACGCCACGATTGTTTTCAATAGACTGAATCAGAAACGTTCCTGGCAGCGTTCGATTATCAGGTGGATGCTCTTCTGGGTTGTCCTGATCATGGTCATGCTGATCGTTTATCTGAAATTACCATCGCGGGTTTTAACATGTCTGATCGCGCTCCCTTTGTACTTCACTCTGTTGTTGAATCAGACCGGACGGACTCAGGCAGATGAGACACAACCACGTGAGCTGAGTATGCTGTTTAAAGCCGGTGTCGTCGTCCTGCTGCTGGGATGTGCGCTGCTGGTCTGGAACCAGAAAATGTGGTCAGATCAGATTGTCACTAAGAACGCTGGATTCAAACAGAATCTGAGAGAAATGATCCAGCGCTGGCCAGAGCGGGTGTTTCTCAGTACGTGGGTGTTTCCTATTGATTGTTTTCTTCCCTATGACGATCAATCCGAAATCCGGGAGCTCAAGTTTCTGTTCCTGAACGGACTGCAACAATCCCCGCGTTTCCAAAATAAGCTGCGCGCGTATGAGATTGAGTCACCGATGGATGAATTACTCGATTCAGATCGTCTGCTCTTGATCACCCGTGAGAAACAGGTTCCCTTGCTCACTTCGTATCTGAAACAGCATTACAAAGGAGCAATGCGATTGAATCTGAAATATCGGGGCGAGGGTTTTCTTGTGTTGCAGTTGTCCCGAGAGAAAAAGAAACCCGAATCGCAAGAACAGGATCCGCCACAGGAACCAGTCCCTGGTAGTTGAACTGTCTCACGCTTTGACAGTTGCCTGCAATTAAGCTTTATGTCTCTGGAGCGAACAGAGCCGCGATCTTACCCACTGAAAGTGGCTGCCGAAATTAATGTAAGTGACTGTCTGGTGGATAGTTCTGGTTTGATACTGTGAAAAGTTATCCCTGCGGCAGCACTGGGGTGGTTCGCGCCCTTTTCAAAAAGCAGGTGGTCGCTGGCGACGGTTTACGTTATTTTGCTGAGGTCACAGAGCATGCATGCATTCGAAAAGAATGCACACCAATTTATTCAATAGTGGAATGGATACGCGGATGACTGAGACTCCACATTATGCCATTCGAGGTGGTCTGCCTGGTCGGGAACGGTTGCGTGTTCTGTCACGTGTCATGTTGGAGAGCACTTCCTCGTTATTGAATCGTTTGGAGCTGGTTGATGGTCTAAATTGTCTGGATGTGGGTTGCGGCGGAGGAGATGTGACGCGCGAACTGGCCCGCCGCATTGCTCCCGCGGGCAGGGCTGTCGGCATTGATCTCGATGCAACCAAACTATCCGTCGCGCAAGAGGAAGCACGTGATTTGGGTTTATCCAACCTGGAATATCGTCAGGTCGATGTGCGGGATGCAGCAGGCCCGCCGGAATATGATGTCGTTTATTCCCGTTTTGTGCTGACTCATCTCAGCAATCCGGAAGCGGTTCTCAGCTCTTTTCTCAAGCAGTTACGTCCGGGAGGAATCCTGGCGCTGGAGGACATCGACTTCAGTGGCTCATTTGCCTGGCCGGAAACTGGTGCGTTTCGCAGGTTCTATGAACTGTATTGCACCGTCGTTCAGAACCGGGGCGGTGATCCGCATATCGGGCAGCGATTGCCTGTGCTTGTCAAAGACTGCGGGCTGGAATCCATTCAGGTCTCAGTCGTGCAACCTACGGGGCTGACTGGTGAAGTCAAATTACTCAACGGTTTAACGATGGAAAACATTGCCGATGCGGTTCTGGCAGACGGACTGGCTTCCACAGAGGAAATTGACCAGATCGTGGATGAACTCAATGCATTTGCCGCAGACGAGCGAACCGTCACCGGCTTACCCCGCATTGTGCAGGTCTGGGGACGTTTACCTCAGAGCTGAGCTTCATGTCGGGCCCATCCAGTCAGACAAAATCGAACAGTGATTCCAAACCAGAGATCACAGCCGTTGCTGAACTGCCTTCACCCGAACGCACGAGATGAATGCCTTTGATGCCTGCTGTCGCTGGTCCGACAACATCCGAAGCATAGCTGTCGCCAACCATCAGGATTTCTTCAGGGGCTAAATTCAGTTGCTGGATGGCCCGTTGATAAATCGCAGGATCAGGTTTGGAGAGACCGCATTCACATGAGAGGAGAACAACATCGAAGTGAGTGCGAAGATTGTGCGCATCGAAGGGGCGGATGTAAGGCGTGGCTAAATTAGAGATGACCGCAGTTTTCACCTGCTGACCATGAAGCTTTTCTAATGCAGAGAGCACATCCAGAAAGAGCCTCACCTTGAGCAGGTCATCAGCAAGGATCTGTTCCAGTCGCTCCAGGTTGAGCTGTGTCTTCAACCGGAGCAGACTGGCATAAGAATCCAGAGTGGGGCAGTCATTGACCAGTGCTTTGTGAATGGCTGCCTGAACACTCAGCGAGGTACAGTGTTTCGCCACTTGTAAAAAAGGTCTGTGATCCTGTGTGAGTTCCAGCAGAGTCCCATACAGATCAAAAATAACGGCCTTAATCACGGCATCAGCTCTCAGCTGTCTCGCTGGTTTTTCTCGCATCCCGGATCCAATGGAACCGGCTTACCAACTTTGTCGACTGGATGCGTAAACAGGTACAGCCAGACCGCTTCATGGATATACTGGCCTTTCGCATTCTTACCAGCATTGCCACCAGGGACGACGGAAGAATGGGCACGGCGGGTATTGTTTTTGACATCGAAGTCGGTAATCAGCCGCCGTGTATTTTCATAAGGAGGCTTTGACTGATCGACGTTGACAATCGGCCCGTATTCATTAAGACCGATCAGCTCCCAGGAACGACAGTAATGATCGCCGGTCCAACCGCCGTCCAGCACATGGGAGAATCCAAAGTAGCGGTTTGTCGGAGTTGCTGAAGGGAGAGACTGCCAGTTCTGATACTGATCGCGGGGACCACAGAACATCACGACCCGGCTCACCTTCTGATGCTTGGCAAAACGGGCAGCGGTGGTAGAACCATGCGAACTGCCCGCCATGATCACATCCTCCCAGCGCAGATCATTGCCGTCGGGAGTCAGGTAATAGTCCCACTTTCCCTGGGGATTGTTTTTCGCCAGCCATTTTACGAACTGCAGAGCCCGCTCTTTCATGCCATCCGGCTTCGGGATGGAAACCTGATCGCTATAGTCCTCGCCGGTAGCAGCTTCCAGCCTCACATTTCCCCTGCAGGTCTCGCCAACCGGATTCTCGCGACAGACTTTGGAGAACCAGCGGTTTGCATAATGGACCTGAATCGCGTGAAAACCTAATTTAGAGAGTCCGTCAAACAGCTGGCTGTTATATCCCATCAGCCAGATGACCAGTTTACCCCGGGGCTTTTTCCGTGTATCGACCACGGCGTGTTCCAGATCCTGAACTTTTCCCTTTGCTTCGAAGACGTAGTCGATCTCCGGATGTTCTTTGGCCCGGGGATCGATTTCACTGGCCCGCGCGGTGAGCTTGTATTCCTGCGGGCGTCGATCGCGATATGTTAACTCACGTTCCTGTGCCAGGGCAGGGGAGACGGAGAATTGAGCGAGGAGAACAAAGACGAGCAGCGATTTGCAGTTCAGCATAAAGACACCAGATAGTATTGAAAACGAATGATGCGATTTGAAACTTACCAGATCTGATTATATCGATCTGGCTGACCTGATTCCCACCCAGACCGGATTGATCTCCTGAGAACGGGGAAGTTTTTCATCTTTGCAGCTTCAACTGCGCATAAAAACAGACCGCAGGGTAACTGTGTCCTGCGGTCTGTATATGTATGTCACATGTGTGATTGCGAGCTTAGAACAAGCCGCCGAAAGTATCCAGCAGAGTAGAGCTGAATGTGGACGGATCGTCGTAGTGCCACATCGTGCGAACCAGATCATACATCATGACGCCGCACAGACACATCAGCACTGTTGAGAAGCCCAGGGCGACGAAGGTGCCAACACCCCACTCCGGTTCGGGAGCGGCCATCGCACCACCACGTCCACCGGCAAAGGAAGCGGGAGCTACAAACTCGGCGTGACTTTCTCCACTCTGGAATGAATCGTCGAAGTCGTCGTCGTCAGCGTCGTAGATGTCATCGAAGTCATCTTCGTCTTCATCAAAGACATCTGACATGCCGTCGTCGCTGGCGAAATCGTCGTCTTCATCAAAGATGCCGGATTCACCATCTTCATCGGAGTCCAGAATGACGGATCCGGAAGATCCACCGGCACTGCCTTCATCATCCAGCATCAGTACGCTGGTATCCGCGTTCGAATCATCGGCAGACAGGTCGAAGCTGCTGTCGTCGTCATCGTCCAGCGCGGGAATTTCCATGGTTGCATCTTTGCTCGCGCCAGATGCCATCATGGGGTTGGTCTCTTCGGCATCGAACGGCTCGAGTGAGATGCCACTGTCGGCTGTAATCGAGATATCGCTGCCGGTATCGTCTTCCAGTGAGATGCCACTTTCATCATCGGCCAGAGAAAGGCCACTCTCATCATCTCCTCCCAATGAGATTCCGCTTTCATCGGCTGCTTCGAGGGAGATTCCACTGTCCAGCGGGCCGGCCAGCGAGATACCACTGTCCGACGCCAGCGAGATGCCACTGTCTTCTGCCAGGATGGAAGAATCATCGCTTTCATCCGAAACCAGAGCGACATCACTGTCACTGACCAGTTCCAGGTCGTCATTGCCTACCAGGGCGACGTCGCTTTCGCTACCCATCGGACTGGAGTCGTCAGCAACGAGTTTCACATCGCTGTCACTTCCCTGGTCCAGATCCATGAGTTCCTCGTCCTGTTCCGCATCGGCATCGACGAGCTTCACATCGCTGTCACTGCTCATGTCGATGCCCGAATCGTCGGTCAGGCGAACATCGCTGTCTGAGTCTTCGCCGACGGCAACCAGTTCGGGCTCGCTGTCGAGTTGCAGATCATCGCCTTCGTCGACCACCAGACGGACATCGCTGTCAGAGCTGCTTAATTCAACCGGCTCATCATCATCGTCATGGACACTGCCTCGAATCACAGTTGCCTGCTCACCGACTTCATCTTCATCGATTACGCTGTCTGATTCAGCGGAGATTTCTTCTTCATCCAGAATTCCGGAATCGAACAGGTCGTCGTCTTCCAGGTCCGCATCTTCGGTATACAGGGGAATGGCGGGATCTGAATCTGCCTGCCGTGTTCGCCCCAGTTCTTCGATATCTTCCAGACGGAACTTCCATGCACCCCGGTCGGCAAACCCTCTAATGTCGCCCGCTTCCCGCAGGCGGTTGAGTTCTTCAGTTTCCATGCCCAGCTGCGCTGCTGCTTCTTCGAGGTTCAGGTACTTTTTGGCCATGGTGGCGCGACTCCGACATCAATGATGTAAATTGAGAAATGAAGTTGTGTTATTCGTCATCGGACAATTGTCTCGGGAATTTCAGTCCGATTAAACCTGAAAAACGGTAGACGAATGCCTTGGCGAAGAAGATACGGGTTCGGTGAATAATGCCAGCCGCACCGGTCGCTCCAGCTTCGTGGCTGATAGTGACGGTTCAAGGCTTAAACCTTCCGAACCCCTTTATTTATCTATTTTTATTCTAAATGAGAACCGGTCTGTTGCAAGTACCTTCTTGCTGATTGGCGGTTTCTTCAGAAACAATTTCTCATTCGAACCATCTGTCCAGATTGAAGGTGGTTCGGTTATCCTAAATCTAACCAGTTTAACTGGTTATGCCGGATTTATGATGCCTGTCGAAATCGAGGAGTTTACCGCGAATCCGGGCCAGCGGATGGGGCCTGTTGTTATTGTCCCAGTTCCCGCTTTAATTCAGCCAGTTCTGAGTCGATCTGCTCGGAGCGGGAGGGGGTGACCGTCGATTCTGGTTCCGGCGCCGCAGCGACTTCCTCGGTGGGAGCGGTGCTGATTCCTGCCTGTTGTGTCAGTTCCACCTGCTTTCGTCGGGCTTCGGCCAGTCTGGCTTCCAGGGCGTGCAGCGTGGTTGTCAAATGTTCGCGGGTTGCGACTGCTGCCCGGTGCTGCTGTTCCAGGCCGGCTTTGAGATCTTCGATCTCCTGTTTTCGGACCAGGGAGTTGCGGGCTTCCGCTTCATCACCCATCGCCAGGGCATTCTTGGCTGCCTCTTTCCATTGAAAGATCTGCTGCTGGTGTTCTTCCAGTTCCTGTTGAATCGCCCGTTCGTTGGAGGTCGCAGTTTTCACGCTGCGGTTCGCGCCCGCGAGTCCTTCTTTCATTTCGGCTATGATCTGCTCGATTTCCTGAATGGGATCGTCTGCATTTTCCAGCAGATGAGTCAAATTACAGGTCACAATATCAGTGAGCCGGCTGAAATAGCTCATTCCCCTCTTCTCCGTACTGTTTCAGTTAATTGATGAAAATGGATGCGATTTCCCAGGCCCGCTCACACCAACGCAATCGGTTGCCGGTGGGTTCATATCTTTTTAAAGTTCGTGATATCTTAATTTTGTTGCGGGCCAGTGACGCCCA
The DNA here is from genome assembly GCF_009720525.1 of Gimesia benthica. Lineage (NCBI taxonomy): Bacteria > Pseudomonadati > Planctomycetota > Planctomycetia > Planctomycetales > Planctomycetaceae > Gimesia > Gimesia benthica. The sequence goes on from NZ_CP043930.1 coordinate 4,637,040, forward strand.
TCAGTTTCAGTTTTTCCCGCAGTTTTTCCCTGGCCAGCCGCAGACGACTTTTGGCCGTGGCCAGGTTCGTTTCCATGACGTCCGCGACCTCGTTCAGGGTCAGTTCGGAATAATGGTGCAGTGTGAAGGTCAGTCGCTGGTCTTCAGGAATTGTTCCCAGCAGTTCATCTACAATCAACGCTAATTCCTTAATATTTGCCTTCTCTTCCGGCGAGACGACCTCGCTGGCCAGTCGGTTCAGAGAATCGTCTTCGTCCTGTTTTTTTCCCGTATACGCTTTGATCAGGGCATCATGCGACTGTCGGCGGATGCTGTCGATCATCAGATTGCGGGCCACTCGATACATCCAGCCCCGGAACCGTCCCTGGGGCAGGTAATCCCACGACTGGTTGTAGACCCGCAGCAGCGTTTCCTGGGACAGGTCTTCAGAGAGCTGGGAGTCGCGGGTGTTCCGGAAAAAAAATCCAATCAGGGGGCCCTGATATTTTTCCACCAGTTCATCGAAGGCGCGCTGGTCACCACTTTGAATTCGAATCATTAATTGATCGTCTTCTGTCATGATGACCTTTCTGGAAAAAACAGGTGCTGTGCAAGAAACTGGTCGGGTTCCTGAACCGCAATCTGCAATGTTATTCTAATATTGTGATCACAATTCCTGTAGAATTCACCTCTAAACCGCTAACATTTCAGTGTGTCACCCGATTTCACTTAAATCAACAACCAGAATCCCTGATTCGACGCGTCATATCGGATCAGTCAGTGTTGTTGCGTCAGTCAGGATCAAGTTGTGTCGCTCACGGATACTGTCAAAATTGAACTGAAATATGGTCAGACTGGGGATTTCCAATGTGAAATCCCGTCCGAAAGAGTCATCTGCTACCATCAGTCGCCCGAACCATTGTCCGATGTGAAGCAGAAGATGCAGCAGGCATTAAACAGCCCACTGGAACTCCCGCCTCTCAATCTGGCAATTGTACCGGGAGATAAAATTACCATCCTGGTTGATCCACAGGCACCGGAAGCCGGAGCCATCATCGATGCCGTCTGGGCGTACCTTTTAAAATGTGGAATTTCGATCGAAGATCTGACGATTCTGCAGGCCGCCGTTGATTCTGAGGGTGGGGTATCGGAACTTCAGAACTCAGTGTCAGACGAATTGCAGCAACAGGCGAACTGGGTCGTTCACAATCCTGAGTCTCAAGACGACCTCGGATACTTGGGTACGTCGACGGGAGGCGAACGCATTTACCTCTCCCGCCATCTGCTGGAAGCGGATTTCATTTTGCCGATCGAAAAAGTTGGCTACGATCCGCTCATCGGATATGCGGGGGGCGGCAGTTCGCTGTATCCCGGCTTCTCCTCCATGGAAGCGATCGTCAGAAGTCGAGGGCAGTCGCACCGTGAGCTGACTCCGTCCGACAGTCGGCCCCTGCGGCAGTTGATTGACGAAGTGGGCTGGATGCTGGGATTGCAATACAGCCTGCAGGTCATTCCTGCCGGCGGTCAACAGGCTGCGGATATTATATTTGGCAGCCTGGAAGCTGCATTTAGAAAAGGCAAGGAACTGCTCGATCGTGTCTGGCGCGTCGAGCCGGAATATAAAGCCGAGATGATCCTGGTTGCCATAGAGAGCGGACCAGCGGGGCACCAGTGGAATCAGCTGGGAAGCGTACTGGAGACGGCACGCAATCTGGTGACGCAGGATGGTCGCGTTGTGTTACTGACTCAAATCGACGCTGACTTTGGTGAGGGCATGCAGTTGCTGGCCAGTTGTCATGAACCACTGGATGCGATCAAACCACTCCGTGACAAACTGCCATTGGATCTGGTGGCTGCGACCCAACTTGCGCTGGCGGGCGACTGGGCGCTGGTCTGTCTGTTAAGTCAGGCGGACAGTGACCGGGTCGAAGATCTGTTTATCATCCCCCTGGAAGACGAAGCAGAGATCCGCCGCCTGCTGCAGACCGACGAGACAGTCACCGTGATCGCTTCTGCGCAGCATACCTACGGTCAACTCAAGCAGGACTGAGTGGATTTGCGACTCAAGTGATCGGCAGGCTGGCAGATTTAAGCACCGTTTCCTGCACGTCCAGATCATGCTGATAGGAAAAGTCCATATCTTTTTCGCGTCGGATGATTCGAGCCATGTCCGCCACATCATCCTGGTAACGGGTATATCCGTCGAAGGAAATTTCCTGTGAACCTTTTAGGTACTTGCCTTTGGCTTTCTCAAGAGTCAGTTTTGCCGTCGGTCGTGCGAATGGTTGCAGATGATAAGTGCCTTCGGAACCACAGACAACAATATGGCGTCGATTGAAACCATCCACTTCATTACAACTTGATTTTACCGTGGCCAGCGCCCGGGGATATTGAAACACAGCCAGCATGTTGTCCTGCAGTTGATCGTCGATTTGAGAAGCATGCTGTGAGAACGCAGTGACGTTTTCGGGGCGGCCCAGAATCTGAACGACCAGGTCGATCACATGGCATCCCAGTTCAAACATCATTCCTCCCGGCTGGGGTTCGAGTTTAGTTCGACTGGTGGAATCCATCTTCTTGCTGATGACCGTGTGTACTTCAAACGGTTCGCCCAGCCAGCCTTTCTGCAGAAGATCTCGCAGCAGCACCACGCCGGGATTGTAGCGATACATATAACCCATCTGCAGCAGCAGGTGTTTCTGGGCGGCCTGATCCAGAATTCGTTTGAAGTGGGGTAGTGAAAGTCCGGCCGGTTTATCGAGATGGATGTGTTTGCCCGCCCGAATGCAGGTTTCCGCAGTACTCAAGAGATCGGGGACCTCGGTTTCCACGGCGACCGCCTGCAGACCATCGATATTGAGCAGTTGCTCTTCCGTCAGAAACGGGAGCCCCTGGTAAATGCCCGTCGATTCTGCATACTTGCGAAGTTGTGGGTCGGGTTCTACGACGCCTACAACTTCATAGTCGGCCGATTTGCGAAAGGCCTGCATCTTTCCGCCGGCGTGAGGGTGTCCGACACCGATCTGTCCGACTTTGATCTTGTCTACCATGCTGGTTCCTTCGGGCTGTAAGCGAGTGATTCCATATCTGGTTCGAATTGCCAGCTAAAGGAATGACATCCGTTCGCCGGGGGTTTAGAATAAATCTGCTTCAATCCTAAACCATCGTCGTAGGAAAAACCATTCATTTCGATCTTCGTCCCAGAAGGAAATCTGATGCTTCGCTCGCTGGTTCTTACCTGCCTGTTCTGCTGGATGCTTGGTCTGCTCACGCCACTTTATGCTGCTCCTGAGAGACCAAACATTGTTCTGTTTTTCATCGACGACCTGGGCTGGCGTGACGTCGGCTACATGGGGAGTGACTTCTACGAAACACCCCATATCGACCAGCTTGCACAGGAATCAATGCGATTCTCTTCGGCTTATGCAGCAGCACCGAACTGTGCACCAAGTCGAGCCTGTCTGATGTCAGGACAATACACCCCGCGACATGGCGTTTACACAGTTGGTGATCCGGCACGCGGTAATGACCGCTATCGCAAGCTGATCCCCGCCCAGAATAATGTCGTGCTGGCAGATCGATTTGTGACGATTGCTGAGACACTTTCTCAAGCGGGGTACCAGTGCGCCAGCATCGGCAAGTGGCATCTCGGTAAGTCACCGCGTTCTCAGGGATTTCAGGTGAATATCGCCGGTAATCAGTCGGGCAGTCCGCGGGGTGGTTACTTCAGTCCCTATCGCAATCCGCAACTCTCGAATGGAGATCCGGGGGAATACCTGACAGATCGACTGACCGCGGAAGCCTGCAGTTTCATTAAAGATAACGCGGACTCTCCCTTTTTCCTCTACCTCACACATTATGCTGTGCACACACCACTGCAGGCCAAAGAGGAATATAATAAACATTTTGAAGACAAACCTGCAGGCAAGCTGCATCAGCATGCAACGTATGCGGCGATGGTGAAAAGTATGGATGACAGTATTGGTCGTGTTCTTCAGACTCTGAAAGAACAAAAGCTGGAAGAGAACACTGTCGTTGTCTTCACTTCGGACAATGGTGGTTACGGTCCCGCGACCACGATGAAACCTCTCCGCGGTTCCAAGGGAATGTTATATGAGGGAGGCATCCGTGTGCCGCTGCTGATTAAGTGGCCCGGCGTGACACAGGCGGGAAGCTCCAGTGAAGAACCTGTGATCAATCTGGATCTCTACCCGACTTTTCTGGATCTGACGGAGATTCCGGTTCCGCAAGATTACCCGTTAGACGGCGAAAGTCTGGTCCCCCTGTTGAAAGATCCACAAAGCAGCCTGAAAAAACGGTCTCTGTTCTGGCACTTTCCGGCTTATCTGCAAAAATACCAGGGCATGCAGCAGCGATTTCGTACAACGCCAGTCTCGGTCATCCGACAGGGAGACTGGAAGCTGCTGGAGTTTTTTGAAGACGGGCATCGGGAGCTTTATAACACCCGCAGTGACATCGGCGAAACGATGAACCTGATTGACAGCCAGCCGGAAAAAGCAGCAGTTCTCACAAACGAACTGCATCGCTGGCAGAAACAGGTCAAAGCGGTAATTCCTTCCGAACCCAACCCGCATTATCAACAGGATAACTGACTCGACCCCGGGTAACAGGAAAGACATATCTTCTCATGTGGGACGACATTCTCAAGGATTTTATCTACCTCTGGGCGGTTGTCGATCCTGTGGGGAGTATTCCGGTTTTTATCGCCGTGACAGCGGGGACCAGCAGAGCGGTACAACGTAAAATCGCGTTGCGTGCCATCATTACCGCGGCACTCGTACTGATTCTGTTTATTGTCGGCGGTCAGTTGTTGCTGGAGCAGTTGGAGATTCCCCTCTCTGCATTTCAGATTGCCGGGGGACTGGTCCTCTTTCTGTTTTCCCTGACGATGATCTTTGGCGAGAGTAAACCGGAGGCGGAGATTGAAGAATCGAATCGTGCCAACTATCACCAGAATAAAGCGGTTTTTCCACTGGCGATTCCTTCAATTGCCTCCCCTGGAGCAATGATGGCAGTGGTTCTGATCACGGACAATCACCGGTTTCATGTGGGCGAACAGCTTCTCGCTACAGTAACAATGCTGGCTGTCCTGATCATCACGTACGGCTTTTTATTACTGGCCGGACCAATTCAGAAAGCGATTGGTGATGCCGGGGCGAGTATTGTGAGCCGGATCAGTGGTCTCATTCTGGCATCAGTGGCCGTCGACAGCGTATTGAGTGGAATCAAAAGCTACTTTGCTCTGTAATCAGAGATTTGGGGGAATGTATGCGATCCGCGCAGCATTGCAGCCAGATTCTGTTACCCGCGCTGGCCATGTCGGTTGGCTGGGGCTTTCGCGGGAATTACGGACATGAAGCCGGGGCGATGGTTCCGGGAGCACTGGTCGCTCTGGCCGTCTGTCTTACTTCGCACAGGCCCGAATGGTGGCAGCGGTCCACCCTGATGGCATTCCTGGGAGCGATTGGCTGGTCGTTCGGCGGGCAGATGAGTTATGGCCGCGTGATCGGCTATACCGCGGGAATGGAACTTCCGGATGTCGTCTATGGCTACGCCAGCCTGTTTCTGATTGGAGCACTCTGGGGAGGCATTGGGGCAGGAATACTGGCGCTGTCGGTTACCCTGAAACGATCCGAGCTGGAGCGTTTTACGGTTCCGCTGGTCTTTCTGTGGCTCTTCTGGCTGGCACTGGACTTCAGCGGTTTGACCTCCTGGCTGTTCGAACTCTGGAACCCGTATGATGTGGACTGGGTGGCTGCCGGGTCTGCTGCTTTGGTCAGTTTGATGCTCTACCGGGCTCGCTCGGACTTTCACGCCCCTTGTGGTTTGATGCTGCGGCTGGCGACCGGTTGGTTGCTCGGTTTTTTTCTACTGACACTCGTGCTGGGACTCCGCATGACGCCGCCCCGCGGGGATAACTGGGCCGGCTGTGTCGGTGTCTTATTGGTTCTGATATATGAACTCAGACAACAACAGAATCGGGCCGCTCTGCGCTGGTGTGGTTATGGCTTCCTGTTTGGAGGACTGGGTTTTCTGCTGGGGGATTTTGTGAACATGCTGGGGAGAGCCCAGTGGTCGATCATCGGCGCCTGGCCCGTGTTGCAGGGTCTGGATTACTGGAAATGGATGGAGCAGCTGTTCGGGCTGATTATGGGGGCCGGGATCGGCTGGGGCGCACAAACTTTCGCACGGCAACAGACCGCTGCGGGATCGGATCAGGGAGAGAATGGGCAACCTCGGCCCATCATCGCTTTGGCAGCGCCTCAGGAAGATGTGGAATCCAGGGGAATGAACTTCATCGGTTTGATCTTTCTGCTGATCGTATTACCCTGGAAGAACCTGCATAAAAATGTGTTTCGCTGGCAGGAGGCGGGCTGGGTGCCAGACGAATTTGCCGGGGTTTCCGGTATGCTCTGGTTTCTGATTGTGGGAATTCTGCTTTCGGTAGCGGTTGGCTCAGCGATCTGTCAGGCGAGGCGGCATCAGCTGGCCCTCATTCCCGGATCAAACCTAGGGAGGGCACAATGGCTGTTCCTGCTGATACTCTGGATGTCGCTCGCAGGAGATTTCTGTGGGAACCTGCCACGACTGGAGAGTCGGGCGGTATTTGTCGTACAGATCTCGTTCTGGATCACAGGTGCGCTCTGCACGATGCTGGTCGTACGAGCTCTGGAAACGGATCAGATTCTACCGAGCGTCTTCTGGCCGGCTGAGGATACACGCTGGTCGTTCAAATTGTGGACCAGGGTGGGAGTTGCTTTGGCTGTTCCGCTGCTGTGCGGAGTCATCGGCTGGCTCACCATACAGACACATGGTGAGCCATTACCGGGAAGTCATCAAAGATTTGGAGCGTCGGAAAAAGCCGACTAGTTCAACAGTGTCGGGTTCGGATCCCAGCCGGCAACGACGGCATCCGGAGCGAGCACAAAGATCTCAACACGGCGGTTTTTCTGCCGGGCGGAATCGTTGGCATTCGGTACGACCGGCTGGAACATACTGTAACCGGCGGCTCCCATGCGTTCCTGCTTGACTCCAAATTTCGAGAGTGAGAGGACGACTGAGTTAGCTCGGTTGGTAGACAGGTGCCAGTTGGTCGGATGGTGTCGCTGTGTGGCTGCTTTGGAGATCGGTTTGTCATCGGTATGACCGACAACCAGAACGTTCAGACGTTTCGCATTCCCATCGTTCATGATGGCTGCAAACTGGTTGAGGATCTCTCTGGCCGAAGGTTTGAGCTGATCGCTTCCCGAAGAAAACAGGATGTCAGAATGGAATTTACTGACGCCAGTATGCGGATCGAATTCGAAGTCAGGATATTTATCAGCCAGTTCCTGGAAGCGACGAGTGGCTTCGCCATCCAGCGGGCTGGGCTGTCCTTTGGCCTGCTTCATGAGGCTGACATAACGCTGCTGCATTTCTGAACGCTCTGCATTTAGATTGTCGAGCCGCTTATTAGCAATGTTGAGGTTCGATTCCAGCGTCTGCGCCCGCATGGCCAGCTGATCGCGTTCCTGCTGCAACAGAGATGCAGACTGCTGGAACTGATCACGCTGCATGGCCAACTCCATGTTCTGATCATAGAGCTGCTGTGAGCGATACATGCTCTGCCGTACCTGCGCGTTTGGCCCGCGATGGCAACCGACCTGAGTGATGCTGAATAAAGTTACTGCGCTAAGCAGGCATACCCGTACGAAGATGGGCATCTTAAGTGCTCCTTTATCGATCTCTGAATAGAATCACATTTGCCAGAGCGCGATTCATCGAGGCGATGTGAAATTGATCCGAGGATCGCAAACATCGGTCGACGCATCACAGTTCCTGGAAAAGCCAAGCTGATTCAAGGAAAGATGAATGGAAAAAAATCAATTTTGATGGGGTGGTAGGTTTTGAGATATGACACGTGGGGACGTGTCCCGCTGATGGCCTGAATCAGTAAAGTGAAGTGAGAGAGTTTTACTCATTCAGATGTCAGCAGAGGCGGATTTATAATGCGATTGATTTTTTCTGCCAAGACCAACTTTCCTAAAAAAGATCGCATTTTTTCAGTTTGAAAGATCTACAAAAAATTGATCTTCGTAAGTCGCGGTAGACAGACCATTAATAAAGAAAAACAGGTGAAACTTGACGCTCAAATCAAGCTCCACCTGTTTTCAGGAGAGTGTCTTCATTGTATAGCGAAAGCTAATTTCCGGCTTAGGGTTGAGCTTCCAGTCGTTTCAGATCCTGCTTCAGCAGCTCAATCGCTTCTGCCAGATTCCGGCGTGCGACCAGTGAGGCGGTGTTCTGAGACAGATCATATTTAAAGTTCTTTAAAGCTCGTTTTGCTTTCTCAATCTTTTCCTCTTTGGTCATCTCTACGTGATCGTATTCGACCAGAGTAGGGTCATGTGGCACAGTGTCATTGACTTCTGTGATGTCCTGAGTGGGAGCAGATGCCAGGGCAACTACTTTTGGGGCAGATACGGGCTCTTCACCTGTTTCTTCGGCCATCAGTTCATCTGCATGAGCTTTCTGCTGTTGTTTCAGATTGATAGCGTACATGTCCAGGATTTCCTGGAGGGAGTGTTTATAGGTTCCCGAAATTTCGGTGATTACCGGACCACCCGCGTATTCGTATTCGCGGTATACCCAATAGGGGCCCGATTTCTGTTTACTTTGCAAGGAGGCATCCTGTGCCTTCTGAATCTCTGGTAAAAGTAGTGCGATCAAAACAGCTATCGTTGCGATAGCGACCATCAATTCGATTAGTGTGAATCCTCTTCTCATTCCTCTTCTCTTAGATGATGATGTTCTCATCATCTCTCCTTATTTAACGAAAACCACAACATGCTCAACAAACAGTTACGAGCACAAACTCTTAACGCCCGGGTTTATAAGGGCACATGTTTAAGGGATTGTTTCTGTTTGATGATTATTGTGATTTGGTATTCAAGCGAATGATGTGCCAAATCTGTTTTTGTCCGAAAAAACAACATTGTCTGAGGCTCTATCCTCAATGGGTTAAAAGAGATAAGACGACTGCAGATATGGTGTGTTAAGAGGAATTTATTTTTTGAATCATCAAACTCCCGCAGTCACCATCGAGAGCTGCCCGATTCTTAAGCAGCATCAAGGGAGCTCACTGCGGTTGCTACCCTGTCGTGCTGTGATGGTTGAAAATGCGGATGTGATGATTGATACAGGGGAACTGATTCGATTCCCGGCGTTCCTTTGGAATTCTCTGCAGGCCCGCTAAGATGAATCGGACTTAAATGTATATAATGCGATCTACCTGCCAGACCTGTTCATACTTTCAAACAAGGATAGACCATTGAAGAAAATTCTGGGACTGATTGGATTGGGAGTGATTCTGATCCTGGCCCTGGTCATTAGCCAGAATCGCTATGAACCCTTAAAGGTCTCCGGGTTCATTGAGGCGGATGATATTCGACCTGGTTCCAGAGTGGGGGGGAGAGTCAAACAGGTTCTGATCGAAGAGGGACGACAGGTCTCCAGGGGGGAACTGCTGATTGAACTGGAGCCTTTTGATCTGCTGGAACGAAAGGCGGAGGCCGAAGCAGCCCTGGCGGAAGCGAAAGCATACCACAGTAAACTCGTAGCTGGCTTTCGCCCGGAGGAAATCGCTGAAGCGGCAGCAAAGGTCGATCAGCTTAAAGCTCATCTCACACAGTTGGTGAATGGACCACGTCCCCAGGAAATTGAAACGGCCGTCGCAGAACTCAGACTGGCCGATGCCCAGTTTCGACTGGCACAGGCGCAGCAGGCCCGCATCGAAACTCTGTTTGCTGAAAAAACTGCTTCCCAGGACGAACTGGATACCGCCAATACGGAATTCCAGGTGGCAGCTGCCAGAAAATCGGTCAAGGAGCAGGCACTGGAACTGCTCAAAGAGGGGACCCGCAAAGAGGAGATCGACGCAGCACGGGCAGAACTGAAGCAGGCTGAGGATGCCTGGCAGTTGATGAAAAACGGAAGTCGCCGGGAAGATATCGAACAGGCGGCGGCTGCAGTGAAAAAAACAGAAGCAACCCTGCAGACAATTGAAAAGCAGATCAACGAACTGAAAATTCTTTCGCCTGCGGATGGGGTTGTTGAAGCCGTTAATCTGGAACCAGGAGATCTGGTAGGAAGCAACGCGCCGGTCATCTCCATACTGGATCTGGATCACCTCTGGGTTCGTTGTTACGTTCCCGAAAACCATTTAGATATTCGCATCGATCAGCGGGTTAAGATCACTATCGACAGTTATCCCGATCGTGACTTTGAAGGAGTTATTTCATTCGTTTCACGTCAGGCCGAGTTCGTACCTCGCAACGTGCAGACACCCGAAGAGCGGTCCAAGCAGGTCTTTCGCGTGAAAGTCAGGCTACAGAATGAAGAACGCCTGCTCCGTCCCGGGATGGCGGCTGATGTCTGGCTGGATCAACGGGGAGACCGCTCATGAACTCGGTGATTCAGCTTGATCAGCTGACGCGTGACTTTGGTACTTTGCGGGCCGTTGATCAGGTGAGCTTTGAAGTTGAACGGGGGGCGATCTTCGGCCTGCTGGGACCGAATGGCAGCGGAAAGTCTACGATCATCCGGATGTTGTGTGGCGTTCTGGAACCAACGGGCGGCGGAGCACAGGTTCTGGGTTATGATGTGAGCACCGAAGCCGAGCTGATCAAACGCCGGATTGGCTACATGTCTCAAAGCTTCAGTCTCTACGCCGACTTGAGCGTCCGGGAGAATATCGAATTCTACGGTCGAATCTACGGGTTGAGCCCCGAGAAACTGGAACAGCGGTTTGAGGAGATCATTGAGTTGACTTCTCTGGGAGACCGACTGGATCAGCTGGCGGGGAATTTATCCGGAGGCTGGAAGCAGCGTCTGGCTCTGGGCTGTGCTCTGATTCATGAACCGGAATTGCTGTTTCTGGATGAACCGACGGCCGGGATTGACCCGGTTGCCCGCCGCGATTTGTGGGACCTGCTCTTTGAACTGGCGGGGCAGGGGGTGACCCTGTTTGTGACCACACATTACATGGATGAAGCCGAACGTTGCAGCGATGTGGGCTATATTTATAATTCGCGACTGATTGTCTGTGGAAAGCCGGAAGAGCTGAAACAGTTATCCAGCGTGACTCCCCCCGGATCGGCGCGCTGGGAAATCGATATTCCTCATCCAGCGACGTGGTTGGGTACGTATCGCGAAATGGACGGCGTGCATGACGCCACTCTGTTTGGTCAAACAATTCACGTGCTCGCGGATCAGAGTCTGACAGAACATGATTTCATTAACCGCATTCCAGAATCGCAGGGAACCGTTCAAGTCCGGCCGATTACACCTTCACTCGAAGATGTGTTTGTGACACTGAGTCGGGCCGAGGGATTGAATCACGACGAAGATACTCTCACGGGGACTGTACCGGAGGCGAACACAACGCAGCCATCCGCACCACAGGCAGAGACGAGTGACGCGCTGGCTGAGCCACAACCTGCGCCTGAGAGATCACCCGGTGATACTAAAGCCCGCAGCGAGCAAACTCCCCATTTCAGGCAGAAGATGCTGGCGGGGTTCTGGGCCATTCTGGTTAAGGAATTTTCGCATATCAGACGTGAACCGTCGACGCTGCTGTTCGCCTTTGCCGTCCCGGTATTACAGACCCTGATCTTCGGCTTTGCGATCGATACCCAGATTGAAAACATACCGACGGTCATCTTTGATCTGGACGGTCGCTCCAGTGCGCGCGAGCTCCGCGAGGCGTTCGCGAACACACGCACCTTTATGATCATTGATCGCGTTTATGATCATGATGCCTTCCGTCGTGCCTTCGAGTCTGGCAGGGCCAAGGTGGGGGTCGTCATTCCGCCGGATTATTCCGATCGCCTGCTCAAGGGGGAGCAGGTCTCGGTTCAGGTATTAATTGACGGCAGCGATTCCCAGGTCGCTACGACAGCGCTCAATGCTTCCAGCCTGCTCGGATTTAATTTCTCGACCAACATTACGAAGCAGTTTGCCGAAACACTGAATGTAGTGCCCTCCCGCGATGCCGAAGGGAAGGTCGCGCTCCCGGTGGAGATCCGGCCGCGGTTGCTCTACAATCCGGACCTGGATAGCTCACATTTCTTCGTGCCTGGTCTGGTTGGAATTATTCTGCAACTGGTGACCCTGTTCCTGACTTCGTTTGCCATCGTCCGCGAACGGGAACTGGGGACCCTGGAGCAACTGTTCGTGACGCCGGTCAGCAAGTCTGGTTTGATGCTGGGAAAACTGGTCCCCTATGCGATGATCGGATTTGTGGAAACCCTGATTGTGTTGACCGTGATGGTGTTCCTGTTCGGAGTGCCGATACATGGTAATCTCTGGGAACTGCTAACACTTTCGCTGCTGTTCCTGATTTGTGGCCTCGGGCTGGGGATGCTGGTCTCCACCATCGCGCAGACGCAGTTACAGGCGGTGCAGTTTGCGTTTCTGATTATGCTGCCTTCGGTGCTGCTCTCGGGATTCATGTTCCCCCGTTCCCAGATGCCGCTGCCGATTTACCTGTTTACCTTCATCATTCCCGTAACTTATTTCCTGGAGATTTTGAGAGGCATTGTTCTGCGGGGGGCGGGGATCACGGATCTGCTCCCTTACGTCACCGGGCTCAGTCTCTGTTGCGTGGTGATCCTGGCTGTGAGTTTAAAGAGATTTCAGAAGCAGCTAACATAAACGTTCCTGCAAACTGGTCTTTCTTGCCGCAGACGTTAGCATGAACAGGGAGAGACTCATTCAGGAATTCGTTCCGTCATCAAGACTGACCCACCGATTTGCAGATCCCCATCAGGAGTTGAAAGACCATGAGACTGTGTCGCTATCAGTTAGATAACCAGATTGCCTGCGGTTTTTATACAGAAGATTCCGTTCTGCCCCTGAGTGCTGCAGCGGACCTGGCGGGCGTCGAGATTGATGAATCTGAGGGACTGATTCCCTTTCTCCCCGGCGGGGCACAGCGGGAAACGATCCTGGTGATCGAGCAGCAGTTGAAGCAGTCCATGGATGAAGAACTCTTTCCGATGTCGATCATGCTGGAAGATGTGCAGTTGCTCGTGCCCGTGCCTGAGCCTTCCAAGCTGCTGCTTCTGGCTGGAAATTATTCAAAACACATCGAAGAAGGGGGCGGCAAAGCCGAAGAGCGTCAGAAGACGTTCCCCTATGTGTTCATGAAGCCTCCAACGACGACTCTCACTCATCCTGGACAGCCGGTGAAAATTCCTTCTGTCTCACCCGATCATATTGACTGGGAACTGGAACTGGGCATTGTGATTGGAAAATCCTGTAAGGGAGTATCAGAAGCAGAGGCCCTCGATTACGTGGCCGGCTATACCGTGATCAATGATATCTCCGACCGCAAATTCCGTCCCAACCCGGAGCGGACCCAGCGGGAAAAGGACGGTTTCTTCGACTGGTTACACGGTAAGTGGCACGATACCTTCTGCCCGATGGGGCCCTGTGTCACTCCGGCCTGTGATATTGAGGATCCTCAACAGCTCAAAATGAAACTCTCCGTCAACGGAGAGGTGGAGCAGGATTCATCTACCGCAGAGATGATCTTTCCCGTAGCAGCGATCGTTGAATTTATTTCCAGCTTTGTACAACTGGAACCGGGTGATGTTATTTCCACCGGAACGCCCAGCGGCGTTGGTGCCTCGAAGAATAAATTCCTCAAACCTGGGGATGAGATGCAAGCTGAGATTGAAGAAATCGGTGTCCTGCAAAACCCTGTTGTTTAAATGCAGGTTCTTGCAGAGAACGGGAGCTGTCCACCCATCAATCAGTAAGACCGGCCGGTGGGCGGCTTTATTGTTCTCTTTTCGACCACACTTTTTTCAATTCTACAACAGTTTCAAGTAGTGGCTCTGCACGGACTTGAGTAAAAAACTCTCTTTAAGCCGAATCTCTGTCATGGTTTAGGCGATTGATCGTCAAATTCTACGCAAATGGCACAGCTATTGCGTTTTTCCTCTGATAAGACAGTCAAAAATTTTTTGACTTCTGGTTTCATTCAAACAGGGATGAAGTCAGGCAACAACAGGGTTCTTATCAAGGAGACAAGACCATGAAACGTGCACTGACCGTCGCCCTGCTCGTGAGTAGTGTATTTTTACTCGGGGCCACACACACAACCGAGGCAAGGCCACCTGCCTGGAAACAGGCTCGCAAAAGCTATCGTCAATTTGAGCGAAATTACCGTCACGCAAGGCGGGATTATCAACGTTCATACAATCGATACCGAAACCATTACCGCCGACATCACCGTAGATACAACCATGGTAGTTATTATCGTGGATACCGCGGTTACCGGGGCGGTTATTATTCACCCGGTTTCGGTTTCTATTATGGATGGTAATCCATATTTATAATAGATCCGCCCTGATCAGGTTTTAGCTGATCTTGTCGGGCCGGTTCCTGTCTGACAGGTTCAATTTGGCAAATATTCTCAAGTCTTTCATTCATCTGGTTCGGCCCGATCATTTGAATGGGAGGCTTGTTTTTTTATACCCACTCGATCGGCAGTTTCTGCCGGAATGGCCAGGTTGACTGGCATCAGATTGATCTCGGCTGTTGCAAGACTGAGACGCTTTTTTTCGACCCGTCGCTGGTGCCAGAATTTGTCGTTTTTCTAAGTCCCAATAAAAAAAGAGGTTAAGGGTGGACAGTTATTGTTTGGGATTTTGGCACACTTATAGCGATTTTCAGAATCAGAGCAGGCGGACAAGTATGTAATGAGTGAAGGATTCTCAACCGTTCTGCAACCGAGTGCCAGACAAATAGCGAGGATGCTGATTCCAACTCGTCTGTGACACTCAGATGGTTCATTTTTCCAAGGAGCGAAACGATGCAAAAGAGCACAGATACGGTTGATGCAGGCAAAACAGCTACTCCCAAAAAGCGTAAAGGACTGAAGCTGGCACTGTGTATGGGGCTGGTACTTGGCGGTACGTTTTTACTGATGCCGACCCAACAGGCTGAAGCAGGCCACGGATGCTATTCCGGTTACGGATACGGTGGTTACGGTTATTCTTATCCCAGTTACGGATACCGCGGTTACTATAATTCTTATCCCCGCTATGGATCGGGCGGCTTTTACTACAGCAGTCCTTCCTTCGGGATCGGAATTTACAGTGGTAGCGGCTACCGGGGCGGATACTATGGCGGATATCGCGGTGGGTACCGAAGCGGATACCGTGGTCACGGACATCGCGGTCATCACCATCACGGTCATCACTAAGGTTGATGCTGATAATTCTATCAGTATCACAGCATCTCTCAGTGAGAGCAGGCTCTGTTTCCAGGGAACAGAGCCTTTTTTCTTGCGCGGTCGGGAACCTGACCTGACTGAGACCTGTCTCATATCAACAGGCGCTGATCGTCAAATGGATTGATTCGAGCCCGAAAAACCGTCAAAAAGCATACTGTGGGAGCGATTCCACTCCCAAAACCGGGGATGAGCTGCCAAAAAGATTCAAATGCAGCTTCCGAAACGCTTTAAAACGGAGAACGGGCTCGCTAAAATACCCTTTCCCAATCGGGACGGGCACCCCTAGCTCAATTGGATAGAGCATCGGTTTACGAAACCGAAGGTTGCAGGTTCGAACCCTGCGGGGTGTACTTATTATCTTCTCATGAGATAATCGCTTACAAATGACAGGCCTTCGTCACTCTGACGAAGGCCTTTTGCGTTTCCGGGGGCTTTCTACGGTTTCGCCGCTTTCACGATGGCATCTGCGATCGCCTGCATTCCCTGGTCGCCCGGATGGGCTGCCACACCTGCGTGTTCAAATTTTCGCTCCGCGCGGGCATAATTCGCTTCATTTTTACCCAGTTTGCTGATATCGACAAAGGTGCCGCCGGCCTGTGTGCAGGCTGCTTTCAATGCCGTGTCTTTGGCGGGATTTGACCAGAAGCTGCTGCGGACAATGATCGTGGGCTGACTCTCTGACTGCACCAGTTTCAGCAGCTCATCTACACTGCTTTTGAAGCGGGCCTGTTCCGCATCTGATTTCAACTGCGGAACATTTTCACCAATCGCGAGGATCACCAGGTCCGGTTTGAATGAGAACGCATCCTGCAGGTGTTCCTTGAGATTGTAGTCTGCATAGTTTCTTTCAAACGTGGCGATGTTTTTCACCATCGTTTGCGGTTTTTCGGACGGAGACTTCGTCAGTGCTTTGGTCACTAGATGCACATAGTCTTTCTCGGGACCGCTGGCCGCCATTCCCCAGTTGCCCTTCCAGCCAATTTTGGGAGCAGGACCATGCAGAGTAATACTGTTCCCCAGAAACAGGATTCTCTGGAACTGCTTTGCAGGCTTTAATTCTTCCGCTTGAGCAGGCTGAATTAGAAAGCAACTTACAATCATCATGGACCAGACCAGAGGACATTGTTTGAAAGAGAGAGGGTGATTTCTGAGCAAACGCATTTTGTTCATAGTTATTCCTGTGAGTTCAATCGGGGCGAGTGGCGTGATTACAATCAGTTGAAGCTCTTCAACCGCTCCCAGCTGAAGTGCAGCGACTGCAGTAAACAATATGCTACTTGTGAGATGGCTTCAATCTAATTGATGCCGGTGTTCAGGGATTACTTCTGACCGCGTGAGCGATTGCGCATCAATTCCAGTTGTTGAGACTGCTGGCGGGAAAGGGGACCGAGGCTGATCTCACGTACTTCTTCTGGTAACAGGCTGACAGAAACACCTGCCAGTCCAATGCTGCCCCCCTTTTCGTTTTAAAAAACGCGCGAGATCAATGTCTGATTGATGGGAGGGATGTGGTGATAAGCGAACTGTTGTTTTTGCGCCTCCGCAGGCAGGTCACTCCAGTATTGATTGATGGAGATTTCGGGCCAGCCTGCGCGGGCATCGACGCGGGTGCTCAGATTGACGGTCTGGGTTTCTTCCGGCACTTTGGCAAGGTTGACCTTGAGGCCAGACCAGTGCAGGAGTTTGATCTCATTTTGAGATGCAAAATATTCATTACTGTCAAATTTGAAACCCTGTTCCGGATGCAGGGCCATGATGTAGTATTTCTCTCCTGCCGGCGGGTAAAGCGTGAACTCTCCCTGGGAATTTGAGCGAGTCATCCTGTGCTCGATCGGGTTGCGAATACGTCCCTGAACGAGCGCCATTTCGTAAGTCTTATAAGAGATTGATTCGGGCACGGAAGTGATCAATACGACTTCGGCATCGGCAACTGGTTTGCCATTGAGATCCACAATCCGTCCGGTCAGTTTATCAGCTGGATCAGGTTGCAGGTCTGCCTCTGTCTGGATGTGGTCGTAGTAATAATCAGCCCGTGCTGAAAGAGACCCCTGGCTGAACCCATGAAACTGAAATCCCTTACGTAATACCCGGCTCCTGAATTTTAAAAAATCTTCCATTCGCCTGGCAGCCATGGCGCCACGGGTAACGTAAAAGGTGGGCTGTACTTTCGAAGGATTTTTCAACTCGGCAAACTTCGTATTTAATTCATCCCAGGTGATCGGCTGCCGACCGTTGAGCAAGATCAGATGTTGCGCGATCACAACGGGGAATTTCTCAATCGCTGGTTGGGCGTCTGTCGTTTCTTCATTAGTGGAATCACGTTGAGCCAGCTCAAAATTCACTTGAGTCTCACCATTCGGGTTGATCTGCACGCCCTGCCTGGGCCCTTTGTGATACTGCAGGATGACTTCCACTTTCTGAGGAATGCCTGCCGGGTCAAGATCGATGGCGAGACCCGGGAACAGGGCCTTTCCTCCTGATTCCATGACCTTGATGGGAACATCCGCGCCAATCAATTCTGTATACCGCGACTTGTCTTCTGGCACACAGACGACTCTCTGGCGAACGGCGACTTTCGAATCATTTTAAATGGAATACTTTTCAATGAAGTCTTTGGAAAACGTGATGCGCAGGTCCCGCCGATCGGGAATCACAAATTCCTGATCCTGTCCTGCCTGGATGTTTTGCACGATCGCCCGCCGTCCATCGGGGGCCTCGATGACAAACAGGTATTGGGCATCCGTTGTCATCTCTGTCAATTCATACCGACCCGTCTGGTCTGTCTTCGTTAAGGGGCTGCCCCAGTAGGTGCCTCTGCCAGATCCGGAATAGGAGTTGGGGCGCTGGCCGCCAAACTGATGCTTGAGATAGAGTGTTACGCCCGCGATCGGCTGGCCCGCTTCGTCCAGAATCCGCCCCGTCGTTTTCTGGCTGGGTTTCAGAGTGATCGTGCTGATGCCGTCTGTTTTGACGGGAAGTTTCTTCGACTGACTGGTCTCGTATCCGGGGGCCGAGACTTTGATATCATACGCGGTGTCTGCCAGATGGATCAGTTGAACGTTTCCCTGCTCATTTGACTGTAGGGGATAATTTGGTCCACCTGCTGAGCCACCCCAGGTCGGGTGAATCACTATGGTTGCACCTGGGATCGGCTCCCCCTGCTCATTGTGGATTTTGAGTTGATGTGCATGTCCGGGTTTGAGGACCATCTTCAAATCAGCGCGGGAAACGCCCGCTTTCAGGGCCCCGACATCCAGGAGAACCGGGGCATATTGCTCGGGATGATAAAAGAGTACCAGAGGTCCCTCGGGGAACAATCCTTCAAAGGTGTCTGTAAAGTAGCCCACCGTTCCATAAACACCTGGGCTCCTATGCACGAGCAGGCCCTTTGATTCAGCAGGAGATCCATCTTCTAGCAGGATTTTGCCAGAGACCTTAACCCGCTCCATTGACTGCTTTGGGCGGTTCTTTTCCGATGTGAAAGATGATTTTTCTTCCAAGAGTTCAGTACGGTTCTCTGGCTTTCTATTCTCAATTGATTGTGCTGAGTTCCCTGAAGACAAGTTGGCTGAGCCTGTCTGACCGGGGGCTGTTTGAATTGCCCAGATCGTCGAAATGGAGCAGAGAAGTAGAGTCAGTGAAATACAGATCAAACCTCTGGAAAGCCGGAACGGTTCAGACAATGGCTCCCCGAACAGTCGGGCGACACGCCGACGAACTTCAGAGGGTGAGGCACCACTGACGGCCAGGGAAGCCAGATCTGCGGTCTGGGGATGTTGGGGTTGAGCCAGTTCCAGAACGCGGAGTAAGGCACTCGCATAATTGACTCGCTGGGCGTGCTGATCACAAGGCTCATGATTGCAGGACATTTCATCACAACAGAACTCACGCAGTACGTTGATTTTGCGATTCACATACCAGAGACCGGGGTTGAAAAACAGGATGGTCTCCGCCAGACGCTGTAAGAGATTGATCCACATGTCCCAGCGTCGGATGTGCGCCAGTTCGTGTGTCAGAATCAGTTCCAGCTCGGCCGGGCTGAGGCCACTCAGCATGGAAGTGGGCAGCAGAATCAATGGGCGGAAGAGTCCAACGATAGTCGGCACGATGAGTTCTTTCGTCTCTGCAATCCGGGGAGCCAGTTTGAGAGACCAGCGGGAGGCGAGCGTGCTGACGATTTCTATCAGAGGGCCTTCCGTCAGTTGTATCGCGTGCGAGCTCAAGCGGTTCACCTGCAGCATGGATCTCAACAAGCGGAACAGCATGATGCTGACTCCCAACAGATAGCCGCCGGCGATCCAGGGCAGGTAACGGTTCCAGTTCCACTGAGAAATGAATGAACCTGTCTGTTGCTCGGGCAGGGGAGAGAACCGTTGCGCTGTTTCCTTTGATTGAATGTCGGGCGCTAGTGCTGTCGCGGAGAGGGCAGGCGTAAAAGTGTGGTCACCTGGTTTCTCTGCAGGCGTCACTGTCGGGACAGGAGTCGAACGGGGAGCAGTGATCAGAGTCACTGAGGAATTGACGGGTGTTGTACGGAGCATGACATAATAAAAACTGAGCGGAAGACTGGCTAGACCGATTAACAGGGCTACGAGGTGAAAACCATAACGCTTTTCGACGCGGACGCGTTTCATGAACCAGTCCGCAGTGAATACGAATAGTGCGATCACGGTCCAGATCCACAGCGAATGCAACAGTGTCAGACAGAGACAGAGACTGAAGTCCGGATGAAGAAAGAAAATGTCGTTCATTTTTCCTGCTCCCGTGCTTTGCGTGTGACGAGTTTGCGTAACTCGGTCATCTCGGTGGCATCGACATTGCTGGTTTCCAGCAGATTCAACATCATCGCTGAGGGAGAGCCATCAAACAGACGTGACAGCAGATCGTTCATGATGCCGCCGGCGACTTCCTCTTTCCGGACTTTGGGGGAAAAGTGAAATGATTTGCCTACTTTTTCCCGATTGAGAAATCCTTTATCAAACATGATATTCAGCATCGTGATCACCGAACTGTGAGCCAGTGGACGCTGGGCCTGAGTTTCCAGGCGAGCCCGTACTTCGCGCACAGGGAGCGGCGATTCGTCCCAGAGCACTTTCAGGATTTCCAGTTCCAGTTGAGTCGGGTGTTCTGAACCAGGGCGTGCCATGGTGATTGGTCCTGTGTTTGTCGTCTGGTTGAAAGGATTGATACACGGTGATATCGGAATAACATCTAAATAATTAGATGATCCTAATCGATGAGTGCTGGTTGTCAATCTTTTCTTCTAGATAATTAGATGATAGGGTGGCGTTGATGTGCAGAACCGGAGGCTTGGGCTATAGTTGGGAAAACCAGTGGGAATCTCTTTCCCCACCAATCCTCGAAGGGACTCAGGCTGGATTGATCGCAGAATCGCGGTCTGTTGCCCTGAGCAGATTTCTGCGATCTGCTCAGGGCTTTTGCAAAACGAAACCGGAGTTAAGGGGTTAGATAGACAGGTTTTAGTCAAAACTCAGCAAACTTTCAGTTTTTTCTCGTGTCTCATTCCGTTTTGTCGTAAGGACTTAATGGCGGAGTGCGCCCTCCCGTTCTAGAATAAGCCTGCAGGCGTTCCGGCCTGCCACCCTCCATTTTTCATCCACGGAATTGACGAAACTATATGTCCCAGAAAGTCACTGTTTGTCTGCTGTTGATACTGGTGGTGCTGATCCCGGTATTAACCTGGTTTTTTTTACCTGTCCTCCCCTCACTGGGGCAGGCACCGGAAGTCTTCTCAGGAGGAACATCCTATCCCGCGTCGCCGGTCGGTTGGAAACCGTTGAAGCTCGCAGCAGACCCGCCCGGGCTGCCCCTGATCACCAACGTGCAGATTGTCGATATCGACGGGGATGGTCAGAATGAAGTGCTGGCCTGTGACTCTGCCCAGAGTGTGCTCTCCGTTTTTCGATCGAATCCACAGGGGGGCTGGGATGAGGAGGTCCTGTTAAAAGATCTGGCCGCTCCCGGTCATGCGACCGTCGTCGACATCGATCAGGATGGTGACCAGGATATCATCATTTCCATACTGGGGAATCTGACCCCCGACGATCGGGTGATTGGTCGCGTCGAACTTTATGAGCGCCAAGGCGACAAATACATTAAGCACGTGATCCTGAACGATGTCCGTCGTGTGGCTGATGTGCAGCCGGGTGATTTTGATGGCGACGGTGACCTCGATCTGGCTGTCGCGGTATTCGGATATAATCGCGGTCGGGTTCTCTGGCTGGAGAACCGGGGCGATTTCAAATTTCGCGATCATGAACTCTTAAATGCTCCCGGTACCATTCATGTTCCTGTGGCCGACTATGACGGCGATGGCGACCTGGATATCGCCGCGATCGTCACTCAGGACGAAGAAGAACTCTGGGCTTTTGAAAATCTGGGTGAGGGAAAATTCAAAAAGCGGCGCTTGTGGTACACGGTCAACCTCGACCTGGGGGGCGCCGGACTTGTCAAAGCTGATCTGGATCAGGATGGGGATGAGGATCTGATTCTCCCAGCCGGTGATAATTTGGAAGACCTGGATGCTTACCCGCAACCCTATCATGGCTGTTACTGGTTCGAGAACAAGGGCAACTGGGAATTCGAGTTGAAGCGAATTTCGGATCTGGCGGGTACCTATGCGGCCGATGTTGCCGATATGGATGCTGACGGCGACCTGGATGTGGTTCTGGTGAGCATGACCAATGACTGGTACGATCCCACAACGGCCAGCGTCGTCTGGCTCGAAAATGATGGTAAGCAGAATTTCAAAACCTGGCAGATCGCCAGTGATCCCATTCACCTGGTCACCGTCGCCACAGGTGATCTGGACGGGGATGGGAAAACAGACCTGGTGGCGGGGGCCCTGAATATGAGAAAGCCGTATGAGCGGGTTGGTCGGGTTTCTGCCTGGCTGAATCAGGGACAGGAGGTGAAACCATGATCCAGATCATTCGTATGCTGTTGATTCTGCTTGTCGTGGAGACAGGTTATTGTGGATATCTTGTTGCCAAGCGGATGTCCCGTCCACTTCCCGTTCTGCCAAATGCGGAGAGTACTGATTCTCTGATTATGGAAGAATATCGCGAACTGGCCCTGGAAGCAGAGACCGGGTATGCACCGGAATGGATCAGATTAGGGCAGGCTTTTCTGGGGCAGGGGATGTATGCCTACGCCGAGAACTGTTTCGCCGAAGCAGCCCGACAGGATCCTGAGAGTGCAGTCGCTCAATCCAGCTATGCATTCTGCCTGGAACGTACTGGGCGTATGGCAGACAGCACCCTGGAATACGAAAAACTGAAAGACATGAAGGCGGACACGTCCGTTCCATTTACCAGCCCCAAACATTATCTGTATGCCATCGGCAGAAATTATCTGCGACAGGAAAAACCAGATGAAGCCGAGCAGGCTTTTCTGCAGAATACCGATTTTCAACCTGCCGATTTCCAGCGAGCCAAGCTGCTGTTGCGTTCCGGTCGGGCTGAAGAAGCGTTGTTGATCGTAGAGCGTAATTTGAAGGAATCACCTAACTCCCTCTACTTCGGCTTTTTGAAATACCTGACGCTGGAAGAACTGGGACGTGACTTCGAGGCGAAACAGGCTGCCGACCAGGTGGAGCGGGCAATGTATGTCGTTCCCTTGAATTTCAATACGGAATTCATCATGCCCTACAGCAAGCGGCTGGGAGTCTCCAGGGCTATTGAGGGTTATAACCAGATGCTGGATCGGGATGACATGGACCATCTGGCGAAGAAGCTGGACGAAGTATTTGAGATGGTGGGAGATCGCAGAACACCCCAGGTCAAAGCGACGGTGATGCGCATGATCGAAGTGGAGTTTCAGCGAAAGAATCCCGATCGCATGCTGCTGTTGTTAAAAAAATTGAATGAATTCGGCATCGAAGAACCCGATACAATTCAGTTCAAAGGGGGCGTATATATTCTGAAAGGGGATCTGAAAACAGCAGAAGAATATTTGCTGCGGGTTGCAGAGATGTCCCCTACGATTGAGATTCACGAGACGCTCGCCAATATTTACAACGAGCGGAATGAGACCGAAAAACGCGATTACCATCAGGGCAAGATGGCATTACTGGCTGCCATGATGAGTTTCCGTAATGATAATCTGGAGGTTGCTGAAGAAGCGATTCAGCAGTCGGTAGACAAGAATCCCAATGACGCTCAGGCCTGGTTTTACTTTGCCGAAATCAAACGACTCCAGAAAGACAGGCAAGTGGCCCGGGAGGCCTATGAGAAATGCCTGAAGCTGAACCCGAATCATGGTCGGGCCATCGACGAGCTTAAGCTGTTAACCCAGTAGGTTAATGATGGCGATCCGTGGTGACTCTCGGTGTGAAAGTCTTGTCTCTGATTCAGCGCATCAAAAAAGCGACTCACAATCGATGATCGTGAGTCGCCTGATCTCAAATAAAACAGAGGCGCTTAGAATTCACCAACGACTTCACCACCGCTGCGGGTGACGAGTTGATAGTAGGTCGAGGTAGAGCTGCCACTACTGATGTTTTCGCTGATGAAGCGAACCTGACCGTCACACAACAGCATGTGCACGCCACCGACGTGAGCACTGGATGAGGTCCAGTCATCACCCCAGGTCGCGGCTGAACTGTTAATCAGATAAGTTGCGTTGGCTCCACCAAAGTTAGAAACATCAAAGTGGTACATCCCGGGATGCCAGGTCGACATGCTCGAAGTGTAGCGAGGGCCAACCCACAGACCACCAGACCAGTTACAGGCTGAACCACCACATCCGGTTGTACCAGAACCTTCACTTTTGGTGGTACGTTCGGAAACCAGAATGGTGTTACTGGTGCCGTCGGTGATGTCGCGGATGCGGGTCTTCGAGTTACCGAACAGAATCCCGTTCGTGGCATTTGCCGCTGAAGTTCCATGGCTGCCCAGGTAGTTGGACTTACCAAAGCTGCTCTTGTCAGTGTTGATTCCACCCATAGGGTCAGACGGACAGACATAGGCAGGCAGAACGGTTTTAGCCAGAGTACCTGCGCTGACACTCCAGTGTTCGCCGAACTGATTCGTCTGGGAGGACAACTGGTTATACAGTGGTCCCTGGTCCATGAACGGCAGAATCATAGATCCCCAACCGATGCCGTTGTTGTTGGCAGCGGTTCCGGAACCTTTGGACGCGGTAAAGTTCAAGTCGTTGTCCATGTAACCGGGAGGAAAGACGCCATGCGTCTCATGATAATTGTGTAAGGCCAGTCCGATCTGCTTCAGATTGTTCTTACAGGTACTGCGACGGGCTGCTTCACGTGCCTGTTGCACAGCGGGTAACAATAACGCGATCAAGATGGCAATGATTGCGATTACCACCAGAAGTTCGATCAGTGTGAAGCCGAGCCGCCACCGGAATCGGAGCGGGAACGTAGGTCGTCTCATACTTTACATCCTTACTAGTAACAATAAAAAATGAATGGATTCAGTTCATCCTGGGAGCCCGAAATGATAAGCTCAGCCGTGTGCAGAACTGTTGTCGTCAGAGAGAATACTCATAACTCAAACAACGTTGTGTCTGGGAAAATCCCAGTATCACAGTCAGGATGACAATGCTCTATTATTATACGGAATCGGATGCTTCTGCCAGTGTAGAATAGTCTCAACTATAGAGAATATAAGACGATAGAAGAGATGAATCAGCGGAGAGGTGGTCGCATGAATAATAGAGACGTGGACAAGTGATTTAAGAGCTGTCTCAGTGTTGGATCTGCACAGTTCTGTACGATAATTATTAAAGATAAGTAAGGATCCGTGTGAGTAATAAAAACGACCGCTTCCCTGAGAGAAGCGGCCGAGTTTTTTATCGTTCAACACCAATCCTGCATTGGATCAGGATTAAAATTCGCCGATCACTTCACCACCACTGCGGGTGTAGAGTCCTCGATAGGTTGCCAGGTCAATGTTCTCTGAGAGGAACCGAACCTGTCCATCGCCCAGCAGGAAGTGAGCACCACCCACATGCGAACTGGAGGCAGTCCAGGCGGGGCCCCAACTGATGCTGGAACCATTCAGCATGTAAACCGTACTACCACCACCATTGATGGCGACATCCAGACCTCTCAGGCTGGTGTGCCAACCAGCGGGGGAGGTGTAGTTTCGCGGACCAATCCATAAGCCACCAGCCCAGTTACAGGTTGCACCACCACAGGCTTTGACAGAACTCGGATCCGAGGCGGTAGTCCGTTCACCGACGAACAGTGTATTGCTGCTGCCATCAGTGATCGTTTTCATCCGAATTTTGGAATTGACAAAGAAAGTACCATTGCGTCCATTGGCGCCTGTAGCCGCACAGGCCAGGTAGTTCGACTTGCCATAATTACTGCAGTCTTTATTGATACCTTCCATCGGGTCAGATGGGCAGTTGTAAACCGGCAGGACCACCTTGGCAGCGGGAATTGCACTGGTTAAAGTTCCACTGTGTGTGGAGTCTAACCAGTTGTACTTGAATCCAGCGGTTTGTGTGCCGATCTGATTATACAGTGGCGCCTGATCCATGAATGGCAGAATCAGTGTTCCCCAGCCCAAGCCATTCAGGTTGGAAGTGGCAGCAGCCGGAGTATTAATGCCGGGATCGCTGTCGATATAAGCGGGCGGGAAGACACGGTGTGTTTCATGGTAGTTGTGGAGCGCCAGTCCAATTTGTTTTAGGCTGTTTTTGCAAGTGCTGCGGCGCGCCGCCTCACGTGCCTGTTGAACCGCTGGTAAGAGCAACGCGATCAGGATCGCGATAATCGCTATCACGACCAGCAATTCAATCAGCGTGAATCCCAGCTTCCACCTGAACCGGATCCCCAAAGGTAAACGTTTCATGTTCTTAATCTCTCCTGAAATATAAAAAAATCAAAACAGATCTGCATGCCTCGCGACATGAGATTGAGCTCTGTGGGATACGATGATGATTTGGGCGATTGGAATGTAATTCGAATGAACTACATCGGCGAGACCAAAACCTGCTATCTATTTCTTGTTGTCGTTATATCGTCATATTTAAACATACTTATCTGATGATAACAGATTGGCAAAGAGGACACCATAAGTTAATTAACGATGGTTAGAAAATGCGAACTGATTGGGGGCTGAAACTTCTCCCAGAGTTTAGACGCTTGAAACTGTAAAACCTGACATTGAAAAGTCAAATGACATCCCTTTCATCCATAAAAAAAGAGCCCGGCGACTGATTCTAAGTCGTCCGGACTCTTGAGTTTATGCGATTTACAGATCTGCAGTCGAGGACTCAGTTGGACTCCAGTTTGAAGTCGATCGTATTGTCGCCTGCTTTCACTTCTTCGGTCAAAGTGGTCTGGGTGTTGTATTTAGCGGGGATTGGATCTTTATAAGTCTGTCCCGGCGGAGTCGGTGCGTCCTGCGGTGTGGAGATACTGACCTTGTGAGTTCCAATAACTGCACCCTGTGTGTCTCGTAAATATCCCAGTTCGTAGTGTCCTTCCTCGTCGGTAACGCCATTCGAAGGGCGTCCTTCAGCCGGGGTAAAAGTCACCGTCACGGCGGGCAGCGGTTTGCCATCCATGGTGACGACACCACTGACGGTTCCCAGATCGGGTTGATCACTACCGGCACTGTCGCCACATCCGACAGTTAAACACAGGCTGAGTGTAGACAGGCAGAACAACTTCCAGTATTTCATGATTACTCCTGGCGCTAAAAGTGTTGATAGCAACTTGAGAATGAAGTGTTGCTATAATGAAGAATTGATGAAACGAATTCTAATCGTTCCGGTTTGACACTGTCAAACTGCTCAACACCGGTTCTGTCAGATTAATCAGGGTCTGTGAAATCGAAGCGAACAGGCGAATCATCTGTACCTTATCACAAAAAATGCTCCATCAACAGGAGGCGGAATGCAAATCTGGGTTGATGCGGACGCCTGTCCGGCGGAAGTGAAATCGCTGCTGTTCAAAGCTGCCAAACGCACCGAAATCAAAGTGACGCTTGTAGCCAATCAGCCTCTGTCTGTCCCACGCTCCAACTTTATCGGCTCGCTCCTCGTCCTGCCCGGACTGAATGTAGCCGATCAACGGATTGTCGAACTCGCACAACCAGGAGACCTGGTCATCACCGCTGACATACCTCTTGCTGCACAGGTTGTGGACAAAGGCGCTCAGGCTCTCAACCCCCGCGGTGCCCTTTACACCGAAGCCAACATCGGCGAGCGTCTCGCCCTGCGCGACCTGATGGACGACCTCCGCGGGGAAGGCCAGATCACCGGCGGTCCCGCAGGCTTCAATGCCAAAGACCGACAGGAATTCGCCAACCAGCTCGATCGCTGGCTGACGAAAGCCCGAAATTCCAGTTCGAAATAAAACGGATCGAGAGCCCCGCTTTATTCCGATATCGTGCTCTTAGATCATCTCTGTGATGTGATAATGCCGATCGTCGGCAATATCCACCTCGGCCAGATCACCGGCCCGTTCCAGCAACTGACGACAGTCTGCATTCAGATTCCGCAACTGCAGGCATTTGCCTTCCTGGCGATAGCGTTCGGCGATTTTGTTGATCGCTTCAATCGCACTCTGGTCATATACACGTGAAAAATAGAAGTCGATCGCCACGATCGGTGGATCATTCACCGGATCCAGCAACTCGCGAAAACTGCTCACCGAAGCGAAGAACAGCGGACCATGTAACTGGTAGACCTTCTTGTCTTCCCCTTCAAAGTGAATATCCGCCATCATATGAGTGGCATGATGCCAGGCGAAGATCAACGCCTGCACCACAATCCCCAGCAGAACGGCAACGGCCAGGTTATGGAACAGTACCGTGTAACCGGCGACGAGCACCATGACCAGCACATCACTCTTGGGGACTTTATTCCAGGTGTGCAACGTGCTCCATTCGAAGGTGCCGATCACCACCATAAACATCACTCCCACCAGAGCCGCCATCGGCACCAGCGAGATCACCGGCTTGAGCAGAACCACCATGATCATCAGGCCCACGGCTCCGACAACTCCGGATAACCGTCCCCGACCGCCCGAATTGACGTTAATCAGCGATTGTCCAATCATCGCACAGCCGCCCATCCCGCCAAACAGACCGCAGACCATGTTCGCAGCCCCCTGGCCAATACATTCCCGGTTTCCGCTTCCGCGGGTCTCGGTAATTTCGTCAATCAGTGTCAACGTCATCAGCGATTCAATCAGACCCACACCCGCCAGAATCAGTGAGAAGGGGAAGATGATCCACAGCGTTTCCCAGTTAAATGGGGCCAGCACATACCGCGAATCCAGAAAGAACAGCATCGGCAATGGTTCTGCAGCCGGCTGGACAGAAGCAACAGCAGCCGCAACCTGCTCACCACTCAGCTCCGCTCCGGTCTGCTGGTCCACAGCTTCCTGAACCGCATTCGCCCGCAGGTTATTCATCATCAGGTCGTCGACCGTCTGTACAACATTTTCCTGCCCGGCTGGTTTCCACGCCGCAGGAGCGAACTGGTTAAAGCCGATCGAAATCACCGAGACCAGAATAATCGCCGCCAGCGAACTGGGGATCGCTTTCGTAAAACGGGGCAACAGTACAATCACCGCCATCGTCAATCCGACAAGGGCCAGCATCAGTATCATTGAGGGGCCCTGTAGAAACGTCATCGTTCCGTCAGAACCCAGTGTTTTGAAACTGCCGATCTGGGCCAGACCAATCACGATCGCCAGCCCATTCACAAATCCCAGCATCACCGAATGGGGCACCAGCCGGATCAGTTTCCCCATCCGCAACAGGCCCACCGTGATCTGCAGCAACCCGCAGAGAATTACCGCGGGAAACAGATATTCAATTCCGTGCAGTGCGACCAGCGATACGACAACCACGGCCATCGCTCCGGTTGCTCCCGAGATCATCCCCGGTCGGCCACCTGCCAGCGCACTGATCAGTCCAATCCAGAATGCCGAGTACAGACCCACCGTCGGGGAACACCCGCCACAAATGCAAACGCCACGGCTTCCGGTACCAGTGCCAGTGCCACTGTCAGGCCTGACAAGACATCATCCTTGACTGAAGCTTTATGCTTCGTGAAAAACTCTAACATCAATACTCCAGACATCTCTTTCAAAGTGGAATCCGCACGGTCAGTCTGGACGACGAACGTATTCGTCTGCAGACAGTCCATGCCGACATGGAACAGGGGCGCACAGGAAACAGTTCGCTCGAGTGCAAAAGCGGGCCCGCCTTCCCGTCCTGACCTCAAAAGATCCCGGAAAGACAGAGTTTCATGACACAATCTGTTATCTGTTTACTTCAAACAGAACCTTTCAAAGCCGCGCTGAATTAATTCAGGGAGCACATTGTGTGAAACGGGGTGGACGAGTTGATGCTATCAACTACCGGCTTCGAGGGACTACAATTTCCCGCGAAAGCGACTAATTCCACGTTTCTCTTGTAGTGAATTCCCCCCCTGACCACAACCCGAGCTCCAACATTACTTCCGATTTTGTCCTACATTCACGCATTGTTCATCACTTTAGACGACTCAAAAACGCTTGTTCTGACACTCCTTGCTCTCAAGCACACCGCCTGTAAAGTTTTTGAAACATCTGTGTCCATTTCTTCCTCCATTCAAAATCCCTCCGCAGTCTGCTCCTGAAAATCATGGCTCCAGCTTGTAAAATAAACTCAGCGCCTTGCAGTCTCTTGTTTGTCATTCCAGACCTCACTTTCGTATGGGAAAGTCAATATGCCTCAGGAACAGTCATTGGACAAATTCATTCAGCAGATGAAAAAGATCCGCAAACGAAACGCTATTCTGTTTGTGCTCTGGTACGTTGTCATGCTACTCATCTATTGTTCCTCCAGTGATGCCAACCTGACGACGCTCTCCCTCGTCAACCTCGGGGCAGTCATCGCTCTGGTTGGCGCGGAATTCTCAAGTCAGAGCACTTTAATCGCTGCGCTCAACCTGTTGAAAGAAACCCCGGACTCCACACCCGAACCAGATACCGAGGAGACCCAGGATTCCTGAGCAAGGAGGTCGATCGCACCATGCAACGCCGCAAACGAATTCTGCACCTTACGCTCTTCGTCAGCATTGGTCTCGCCAGCCTGGCGTTCCTGCTCTATCTCTTCTTCCAATTCGGAATGACCATTTTTATCTTCGCCACTCCTGACATTCCCGCTTACGCCATCTTCTTTGGCCTCTGCCTCATCATCCTGATTCCCATGTTCCTGGCCATCGTCCTCAAGGGGGATGACGACCCCACCGACTGACGCATTTCCTTAATCTCCCAAACAAATTCTCTCCCGGCTTCCCGCCGCATATCGACTGGCATCTGCTCCCGCCAGCCGCTATCCTGAAAACACCCGCCTCTATTTGGATATCGAAATTCTGCAAAGGTGCTTTCATGATTCGCGCGCTCGTGTTGCTCTGTTGTCTCGCTCTCCCGTCGCTGGCCCACTCGGCCCAGCGACCCAACATTCTCTTCCTCTTCACCGACGACCACGCACCCCACGCCATCGGTGCCTACAAGGGGTTCCTTGAGAAGATCAATCCGACGCCCAACATCGACAAGATTGCCGCCGAAGGCATGCTCTTCCAGAACAGCTTCTGCACGAATTCCATCTGCGGACCCAGTCGCGCGGTCATCCTCACCGGCAAACACAGCCACATCAATGGCTTCATGCGGAACGGCAACCGCTTCAACGGCGATCAGCAGACCTTCCCCAAACTCCTGCAGAAAGCCGGCTACAAAACGGCCATGATCGGCAAGTGGCACCTCACCTCCGATCCCCAGGGCTTCGACTTCTGGAAGATCCTCCCGGGGCAGGGCTACTACTACAATCCCGAATTCAAAACCGCCCTGGGGCGCGAACGCATCGAAGGCTACTGCACCGACATCGTGACCGACATGGCACTCGACTGGCTCAAGCAGAACGCCGACTCCGGTAAACCCTTCATGCTCATGTGTCAGCACAAGGCGCCACACCGTACCTGGATGCCCGCGCTCCGTCACCTGCATCTCTACGATGAAATCACCATTCCCGAACCGACCACCCTCTTCGACGACTGGAAAGACAACGCCAGCCCCGCCCGGCACGCCGAGATGTCCATCGAAAACTACATGAACCTGGTCTACGACAACTTCGGCCCCAAGCTGGAAGGCTGGGATCCCAACGCCGGCAAGTCGCTCGACAAGTCCGGCTTCCGCAATCTGCAGTTCATGACGCCCGCACAACTCACGGCCTGGAACGCCGCCTTCGATCCCAAAAATGAAGCCCTGCGTAAAGCGAATCTCACCGGCAAAGACCTCGTTCGCTGGAAATACCAGCGCTACATCAAAAACTACCTCCGCTGCATCAAAGGCGTCGACGAAAACATCGGCCGCATGCTCGCCTGGCTCAAGGAAACCGGACTCGATAAAAACACCATTATCGTCTACTCCTCCGACCAGGGCTTCTACCTCGGCGATCATGGCTGGTACGACAAACGCTGGATGTATGAAGAATCCTTCCGCATGCCGCTGATCGTCAAATGGCCCGGCGTCACGCAGCCCGGCACCGTCAACACCGACCTGGTCCAGAATCTCGACTACGCGGAAACCTTCCTCGACATCGCCGGTGCCGACATTCCTGACGACATGCAGGGCCGTTCCCTGGTTCCCCTGCTCAAAGGGGAAAACCCCGAGTGGCGCGATTCCCTCTACTACCACTATTTCGATTTTCCCAGCGTCCACAAAGTCGCCAAACATTTCGGCATCCGCACTCCCCGCTATAAACTGATCCGCTTCTACGAATTCGATGAATGGGAATTCTACGATCTGCAGAACGACCCCCAAGAGATGACCAACCAGTACGGCAATCCCACTTACCAGGACACGATTAACAAGCTCAAAACCCAACTCACCGACCTCCGCAAATCCTACAAAGACAACACCGACATCAGCGTGAAACCCAAGACCTGGCAAAAACAGTTCCGCCCCAACTCCGCTGATTAATTTCAATATGACATTCCCTGGGTGGTACCAGATGCAATCCGGGATTGCCGCAGGCAACAAGAGGTCCCAGCACAACACCTCCAAACCAGAACCAGCCCACCAACCCGCTTCAAAAAAATAAATAAAGATGGGGTGGGCCCGAATGCAATTCGGGCCGAGCGCAGCGAGCAGGAAACTGACAGTGAAAAAGTCGAATGCTGAAACAGGCCCCCAACCCTGAGCGGCAAGGCGCTAGCCGCCGGTAACTCAACCAACTTCACCAGCTCCCACAATCGAACACAAGTGATTTTCACTAGCAGGAATTTTCGTGGTACAAAAAAGATCCACCTGCGATCCAACTCCTCCCCCCACTGAAAATCCTCCACCACCGTCTGAACAGACTGACCTTGATCCACGCCTTCCAAATCGTATCCTGGTTCCCATCTGACTCGCGCGCGAGGCGCGTCTTCTGAGCACTGCATCTCCCGCACAACTCTCACATCTGCACCACCAGACTCCTCACTCTTCACCTGCGTTTCACCGGAACACTGCGCACTCCTGCGAAGTAATCGCCTGCAGAGCAGGGCACTTGCGGACAAACCCCGGCCAGAGTGGGACAAAATCCCGGACACACCAGGACAAAATCCGGCCACATTGGGACAAAATTCTGTCTTGACTCCTCCGTGCCCTTCAACAGAATCAGCAGTATGACAAGACAACAAAGCCATGCCCGACAGAAGGCGCAGCAACAAGAAAACAGCACAGGTTCTGTCCATGAGAATGCTCCCCTCACAACGAAGCTAAGTTCAGAAACGCTCCCAACCAGAGCAATCTGTTAACCCCGGTTGAAACGACTTCGGTATCTGCCAGCCGAATTCAGAAACGCGACCCGGCACCGGCAACGCGATCCAAACACAGCACAAACAGAAATCCTACGCATCGGCACCAGCGAGGACAGAGAAAATAAAACCAGTGCCAAACCAGCACCGGTGAAAAGAGAGGAGCGCCAGCAGCGATCAAAGAACAGCACGCCGGGTGGTCACAGCACAACTCGCTCAAACCAGACCCAGCCCACCAACCCTCTTCGTAGGGTGCGGACCCACGTGTCCGCCCGCCTGGCGAGTATCCAGATCGGTCAATTCCTCGCAAAAACAAAATTGACCAACCAACCTTGAGCGACAAGGCTCTAGCCGCCGGTAAAATCTCCAGCGCTGAGCTCACTCACCGGTGGCGAGTGCCATTCCGCTCACATAACCGGGTAAGCCCGAATGCAATTCGGGCCGAGCGCAGCGAGCAGGAAACTGACAGTGAAAAGGTTGAATGAATCAACAGGTCCCAACCCTGAGTGGCGAGGCACCAGGTAACGTTTTATTGTTCTCAGAACTACGACAACAGCAAAGCCAAATTAGCCGCAGGGCATTTGCCCCGGTTGAAAGTCGTTTGCTGTAGACCGTTCGAATTAAGAACACGACCAGGGCACCAGTAATGAAACGGCGCCCGTAATTCAACCCATCACAGGTAAATCACACCAACCAGAAATGTTCGTGTCTTTCGCGCTTTTCGTGGTAGAAAACAATTCCAGTTACGAACGGTTTTCATCGCCCCACCTGATCCTCCATGATCTGCCGGGACTCCCGTAAAGCCTCCTCCCATTCGCCTTCCTGCGCCTGTTTAATTATCCCGTTCAACCAGTCCGCCTCCCGCGAAGTGATCTCTTCCTGCTCCAGCGAACTCTGAATCAGCGCTTGCACTTTGACCAGCCGCTCGGTGCTCTTCTGGTTGCAGACCGAATACAGGGCCTTGGAAAGTTCATACGTCTTCGGCGAAACCTCCGGATACCCGCAGCCGGACAGCAGCAGGCTTGCGCAGAGTAACAACACCAGTGAGAAAATCATTTGACGTGGCATGTTAAAACTCTCCGATCAATTCACCCTCGTTCAGACTCGAGAGGGCCGCCCAGAGCAGCAGATCAATGTTCTCGGAAACAAACCGCACTGAACCATCGCCCAGGCAGATATGTCCGCCCCCCACATGTTCGGAATACATCTGCCCCACGTGGTAGGTCGGAAAGTTCACCGGATGGATAATCGGGAACCCGGTGATGTCCAGCTCGCCCCCCGAAGGTCCCGCATGCACCAGTGACAGTGTCGCCGCAGCGTCCGGTCCATTCTCGGGAGTCGAAAACTGGGGATGCGTAAACGCCCCCGGCACCACACCCACCCAGGTTTTATCACTCAGTCGCGAAGAATGTTCGCCCAGGAAAATCGTATTCGAGAGACCATCGGTGGCGTCCCGCATCCGTGTGCGTGAATTACGGAAGAACGGTCCATCCGCCACCTTCGAAGCATCGCCGTTAATTGTCACCGTCTTGGTTGTCTTGGTGTAAATATCCGTGAAGATCACGCCCGTCGTACTTGCCCCGCATTCCCCCCAGCACGATTCCTGACCGTGACTGGCGACATAATGCGACCGACCGAACAGCAGCTGCGCGCCCCCTTTCAACAGCGGACTGCCGGCTCCGTCCCGCACCAGGAACGGCTCATCACCGCCCGAAGCGGTCGGACACAGAAAGACCGGCAGCTTTGTCTGCACAGCCCCCGCATTCGCCAGGTTCCAGCAGGGCCGGTTGACGTCCAGCGTATTGTAGATATTCGCCTGATCCAGGTAAGGCAGCAGCATCATACTCCAGGACCAGCCCGGTGCCGCATCCCAGGTATTCGCATCAATCTCCGCCCAGCCCGGCCCCGAACCGTCGCTGGTTCCATACGAATAATAACCCGCGGGAAAACAGGAGTGCGTTTCGTGATAATTGTGTAACGCCAGCCCCAGCTGTTTCAGGTTATTCTTGCACTGACTCCGCCGCGCCGCCTCCCGCGCCTGCTGAACCGCAGGCAACAGCAGGGCAATCAACGTAGCGATAATCGCGATCACCACCAGCAGTTCAATCAACGTAAAACCCCGGCGGGACAGTCGGGCAGGCGGGTAGCTCATTGCGGTAAACCTTTACAGGGTAGGAGAATAGGTGTGTTTAAAAAGTAGCCGTGGCTACAAATTAGTGAGCGACAAAATGTAGCCGGGGCTACATATACTCTGGTATTGTAGCCAGTGCTACAAATGTGTCAATCAAAAAAAGAAAAAATCCTGGGGCGGGGTGGTCGCGGATGCTATCCATGATTGCCGCAGGCAACAGGAGGTCGCTGGGCAAATCTTCAATTGCGACCCAGCCCACCAACCCGTTCCGTAGGGTGCGGCCCCACGTGTCCGCCCGCCTGGTGAGCATCAAGATCCGTCAATCTCTCAAAGGAACAAAGTTAGCCAACCAACACTGAGCGGCAAGGCACTAGCCGCCGGTAAAATCTCCAGCGCTGATCCCACTCACCGGTGGCGAGTGCCATTCCGCTCACATAACCGGGTAAGCCCGAATGCAGCGAGCAGGAAACTGACAGTGAACAGGTTGAATGAATCAACAGGTCCCATCCCTGAGTGGCGAGGCACTAGGTAACGTTTTATTGTTCTCAGAACTACGACAACAGAAAAGCCAAATTAGCCGCAGGGCGTTAGCCCCGGTTGAAAGTAGTTTGCTCTAGACCGTTCGAATTAAGAGCACTACCAGGGCACCAGTAATGAAACGGCGCCCGTAATTCAACCCATCACAGGTAAATCACACCAACTAGAAAATTTCGTGTCTTTCGTGCTTTTCGTGGTAGAAAAACACAACGGTAACGTACCATTCCAACTCACCAATTTCGAACAGGCATTCCGTCTAGACCATGAAATCAATATTCCCCCACCACTTGGAATTACATAAACTACCAACGCTTCAAAATACTGCTCACGATCTCATTGGCACGGTACAATCCTTATGATTCGCAAATTATTTCTTGGAATCCTGACAGGTTGCTGTGTCTATGTGTCATCGTTCTTTATCGTGGTTCCTTTCGCATTTAAAGGCGAGCAGTCAGGCCTGGTATTTGATCGCATGTGGCTCATTCATGATCTCTATTTACCAGTATTTGAACTGGCAGAATCCAGTAACTCTTTTCACCTCATGGTGCGTCAGATTTATTCAACAATCGGCGATCCAGATGAGGTTTCTGTGCTGTGTTACTTTTATATATACCCTGATCTCCATTTAAATATGGGAGTGCCTGTTGAGTAACCGTGCTCCAACTGAAATTCATAAGGTTTGAAATTCCTGGTTAGAGAACGCTATTGCTGCAACCCCAATACAGAAGGTGAATCGTTCATGTCGACCGTGGCACAGGAAATCGATGCAGAGGCAACCGGAGGCAAAAATACGCGGGTGCTCGCCGCCGGTTTCATCGGGAACATTCTCGAATGGTACGACTTTGCCGTTTACGGCTTTTTCGCACCCACCATCGGTAAACTCTTCTTTCCCGCTGCCGACGCCCGCACCTCGCTGATTGCCGCCTTCGGTGCCTTCGCCGCCGGCTTCCTGATGCGACCGGTGGGAGCCGTCCTCTTCGGACATATCGGCGACCGTATCGGCCGCAAGAAAGCACTCACCCTCTCGGTCATGATGATGGCCGTCCCTACCATGCTCGTCGGTCTCCTGCCCACCCACGCCGAGATCGGAATCTCCGCCGCCATCCTGATGATCCTGCTCCGCATGATTCAAGGTGTCTCCGTCGGCGGCGAATACACCAGCTCGTTCGTGTTCCTCGTCGAGCACGCGCCACCGCACCGCCGGGCCTTCTTCGGTGCCTGGAGTATGATCGGCGCCACCTGCGGTATCCTGCTCGGCTCGGCCGTCGGTGCTCTGATTAATAGTTTCACGACCGACATCCAACTGCAGGACTGGGGCTGGCGAATTCCTTTCCTCGCTGGTGTTTTAGTCGCCTTTGTTGGTTATTTCATTCGGCACGGTATTCCCGATCAACCCCTGGCGGAAGAGCTGGCCGAACAGGAACCTATTTCGCCCCTCAAGCAGGCCTGGACTGAACATCGTACGGAAATGTTGCAGTCCGCTGGACTCAACATGATGAACGCCGTCACCTTTTACACCGTCTTCATCTACCTTTCGACCTGGCTGGTCGAAGAAGTTGGCGAATCCCGCGCCGAAGCCCTCGACATTAATACGCTCAGCATGGCCGCCCTCACCGTGCTGGTCCCGATCACCGCAATGCTCGCCGACCGCTTTGGACGTAAGCCACTGCTGCTCATCGGCTCGGCCGGCGTCGCGATCCTCTCTCCCGCGCTGCTCCGCCTGATGCACCACCACAATTTCGCGATGATCCTCACCGGCCAGATCGGCTTCGCTGTCCTCGTGGCCTGCTTCGCCGGGGCCATTCCCGCGACGATCACCGAACTCTTTCGGCGGGGCGTGCGGGTCAGTGCCGCCAGCATCAGTTATAATATCCCCTTCGCCATCTTCGGGGGGACCGCCCCGATGGTCGCGGCCTGGCTGGTCAAAGCAACCGGCAATCCACTGGCCATCGCCTGGTACCTCTCCGGCATCGCCGCGATCTCCTTCTGCATCATTCTCACAATCAAGGAAACCAAGGGTTGCTCACTGGATGAGTGAA
The DNA here is from genome assembly GCF_009720525.1 of Gimesia benthica. Classification (NCBI taxonomy): domain Bacteria; kingdom Pseudomonadati; phylum Planctomycetota; class Planctomycetia; order Planctomycetales; family Planctomycetaceae; genus Gimesia; species Gimesia benthica. The sequence goes on from NZ_CP043930.1 coordinate 4,674,820, forward strand.
CCCGGCAGAGTTGCAGCTGATTAAAGCACCGGCTTGCCCGTCTCCGCGGAGAATTTCATCTTCTGTCCCTTGTGGATTAACAGGTAATCTTCCTGTTTTTCCTGGCGGAGGATGTCCAGAAACTGGCCGTCGAAATAGTCTTTACCCGCTTTGAAGAGACTGAAATGGGTCGCGATCGTGCCTGCATTGAGGGCATAGTCGTAGAAAGCGACTTCATCAATCACACCATTAAACGGTTCGCGGCCGACCAGAGTAGCCGATTGTGCTGAGATCAGGTTACCGATCACTGCGGGCGCTGCACCGCCGCTGATGATCATCGTCCCCACCGGGAAGCGATGGCTCATCCGCATGATGCCGTCGATGTAAATGGCTTTCTCACCCGTCCAGCCATTATAGGTGGCGACGATATGATGGGGCTGACCATCGCGCATTTCGGCCAGCGTCGGGCGGCCCTCTTTCCCGTCCAGAGGCATGTCCAGTTCGCTGTAACCCAGCCCGGACAGATAGAGTCCGAACGAGAGACAGGGGCCATCACCCACCTGCGGAATCTGTGTGATTCCTGCCTTGTCATCATTCTGAAAGCTGAGCAATATCCGATAGCTGCCATCCTCCTTGCGGAAGATTTCATCGTAATCAAAGGGAGCCTGGGTCTGAGGCGAGTCCGCTGCTTTCCAGTCCGAAACCACCAGCGCTTCGACGGTGATCCCGGTGGAGACCGCGTAATCGCCGGTTCCCACTTCCTGACCGCCGCCGTTCCCCAGCCGCAGACTCGCATCGGGACGGTTGTTGAACTGAATGGCTCCCGGACCAATCAGTCCCTGGACCCGCAGCGCGTTCTTCCCGGCCTGAACCGGACTCTGGTTCAACACATCGGACAGCGCGGTCTGGGGCGGCTCATCGAAGTTCCAGTAGAAGCGCGGCAGCCGACCGCGGGGTTTGACCGCGACCTGACCGTCCAGCACATGCACGAACGTCTCAGCCGCCTCATTCACACTGACTTCGTATTCTGTCCCCTGGTCGATTAACTCGATGCTCGGCGTCTCCAGCCGAAAGAGCGCCTTGCGATCGGAACGCTGCGTCGAGATACTGCCGGAAAACAGGGTTCCCTGGTCTTTCCGTTCAAAGCCAAACAGGGAAGGGCTGGCCACGTTAATATCTGCACCACCCGAAAAGGCAAACTCGACTTCGCCCGACGTCACTTTGACCGTGCCTGGCTGGAAGCGATCCGTGACAGCCGGACTGTTCCCCAGCAGTTCCCAGCGGGCCCGTGCGACCTGGTTGACGCTGGCGATTTCTTCCGGCGGCGAGGCGCTGTCATCGAAGTAATATTTGGAACGCTGCTGCAGAACCATCTCCGGTTCCCACAGCCCTTTGAAATCGCCCATCAACAGAAAGATGCCCACCGCGCCCAGGCAGATCGCCGAACAGACAATCGGAATCAGCATCACCAGGTAGCCCCGTTCGACGGGCTCGCTTGTATTGTCTGCGGCAGGTTTGACGCTCAGCGGTAATTCGGCTTCGGGATCCTGCAATACGCGCGCCTGGGCGGTACCCGCCAGTCCGATGTGCACGAAAACGTAATTCAGGTATTCGCGGCGGTACTCGGGATGCGCGGTGAGCAGACCCTCCAGTGTAGCGAGTTCGTCTTCCGTGATGATGCCCGCACACTGGGCGTCGGCCAGTTCCAGAATCTGTTCGCGGATGTCAGGATCGGGTTGGGTCACGATGAAGCCTCACTCGAAAGTCGACGGCTGACGCATTCGTGCAGCGCCCGCCTCAGTTTTTTAATTGTTTTATAAATCGCATGCACCGAACAGTTCCCCCGTTCGGCCAGCGTGGCCGCGGTCTGTCGATCGCCGTAATAGGAATCGAGCAGATCCCGCTCGGGGGACGACAGATTCTCCAGGCAACGGGTGAGTGCCAGTTGACGTTCGCTCTGTTCTTCTGCCATCTGGGACACATCCTCTGCCAGCACGGTCACCAGTGCATCGCTGAAAATCAGCCGCTGGTTCTGGAACGTCCGCCGGTACTTGCGAATCTGGTTAAAGGCGATGCCGTATGCCCAGTTCAGAAAACTCCGTTCCGGATCATAGCGGGGATATTCCTTCCAGAGGATCACGCACGTCTCCTGAAAAATATCTTCCGCAGCCGCCACATCGAGCACCAGCGCCAGAATGTATCCGTAGATCTTGCGGTCCGACTGGGAAAACTGGCGGAAAAAAGATTCGCTCGATTCAGGATGGTCTGTGGGAGTGTTCATTTCGTAGTTAAGTCTAACAATGGCAGGCGCTTCGGGGAATCATGCTGCAGGTGGAATCGTGATACAGGGCAGCTTGGTTTCTCCTTCTATAATAAATGGCGCTTCAACTCGCCGATTGGTACCCGAAAAACAGTGGATCCCGGGATTTTCTTAAAAAGAGGAAAAGTTCTGGTACCAATTCGCACGCCGGCGCGCCATATATAAATGAGGGCCGTTCGGTCAGGAGCCGCACGTTTCCTCGTATCGTCCCGCCAGAGAATTGACTCACCCTCTGAGAATAGATTGAATCGCCTGCATGTGCTCTCTCATTTCACGGAATCTGAAATTCGCACTCTCCCTGGTCTGCTGCCTGCCGATCATCGCGGCACCGACAGCTGCTGCTGAACCCGATTTTGAGAAAGACGTGCTCCCCCTCTTTCAGAAGCACTGCATCCGCTGTCATAACGAAAGCACGAAAGATGGCGGTCTGTCACTGGAAACTAAACAGAGCGCGCTCAAAGGGGGCGAGAATGTGCGGGTGATCGTCCCCGGCGTCGCCGCGGAAAGCATGCTGCTCGATTACGTCACCGGCCCCGAACCGGAGATGCCCAAAAAGGGAGCGCCACTCAACGAACAGGAAATCGCCACGCTGCGTAACTGGATCAAAGCAGGCGCAGTCTGGCCACCGGAACTGCGGATTCGCGAAGCCCAGCTCACCGCGAAAGACTGGTGGTCGTTTCAGCCATTGGAAAAACCAGCATTACCAGAGTTGACTGATAAAGAACGCGCGCTGGTGCGGACTCCCGTCGATGCCTTTCTGCTGGCCCGCCTGCGGAAAGAGGGACTCACGTTCTCCCCACTCGCCGATCGTCGGACCCTGATCCGTCGTATTTATTATGATCTGACCGGCCTGCCTCCTACGCCGACCGAAATCGACTCCTTCGTTAACGACCCCGATCCGCGGGCTTATGAAAAACTCGTCGATAAGCTGCTCGCTTCCCCCCGTTACGGAGAACGCTGGGCGCGGCACTGGCTGGACGTGGTCCACTACGCCGACACGCACGGCTACGACAAAGACAAGCTCCGCGAAAATGCCTGGCCGTATCGGGATTATGTCATCCGGGCTCTGAATGAAGACAAGCCTTACGCACAGTTCATTCAGCAGCAGATTGCCGGCGATGTGATTAACCCGCATTCACCAGACGGCGTGCCCGCGACCGGCTTCATCGTCGCAGGCCCCTTTGACTGGGTGGGCCAGATCGAAATCAGTGAAAACCTGATCGAAAAGAAAATCACCCGCAACCTCGACCGCGACGATATGGTGGCGACCGTCCTGAATACCACGGTCAGCCTCACGGTGCAGTGTGCCCGCTGTCACAATCACAAATTCGATCCCATCTCCCAGGCAGACTATTACGGTCTGCAGGCCGTCTTCGCCGGCATCGACCGGGCCGAACGTTCCTTTGATCCGGATCCCGAAACCGCCCGGAAACGTCAGACTCTGCTGACCGAACACGCCCGCGTTCAGAAACTCCACCAGGACCTCGACACAGCGATCCGAAAGCGAGGCGGGGCAGAACTGAAACGCATGGAAGCCGAACTCAAACAGGCACAGGAAGCCAAAGCAGGGCAGGGCGTCGCCTTTGGTTATCACAGTAAAATTGAAAAGTCCGACCAGGCAGCCAAGTGGGTGCAGCTCAACTTCAAGCAGCCGGTCTCCGCCGAGAAAATCACGCTGATGCCCGCCTTTGATAATTACAACAACATCGGTGCCGGCTTCGGATTCCCGCGACGCTTCAAACTGGAAATCTCAGACACCCCGGATTTCAAAGTATCCACCATCATTGCTGACCAGACCCGCGAAGATTACACGAACCCCGGCACAAAACCTTTGCACTTCGATCTGAAGGGCCAGAAAATTCAGTATCTCAGACTGACGGCCACGAAACTTGCCCCCCGCTCGAATGATTTCATTTTCGCACTCGGAGAAATTCAGGTCCTCGCACAGGACGAACGGAACCTTGCCGCTCAGGCCCAGGTCACCTCGCTGGATTCCATCGAAGCACCTCCCCGCTGGTCCCGTAAAAATCTGATCGACGGTAAATTTTATCAAAGCCTCGATTCCAATCAGGATCTCGCACAACTCAAACAGAAACGAGATGACCTGCTGGCCAGTCTGTCGTCCGAGGAAGAGAAACAGTCACTCCGCGACTGGTCCGCTAAAATCAAACGCGTGCAGTCTGAGCTCGGTAAACTTCCCCAGCAGAAAAAGGTCTTCGCTGCGGCCACCGATTTTCCCCGTCGCGGAAATTTCCGTCCGACGGAAGGCGAACCGCGTCCGGTCTTCTTGCTGAGTCGCGGCAGCGAAAAAGCACCGATACGCGAAGTGGAACCCGCCGTCCCCGGTCTGATTGAAGGCCTGGGGCAGAACCTGCATCTGCCCGATCCAGGAGACGAAGGCGCCCGCCGGGCAGCGCTGGCCCACTGGATTATCAGCCCCCGCAATCCGCTCACCTGGCGTTCCATCGTGAACCGCGTCTGGCTGTATCACTTCGGCAAAGGGATCGTCGAGACCCCCAACGACTTCGGTCGCATGGGCGCGAAACCCACGCATCCGGAATTGCTGGATTATCTCGCCAGTCGCTTCCGCGATGAAGGCCAGTCACTGAAACAACTGCACCGCTGGATCGTCCTCAGCACCGCTTATCAACAGTCTTCACAAGCCAACGAGCAGGGCGCCCGGATCGACGGTGACAATCGTCTGCTCTGGCGGATGAATCGACGCAAACTGGAAGCCGAGGCCATTCGCGACGCCGTACTGCAGATCAGCGGCAAGCTCGATCTCAACATGTACGGACCCGGAGATCGCCTGTTCGTCCTCGAAAAACCACAGCACTCGCCGCATTACCTCTACCAGAAATACGATCCCAAAACAGCAGAGACACACCGTCGTTCGATTTACCGCTTCATCGTCCGTTCCGTCCCCGATCCTTTTATGGAATCGCTCGACTGTGCCGATCCCTCGCAGATCACTCCCAAACGCATCCAGACACTGACCGCCCTGCAGGCACTCGCACTGCTCAACGATCAGTTCATGGTCAGCATGTCCGGGTTCTTCGCAGAGCAGGTCAAAGGCGATAAACGCGAACTGAAAACGCAGGTGTCCCGCGCATTCGAAACTGCACTGGGCAGAGCTCCCACGTCGGACGAGGTGAAGCTGCTCGTCGAAGTGGGTAAGCAGCACGGGCTGGCCAATGTCTGTCGCCTGATTCTCAACAGCAACGAATTTATCTTTATCGATTAACACACAGGAAAGTCATCTCATGGATCGTCGTGAATTTCTGCTGCATGCAGGCGGGGGACTGGGAAGCATCGCCCTGGCGTCGCTGCTCAAACAGGAACAACTGCTGAGCGCTGCCCCTGCCGGAACGCACGTCCTGCATCATCCGCCCCGTGCCAAACGAGTGGTCCAGCTCTACATGTCGGGAGCCGCGAGTCAGTGTGATACGTTCGATTACAAACCCGAACTCATCAAAGACAATGGCAACGAATGGGACCCTGGAGAAAAAGTGCAGCTGTTTCAGTCCTCGCCGGGCAAGACGATGCAGGCACCCTGGAAGTGGAAACAGTACGGCGAATCGGGGAAGTGGCTCAACGAATGTGTCGCCCCCCTGGGCGCCTGTGTTGACGACATGGCCTTCATTCACAATATGGTCAGCAAGTCGAACGTTCACGGCCCGGCGACTTTCATGCAGGCCACCGGTTTTATTCTTCCCGGCTTTCCCGGCATGGGGGCCTGGATCAGCTACGGTCTGGGTAGCATGACCGATAACCTGCCGACGTTCGTTGTGCTCCCCGATCCGCGCGGCTTCGCACCAAATGGCGCCGCCAACTGGTCCGCCGGCTTCCTGCCCGCCAGTAACCAGGGCACCATGATTCGTCCCAATTCCAGAACGCCCATCGCCAACCTGTTCCCATCCAACAATGATTTCATCACCCGCCAGAGCGATCGTGATGTGCTCGCAGCACTGAAACAGCTCAACCAGAAACATGAAGAACAACGAACCGGTGATTCGCGGCTGAATGCCCGCATCAAGTCTTATGAACTGGCCGCGAAAATGCAGCTGCAGGCACCCGAAGTACTCGACCTGTCCGGCGAGACTAAGAGCACGCTCAACCTGTATGGTCTCGACTCGGTCGACTTTGAAGTCCAGGAAGGCATCAGCGAGGCCGCTGAGATCGCCTACTTCGGTCGCAACTGTCTGGTAGCCCGGCGACTGCTGGAGCAGGGCGTCCGTTTCGTGCAGATCTGGTCGGGCGCGGACAACGGCTTCCCTCGGCGCAACTGGGATTCGCATGAAGATATCAAACGCGATCACTGGCCTTTAGGCCGGGGCATGTCCATCGGAGCTGCAGCGTTGATTCAGGATCTGAAGCAGAGGGGCATGCTCGACGATACGATTATTCTCTGGACGACCGAGTTCGGCAGAATGCCCTGCAGCCAGGGGAGCAAAGGCCGCGACCACAATCCGTTCGTCTTCACCAACTGGCTGTCGGGAGGCGGCATCAAAGGGGGCATGACTTATGGCGAGTCCGATCAGTGGTCCTTCAAACCCGCCGATCCAGCCAACCCCACGATGTGCTACGACGTGCATGCGACAATTCTGCAGCTGCTGGGCATCGATCACGAAAAGCTGACGTTCCGACACAATGGGATCGACCGCCGCCTGACCGACGTGCATGGTCATGTGATTAAAGAGATCATCGCCTGAAACAGCCCGCAAATTCGATTACGACTTGTCGGGCGCATAAAAAAAGAGTGACCGGTCATTGACCGGCCACTCGTAACATCTCTTATTCAGGTGATGCTTCGAAGCTTATTCGAAGTTACCTTTAGTCAGCTGAGCATCCAGCCAGGGACCGGAGAAGCACTCAGAAGGACGCAGTTCAACAGTGGCGTCGGTGTATCCAGAACCACCTGAAGCAGAACCGGTGAAACCGGGGTTCAGGAAGCCGTCACCGTTCAGGTCAACTATTGCTTTCACACTTCCGTCAGCCATCAGGATGTTGCAGATCTTGTTAGATCCACGGCCGTGCCATGCGTACCAGTCACGAGAATCCTGCAGCCAGAGGAAAGTATCTGGGCCGGGAGTACCAGCACGGTTGGGGTCGGGCAGTTCAGCAGGAATTGCTCCGACAACATTGGTACCAGCGGGCATCAGAGTGATGGCACCACCAGTTCCTGCAGTTGCATCCCAGCGGCCGGGACCGTCGTTGAAAGATTCAGCCAGACGCTCACCAGCGTCAACGAATCCGGGAATGGAGTTAGACAGAACAGCTTCGCCGACGTCACCAGGAGCTCCACAACCCATGAAAGCGACAGCTGAAGAAGCGACGCGGGAAGAATCCAGACGACGGATGGTCAAGGGACCCAGACTTCCGCCGAAACCTTTCAGACCGGATGAAGTTACGCCTGCAGAAGTCTTGGCTCCAGAACGTACGAGGAACCAGCTGGATGCGTAGTTCGTTCCGTAACCATCTTCCAGAAGTTTAGCAACCTGTAAGATACGGGCAGGGGTACCTTCTGTACCGGAAGTCCAGGTCGCACAGACACCATCACTCAGACGTGACAGTGGAGCAGAGTCTTTGTTACTGGTGTTGGCCACACCGATCATGTCGTTCAGTTTTTCTGAACCGAGCAGAGTCGATGAAGGGCACAGCATCTTCTGAGGAAGACCGGCACCACTGTTGACCATGTCAGCCACCCAGCCCCAGGTGTCAGGGCATCCGTCACGACGGAAGTCGTAAGCACCGGTGCAGTAGCGACCGCTGGGGTCAGTTGATGCGAAGGCGTGCATGGAAAGACCAAACTGACGCAGGTTGCTCTTACACTGTGAAGAGCGGGCAGATTCGCGGGCTGCAAAAACAGCTGGGATCAGCAGGGCAGCCAGCAGAGCGATGATCGAGATCACCACCAGAAGTTCGATCAGGGTAAAACCTGAGCGTTTCAGATTACGAGCACGTGATTTTTTCATTACAGTTCCTGTTAGTTTAAAAAGTTTGACAGTGACGCGAACAAATGAAGGCTAGTACGATTTACTTTTTACTTTTTTAAGAAACAGGTCATCCCCCATCACTCTGGCAATTGATGATGATCGAATATGATCTGCCCCCCTTGAACTCTCTTCTTTTCTTTTTACTCTCTTCGCTTCTGGTTGAATTCAACTCGGACTCGTGTGCAGAAATTTGCGGTGCCGGCTGCAAATCTCAGTTGGGAGTACAGTATCGAGATAATGTGAAGATCTTTCTCCCTGACATGTTAAGTAGAGATGAATAATGTGTGGCAGAATGAGACAAAACGGGCCTAGTGTTAAGGTTTGTTAAATATACGGACAGGTTTTGAAGGGGATCTTCATAAAAAGTGATCCGATTCCAACCGACTCTTTCAGGCAAAACTTGAATTCTCCCCTGCTGACTTCGTATAATGAACGACAAGATCTGCCAGGGAAAACTCCCACCTTGCCTGGCGCCTAAGTCACCTGCTCAAATGACTTTAGATGAAGTCGTGAGCTACCCCACTTTGGGTAAAGTGGCGGACCGGTATTCACTCGTGTCTGTGTTGAGACTCGAGAATCCTTCCCGTGCAGCAAAAAATTCCGGTTGGCAATGGTTGTGACCAGGTCTTTCCTGCTTAAAAAACTTTGCCACCCGGTTGACTGCTCACAGCGTCGGTTCTCGACTCAGAAAGAACGACCGAAAGCAGGATTATGGTCAAACAAACGTGCTCACTGTTCCTACTGTCTTGCCTGATGCTGACAGTCTCTCTTGGAAATTCCGCCTTTGCAGAATCAGGGGCAGCGCCTGCGGACCTTGATTTCGCTTCCGATATTCGTCCGCTGTTATCCGACGCCTGTTTTGCCTGTCACGGTCCGGATGATGAACACCGTGAAGCCGATTTCCGCATGGATCTCAAAGAAGGACTCTTCGGCAAAGCGGGAGAGCACGCATTGATTGTTCCCGGCAAACCGGAAGAGAGTCTGATCTATCAGCGCATGACCGCCGAGGATGAAAGTCTGCGGATGCCTCCTGCCGACTCGGGTAAAAAACTCTCTAAGGCAGACATCGAAAAAATCCGTCAATGGATCGCCGCCGGCGCTCCCTGGGCTTCACACTGGGCCTTTCAGCCACCAGTAAAACCACCCGTTCCCCAGGTGAAACAACAGTCGCTGGTGCAGAATCCGATAGATGCATTCGTCCTGGAAAAACTTGAACAGCGACGCCTCACGTTTTCCGAACCAGCAGACCGCATCACGCGTCTGCGTCGTTTGAGTCTCGATCTGATCGGCCTGCCTCCTACCATTGAAGAGGTCGATCAATTCGTCAACGATCCGAGCCCTTTAGCCTGGCAGAAACAGGTGACACGTTTGCTCGCGTCTCCCCACTATGGCGAACGCTGGGGTCGTCTCTGGCTCGATGCAGCCCGCTATGCCGACTCGAACGGTTATGAAAAAGATGCGCCCCGGAATGTCTGGCTCTATCGAGACTGGGTGATTGATGCCTTCAACGAAAACAAACCTTACGATCAGTTCATTACCGAACAGATCGCCGGTGACCTGCTGCCCCAGGCGACACAGGATCAAAAAGTCGCCACCGGTTTCATGCGGAACTCCATGCTCAACGAAGAAGGGGGCATCGATCCCGAAGAGTTTCGCATGGCGGCCATGTTCGACCGCATGGATACGATCGGCAAAAGTATTCTGGGGCTGACCCTGCAGTGCGGACAATGTCACACGCACAAATACGATCCACTGACGCAGGAGAATTATTACCAGATCTTCGCCTGCATCAACAACTCCTACGAAGCCAGCATTCGCGGCTATACGGATGAAGAACAGAAGCAGCGCACTAAACTGTTTCACAAGATCCATGCGATTGAAGAACAGCTGAAAGCACAGAAGCCAGACTGGGCCACAGAGATGGCTGCCTGGGAACAAAGTGTCAAGCAGAACCAGCCCCAGTGGCACGTTATGAAGCTCACGAACATCGACAGCAACTCGCAGCGTTACTTCGAACAACCCGATCATTCCCAGCTGGCACAGGGCTATGCACCGTCCCGCTTCACTTCGAATTTTGAAGCGACCGTCGATGCGTCCCAGATCAAGGCCCTGCGGCTGGAACTCTTGAATCATCCCAACCTGCCCGCAGGCGGACCTGGCCGCTCGACCGAGGGTTTGTGTGCTCTCACCGACATCAAACTCAGTGTCGAAAATCCTCAGGATGCAAAACAGAAAGCCAACATCAAATTCGTAAAAGCCTCGGCAGACTTTGCGAATGAGCGACAACAGCTTCAGAATCCCTATGCAGACAAAAAAGGAGAGCGCGGGTTTACCGGCCCGGTGGAGTATGCCATCGATGGTGACAACTCAACCGCCTGGGGCATTGATGGGGGCCCGGGGCGCATGAATCAGCCCCATGAAGCAGTCTTCAATGCTGAAAAACCATTTGGCTATGCGGCAGGAACGAAGCTGAAGATCAGCCTGGTCCAGATGCACGGCGGGTGGAACAGCGATGATAACCAGACCATGAACCTGGGACGTTTTCGCATCTCGTATACGACAGATGAGAACGCCGCCGCCGATCAAGTTCCCGATCGCGTTCGTGAACTGCTGACGATCTCCGCTGATCAACGCACACCGCAACAGCAGGCCGAAATATTCAGCTACTGGCGGACGCTCGTCCCGGAGTGGAAAACGCAGAACGAACAGATCGCCGCCCTCTGGAAACAGCACCCTAAAGGGACGACACAGCTCGTCTACCAGGAACGACCGGCACCGCGCGAAACACATCTGCTCGAACGTGGTGACTTCCTCAAGCAGAAACAGGTGGTCGATCCCGGTGTTCCCGACTTTCTGAATACACTGCCACAAGGGACGGAAGTCAATCGACTGACCTTCGCCCGCTGGCTCGTAGATCGAAAGTCCCCCACGACCGCGCGGGCCATCGTCAACCGCGTCTGGCAGGCGTACTTCGGTCAAGGCATTGTTACCACCAGTGAAGACCTCGGTTCCCAAGGGGCAGCGCCGACGCACCGCAAGTTACTGGACTGGCTGTCCGTCTGGTTTATGGATGAAGGTTGGGATCTGAAAAAACTGCATACACTGATTGTCACCTCCAACACTTATCAGCAGTCGTCCCGCGTTACTCCGGCACTCCTGGAGCAGGATCCCTACAACCGACTCCTGGCCCGCGGTCCCCGCTATCGCGTCGATGCGGAGATCGTACGCGACATCGCCCTCAAGGCCAGCGGTCTGCTCAATTCCGAAATTGGCGGCCCCTCTGTCCATCCCCCCGCGCCAGCCTTTCTGTTCGAAAAGCCGGCCAGCTACGGTCCCAAAACCTGGCATGTCGATCAGGATGACGATCGCTATCGCCGGGCCATTTATACCTTCCGTTTCCGTTCTGTCCCCTATCCCATGCTGCAGGCCTTTGATGCGCCGAACGGCGATATCGCGACGGTTAAACGCAACCGTTCCAATACACCACTCCAGGCACTGACCACGCTCAATGAAACACTGTTCATGGAATGTGCCACGGGTCTCGCGGAAACCACTCTGGCTGCTAAGGGCGCCTCCGATGCAGAGCGAATCGAAACTGCTTTCCGCCGCTGTGTCTCCCGGTATCCTTTACAGGCAGAAGTTCAACTGCTGACTCGCTTCCTGCAGAAACAACGCGACTATTTCGCAGCGCATCCGGAAGAGGTTAAGCAGATCACAACCACCAATAACAGCCCGGAACCTGCCACCGCCGAACTGGCCGCCTGGGTCGCACTTTCGCGTATCCTGCTCAACATGGACGAAACGATTACCAAAGAATAACAGAGGGAAGTGACCGGTGTTTCCGTCTCTTCCTGACCTCAACAGGTTATCATCATGAATCAAATACAACATCACGCACATCCGATCGCCAGACGCTGGTTTCTACAGCAATGCGGCGTCGGCGTTGGAGCGATCGCTACCGCACAACTGCTCCAGGAATCTGGTGACCTGCTGGCGAATTCCACGTCTGCACCGCAGGACCCGCTGGCACCTCGTGAGCCCCACCATTCGCCCAAAGCGAAGAACATCATCTTTCTGTTCATGGGAGGCGGACCCAGTCATCTGGAACTCTTCGACGATAAACCGGTGCTGAGTAAATTCGATGGCAAACTGCCGCCTGAAGAACTGCTCAAAGGTTATCGGGCCGCGTTTATCAATCCAAACTCGAAGTTCCTGGGGCCGAAGTTCAAATTCAAAAAGCATGGAGAATGCGGTGCGGAACTCTCCGAGATCCTGCCCCATCTGGCGGATGTCGTCGATGACATCGCCATCGTGAAAAGTATGAAGACCGATGCTTTCAATCACGCCCCCGCGCAGATTCAGGCACTAACCGGTTCTCAGCTCTTTGGTAAGCCAAGCCTCGGCGCCTGGACGCTCTACGGGCTGGGCAGCGAGTCAAAAAATCTGCCTGGCTTCGTGGTCTTCAGTTCCGGCAATAAAGGCCCCAGTGGGGGGAGTTCCTGCTGGGGCAGCGGATTCCTGCCCACAACGCATCAGGGAGTCATGTTCCGTGGCGGACAGGAACCGGTGCTCTACCTGAAAAATCCTCCCGGGGTTTCCAGTGAACTCCAGCGCGATTCGCTCGATACACTCAAAGCCTTGAATCAGCGTCATCTGGAGCAGGTGGGTGATCCCGAGATTGCCACCCGCATCAATTCCTTTGAAATGGCGTACCGTATGCAGGCCAGCGCACCGGATGTGATGGATCTTTCGCAGGAAACCAAATCAACGCTGGAATTGTATGGTGCAGAACCGGGGCAGACCTCGTTCGCCAATAACTGTCTGCTGGCCCGTCGACTGGTGGAACGGGGTGTTCGCTGCGTGCAGCTCTTCCATGAATCATGGGATCAGCATGGCGGCCTGGTAGGCGGACTCAAGAGTAACTGTGCCGCCACCGATCAGGCATCCGCAGCACTCATCAAAGACCTCAAACAGCGGGGATTGCTCGAAGACACCCTCGTTGTCTGGGGCGGCGAATTCGGACGGACGCCGATGGTGCAGGGGGGCAATGATGGTCGCGATCATCATCCCAACGCCTTTACCATGTGGCTCGCCGGCGGCGGAATTAAAGGGGGGACGACCATCGGTCGTTCAGATGATTTCGGCTTCAATGTGATCGAAGATGAAGTTCCCGTTTACGATCTGCACGCCACGATCCTGCATCTGCTGGGCCTGGATCCGCATCAGCTATCCTTCCGTTTCCAGGGACTCGATCAGAAACTGATCGGCGTGAACCCCGCGAAGCTCGTGACAAAAATCCTGGCTTAACAGTTTGTAGCAGTATCAAAAAAAAACAAACCCCTGGTGTCGATCCACCAGGGGTTTTGTCTTTGGTTTTAAACTGCTTCGCGTTACGCGGCAATTTCCTGCTCGTAATAACGCATCGGCTCGTTGTTCAGACGATTCAGGTAGCCGTTGGTCTGCTGGTCGAACAGACGCTGCAAGCCGTCATCCAGCATCGGCATCGAGATGCTCAGAGCCCGACGGATTTTGCGGGTGTGCAGAGAAGTTTCTCCGTTGGCAAAACCGGTAGCCCGTTCATTCATCACGGTAGCCCGGGGCAGCAGGGGAACAGTCAGTTCGAATTGCTTGGCCAGACGCTGGACGAATTCCAGCGGACTGATGCGTTCGCCACCAGCCACATGGAATGTACCTGTCAGACGTTCCTGGTAAGCGTGTTCGATAATCGCGGCCAGGTCGGTGGCCAGCAGAGGAGTGCCGTGCCGATAGCAGTCGAGGTCGGAATAACTTCCGTCCTGCAGAGACTGTACCAGCTGCTCAACCTGTCCTGTACCGTAGGCGGCGGGAGTCCAGCCGAATACGTTTGTGCGGATAATCAATGTATTGTTGCAGAGACTGACTTCACGTTCGATGGCCCGTACCAGTTCGGCTTCGGGGCTTTCGCACATGCCCTGGCAGTCCTCTTCGTGGAACATCCAGGGGCCGGTGAAGACGGCGTCTGACGAGATATGTGTGAATCGGGCGGAGTGCAGTTCCGCGGCACTGACCCAGTTACGTGCTGCCAGCACGGGGTCTTTGGTGGAAAACTTCGCAGGGTCAACCGACCAGGAAGAATTCGCTGCGACTCCACAATAGACAACCCAGTCGGGACGAACCACGGACATCCAGTGCTGTGTCGTTTCGACATCATCTTCCTGGTAAGTGTGTGTTTCGCATCCCTGCAGGGAAACTGGTGTAGCTGAAGTTAATCCGACAACCCGATATCGACTGGATAAGCAGGTTGCTATATTTGCTCCGGCAACCGTATCAAGTCCAATAACCAGAACTGTTTCCACGCCGCGCCTCCATGCTTAGACGTTGTTGTATTTCTGTCAGTAAACTCTAAATCATATCTGCTTTTCAATTTCAAATCTCTCTCAACTCATTGAGAGGGACCCATCATATAGATGATGGTGAAACTCAAAAGTCCGTCTCGCCCGTCAATCCATTTGACTCGCGAGAGGCGGATTATAGAGGGCACTCCCGATTTTCACCAACCCCAATTTGAGAGAGAATTTTTGCGACCGAATTCTCCCCTGATCAGCCCGGGGCAGAATGCGACTTGCATCAATCATTGCTGAATCATTTCCTTATCAGGAGCCGTCTGTTCCCGCTCTGAAATGACCTGAATTCAGTGGGTCTTATATGAGAAAACGAAAATATTTTTTTAAAAAGGATCTGAAATCAGAAAAAAGATTAAAGGTTTTTGGTTTGAGCGCTTTCTTTCGTATTGACCTCATTTTCAAAAAGCAATATCTTCCCGCCTCACATTCGTGATCACTGCGCCTGGTTCACAGGTTGATCACACACCTCCCACACTGATTCCCATCAATCGATTTCAGATTGCACTTCGTTTTTGTCAAAGTCGTGTTTCATTCACTCTCAAAATGAAACGCAGCGCGACACCATATTCGTTCTTACATATAAAGACTGTTTAATCATGTCTGTTTCGCGTCAACTACCGGATTACCCGATATTGCTGTCAGGAGTAGCTGCTCCTGTCGTGAAGGGTTTGCGCGAAATGGGACTGCCTGTCACAGAGCTGCATGATGACCTGGCCCAACTCTCAGGCTATCAGTCATCCAGCTGGAATCTGTTGCTGGTGGGGTCACAAAAAGCTTTCAACGTCCGAGATCGACAGTTGCTCTCTCACTGTCGGATTCCGTTGATTGACCTCGCGGAATTCACCAGTAAACAGGCGCAGGCACGCACCCGGGACGAAATGCATCAGAAATCGTCACACGGAATCGAACAATTCAATGCTGCATTTGTCATCCGACTCAAAGACCGGTTACAACAGACCGGCGGCGTCTGGATCCGACTCAGCGATTATCCATATCCCTTCCAGGGAGTCATCTGCTACGGTGAATCCGATCTGGGACGGGACTTCCTTGAATACACAAATGTGATGAGCCCCCTGCCGGTGACCCTCGATCACCTGCATCTGAATGCAGAAGCAGGCTGGTTGAACCGGGCGAACGAAGAATCGGCCCGCAAACTTCGCGTGGAACTGGTCAGCAGCTACCGTCAGGGACTGCCGGTCTCGCTGACCTCAATCGAATCGCAGAATCAACTCAAGACATTATTTGAAAACATCAATCTGGACCGCAAACAGATGCCGCTGGTCTGGGTGACTTCACTGACCACGTTTTTCCGCTGGTGGAACCTGCGTCGCGAACTCTCCGTGAGTATCAACCGCCGGAACACCTCCTGGGAAACGATTATCTCAGGTCAGTTTGAAGGCTTTCACCCCGGTCTGCAGATCTGGAAAGGGCGCCACTCCGCAACCGTGGCACTTTCGCGGGGCGTGAATGAAATCAGAGACGAACTACTCGCACTGGCGATGAATCAGGAACGTCATCCCGGTGGTTTTACAGCGCATTGGGCCGGCTCAAAGTCGAGCATACTCCCTCTGGGCTGGAATCGATCGGCGGCATCGGCTGCCTCTTAAGCGTAAGAACTATTCCACATCAAAGAATGATTATCAGCGATTGAATTTTTCAGTCGCTCCATTGTTGAAGAAAAGGATTGAACTCATGAAACGTTTCGGAATTACAATGCTGGGTATCGCATTGATCGCTCTGACAACAGGATGCCAGTGTGGACGTTACGGCAACTGCGGCAGCTGTAACTACGGTCCTTCCATGGCACCAGTCATGCCCTTTGGTGGCGGTGGATGCTCAACCGGTAACTGTGGTGTCGGTGCTCCGACTTACGCACCTCAGGGAGCCTACAACACCTACGATACTTATCAGTCCACAGCAGCTGCTCCTGTCATCCAGGGATCAGTACCAGCTACCGCTTCTGCTCCACTTGACCCGCTGCCCATGTATTAAGATGCATGTGATAGCGGCTGTGCAGTGGCGTCTGGTCGTCTCGGCCTGAGACGGGTCGACAGGCACGACAACACGTTCGTGGCCTGCGCCGCGGCTGACCAGACGCTGGAAAAAACGCGAACAATGCCATTGTTCGCGGGGATAAGGATTGTATCTCCCGTTCGGCCTTGCTATACAGTTAGTTATGTATATGGCGTCCCTCCCTGCGCGCTCTTCGCAGAGACTGGAGCACCGTCATCGACTGATTTCTGAACTGTGTATCATACCCCGCCGGGTACATCAAATTATGGCTGCGTTGCAAATCGTCAATTATCCCCATCCCGCCCTCCGCTGGAAATCCAAACCCATTAAAAGCATCACGCCTGAACTGCGCGATATCGTCAAAACGATGTTCGAGCTCATGTATCAGGCACGGGGCATCGGACTGGCAGCCAACCAGGTTGCACTTCCGTATCGATTGTTTGTGATCAACCTGACTTCCGATCCCGGCGAAAAAGAGGAAGAGTTTGTCTTCATCAACCCGGAAATTACCAAACGCAAAGGGACGGCCGAAGGGGAAGAAGGCTGCCTGAGTCTCCCCCAGCTTTACGGCGACGTCAAACGATCCGAAGAAATTACCGTGGAAGCTTACGATCTCAACGGACAGCTGTTTGAGATCACGCTCGACGATCTGGCAGCCCGCGCCGTACAGCATGAATACGATCACATCGAAGGCGTCATGTTTACGGATCGCATGGTTGAAGCCAAAAAGGCTGAACTGGAAGCCCAGATCGCCGACTTCGAAGCCCAGTTCCGTCATCAGCAGGATCGAGGCGAAATTGCTTCGGATGAAGAACTTCGCAAACAACTGGCCCAGCTCGAACTGGAACTGGATTAACACAGCCCCTCAACCGCAGCGAGATACTGTTTTCGCCCGGCTCCCTGTCTTTGATGCCAGTCGGCGCAGCATGGCGAGTGCAGACTGAGGCTGACTCATCAGGAGGAGATTTCCCGTGCCTTTAAAAGTAGTCATGATGGGGACCGGCACCTTCGCGATTCCCGCGTTTCAGGCGCTCATTGATTCCGAGCATGAGGTTCTGGCCCTGTATACACAGCCCGATCGGACCGGTCGCGGACATCACCGCCACAAAAACCCGATGAAAGAGCTCGCCCTGGAACACGAGATCCCTGTCTTCCAGCCGCCGAAAATCAATACCGCGGAAGCGCTCGAAGAACTCGACCAGTTACAGGCGGACGTGTACCTCGTCGCCGCGTACGGACAGATCCTCTCCCAGAAACTGCTCGATATGCCCCGCTGTGGTGCCTTTAATCTGCACGCGTCCCTGCTGCCAAAATATCGCGGCGCCGCCCCGATTCTCTACGCGATCCAGAACGGCGAGACCCGTAGCGGCGTCTCGGTCTTCCGAATTGAACGCGCCCTCGACTCCGGCCCGATCGCCGGCATGGTCGAAACCGAAATCGGTCCCAAGGAAACAACGGGACAGCTGCAGGATCGACTCGCCGACCTCGCCGCACCGCTGGCCATGCAGTTGCTTACCGATATTGAAGCCGGCACTCTCGTCGAAACGCCACAAAACCACGAGGAAGCCACCTTCGCCCCCACGCTGGACAAGCAGGTCGGCGCGATTGACTGGAACCAGACCGCCGAACAGATTTCCTGGCACGTCCGGGCCATGCAACCCTGGCCCAGCCCGTTCTCCTTCCTTCAGCATCCGGGGCAGGATCCCCTGCGTCTGCAGATTCTGGACGTCGACCCGCTCACTCCGGAAGATCTGGAAGCCCTCGAACCGCAAGTCGATCCCCAACAGGCCGCTCCCGGAACGGTTGTCTTCGCCGATAACAAACGAGTTGTCGTCAGTACAGGATCGGGGCTGCTGCAGCTCAACCAGATCCAGCCGCAAGGTAAGCGGGCCATGCAGGTTAAAGAATATCTCTGCGGTCGGAAAATCCATCCGGGGGACATTTTCGGTACTCCCGCCACTTAGGGTGGTCTTATGTATCGTCATTGCGACTGAATCCTCAGGTTCACTCTTGCCGCATTTGCCGGTTTCTGAGATGATCCCGCCCCTGATCAGCAGGCGAACCTGGATTTAACACACAAGGAAGTGAGTGAGATGCGCCGAATCGTAGCCGCTTTGATTTTCATGATGATCGGAGCGGGTGGCATGTATGCCGCATTTGAATATCACATCGTACAGTCAAAGGAAGGCTGGCACCTGGTCCCCAAGTCACAGGCCGGACTCCACGATACTTACGCTGACATCAGAAAATGGCAGGCGACCACCTGGAAAGACCATCCCCGGCTGGCCCAGTCACTGATTGATGATGGAAAAGGGAACCTCATTATTCAGTCCGCATCGAATGGATTCTTCGACGGTCTGTTTCCCGGTACGGATAAGCAGCGCTCTGCCGCCAATCCGGAATCCTCCCAGAAACGTTTATAACTGCGACTTACTGACAGATACTATCCCCGCTTACTGAGACCCGACTGCTCACCGTGAAAACCGAATTACCCGTCAGCCCGGATCAGACTCCCCACCGGAAGTCATGGCCCGCATTCAAAGCCCTCGCTCTGAATGTCTGTCTGACACTTTGTCTGTTCTCAGCCCAGGGCTGCCGGACCGCAGCGAAAAATCAGGCCGTCCATCTGCCCGCACGACACAGCGTCAGTGCCGAACAGCTGATCGTGCTCAGCGATTTCAAACTGGGGCAGGAACATCCTCTGTTTCAGGATCTGATCCAGCTGCGGGAAGATGTTGCCGCCACCCTGAATATTCCCTTGAACAGCGAGCAGGTCACCGTCTACCTCTTTTCCAATCAGGAAGAGTATCGCAACTATCTCGATCTGACTTACCCGGGGCTGCCTCCGCGTCGCGCTTACTTTGTGGGTACTCCCAAAGAGCTCGCCGTCTACACCTTCTGGGGTGACCGCATCCAGGAAGATCTCCGCCACGAATTTACACACGGACTCCTGCACGCCAGCCTGAAGACCGTTCCGCTCTGGCTCGACGAAGGTCTCGCGGAATACTTCGAAGTCGCCGGCAATACCCCCGGACAGATCAATCGCGATCACGCGTCCCGACTCACCGCCGCCCTCAACAACGGCTGGAAGCCCGATATGAAACGCCTGGAACAGCTCGAGAAGGTCTCGCAGATGCAACGCGTCGATTACCAGGAAGCCTGGGCCTGGACGCATTTCATGCTGAACAGCACGCCCGAAGCCCGGGATGCACTGCTCGCATATCTCTCGGAACTGAAGACCAACGAATCTCCCGAGGTCCTCAGTGCCCGGCTGCCTCGCGACATTCCCGGCGTCGAAGATCGCTTCGTGAATTATGTCGCTTCGCTGAACACTTTTCCCAGCCGGTAAGGTCGGAAACCTCCGATTCCTGCCTCTGCGCCTGAGTTTCCCGTCTCCCTGACTTGGGTGCCCGCAGCACATCAGCTAAGATGAAGCCAGCGATCGTATCCTGTGATCAACCCCGACCGCTCAACCCTCCTCTGATGAGATGAATTCAATGCTGGCCCGACTGCGCCTGTTACTCGAACTGATTCGCTTCAGCCATACTATCTTTGCCCTCCCGTTCGCACTGCTCTCCGCAGTACTGGCCTGGCGCGGTCAGACCGTTCGCTGGCAGGAACTGGTGGGGATTCTGCTCTGCATGCTGTTTGCCCGATCGGCAGCCATGGCCTTCAATCGACTGGTCGACCGCGATATCGACGCGGAAAATCCGCGAACCGCAGGGCGACACATCCCGGCAGGACTCATCAGTGTCCGCGCGGTAACCATCTTCACCCTGCTGACTTCACTGGCCTTTATCGCTTCGACACTCCTGTTTTTACCCAATCGCTGGCCCCTCTACCTCTCGGTGCCGGTGCTCTTGTTTCTGCTGGGCTATTCTTACGCCAAACGCTTCACCATCTGGTGCCATTACTGGCTCTCGACAGCCCTCATGCTCTCACCCCTGGCCGCCTGGATCGCCATTCGCGGGTCGCTCTCGCTGGAACCCATTCTGCTCGGAGCGGTCGTCTTCTTCTGGGTCGGCGGTTTCGATATTATCTATGCGTGTCAGGATGTCCATTTTGATCAGGACAAGCGGCTTTCCAGTATCCCCTCCCGCTGGGGTATCAAAAAAGCCCTGCGTTTCGCGATGTTCAGTCACCTCATGACCATCGTCTGCCTGTTCAGCCTCTGGTATGTCGCCGCGTTGGGCATCCCCTTTCTGATCGCCGTCCTCGCGGTCGCGGGACTGCTGATCTATGAACACCTGCTGGTCAATCCGGATGACCTGGGACGCGTGAATCTGGCCTTTTTCCACGTGAACGCCGTGATCAGTATTGGTTTGTTCTTTGTGGGATTGATCGATGTCTGGCTCGCATAAGCCAGCCTGAAACGTCATAATGAAGAAGTCCTGCTGCGCGGTCGGCAGGTCTGTCTAAACACCATTATTCTGATACGCGAAACGAATCAACAGACAGTCTGATGAATCTGAATCAAAACGAACAGGAACAGCTCGCAACCATCACCCGCAAAGTCGAAACCGGCGAGCGGATCACCTTCGACGAAGGTGTTTTTCTGGACGAGAAAGTCGATATCCTGACGCTAGGCGGCCTGGCCAATCAGGTCCGTGAACGCAAGAACGGGAACTTCGCGTTCTACAACACGAACATCCACCTGAACCCGACGAACGTCTGTGTTTATCGCTGTAAGTTCTGCGCCTTCCGGGCCGACCTCAAATCAGAACGCGGCTACACCTTCACCGAAGACATGATTCGCGAACGTGTTCAGGAAGCACGCGTCAGCGGCGCCACGGAAATCCACGTCGTCGGCGGGCTGCATCACCAGAAAAATTCGACTGGTACCTCGACGTCGTCAGCACCATTCACGACGAATATCCCGAGCTGCACATCAAGGCCTGGACGCCCGTGGAAATCAACTGGTTCAGCTTCATGACCAAAAAGCCGACCCGCTGGGTGCTCGAACAGATGATGGAAGCCGGCCTGGGCAGCATGCCCGGCGGTGGTGCTGAAATCTTCCATCCCGAAGTCCGCGAAAAAATCTGCGAACACAAAGCCGACGCGCAGAGCTGGATCGACATCCACCGCGAAGCTCACAACCTCGGACTGCGGAGTAACGCCACCATTCTCTACGGCCACTACGAAGAGGCCAAACACCGCGTCGACCATCTCTGTCGTCTGCGGGAACTGCAGGATGAGACCGGCGGATTCCAGACGTTTATCCCGCTGGCCTTCCATCCGGAAAACACCGGGATGTCAGAAATTCCCAAAGCATCCGGACTCACCGACCTCAAGATGATCGCACTCTCGCGGATCATGCTCGATAACTTCGATCACATTAAAGCCTACTGGATCATGCTCGGCGAAAAGACCGCACAGACCGCCCTCAGCTTTGGTGCCGACGACCTGGACGGAACCGTGGTTCACGAACTGATCTATCACGATGCCGGAGCCAAAACGCCGGAAGGGCTGACCGTCGAAATGCTGCATCGCCTGATCAAGGAAGCAGGCCGCATCCCCGTCGAACGCGATACCCTGTATCGGCACATTGTCCGCGACGGTGCTTCCTGGAGCATCGGGGAACCGATTCTGGCCTCCTCCGTTTCCTGATCAGCAACCTGAAACAAGAAAGGCGAATTCATGTCCGATGTTGACCCCACAGAATGTGTGCAGGTTCAGGCCTTCGATCACATCACTCTTGTGGTCAAAGATCTGGAAGCCGCGCGTAAGTTTTACGTCGATTTCCTGGGTATGGACCAGGTGCCCCGGCCCGCGTTTTCCTTCGAAGGCCACTGGTACCAGATCGGCGGACAGCAGATTCACCTCATCCTGGAACACGATCAGTCTGGCGCAGCCGGCCAGGCCGATGTCGAACCGAACACCCGCACACACCATTTCGCCTTTCAGGTGCAGAATGCGAATCAGGCCTACGCACAGGCGCTCCAGCAGGGAATTCCCATTGTTTCGCCTCCCAAACCCAGGCCCGATGGAGCTACTCAGACCTTCGTCAACGATCCGGACGGACACATTATTGAGCTCTGCTCGCTCGGATCCTGAAGCCTCGGCAGGTGTCGGCTGGCACTGTTATAACGGTTTTTCAGGTCTCGCAGATCGCAGCGGGGCAGGGTTCAACGACGCGAGGAATCAGTTCTCAGAATCGACTGGAAATTCCACCAGAGGATAAGGTATACTTGGAACGAGAGTGCTCATCGAAGCTCATTTCAATCAGACGAGTACAAGACATCCATTAAGCAGACAGCTTTGACAGAGGTAGAGAGAGACGAGGATCTTAATGTCAGATGCACCCAAAAAAATGATCATGGGCTCGATGGCCGCTTCAGGAATCGTGGCGGCCCTCGCACTGGCTGATATCGCGATAGGCGTCCCCTTTCGCGGCAGCATGATGATGGACATCATGTTCCTGGTCTCCGCCGGCCTGGTACTCTTCCTCTGCTGGGATGCCTGGAAAGACCTTCGTTAATCCCCGGTCATTTTCTGATACCGGCTGCCACAGTTGGCTCGACCAACTGTGCTCGCACAATGCTACTTCCAACCAGGAATCACGGGTAAGCCCGAATGCAATTCGGGCCGAGCGAAACGAGCAGGAAACTGACAGAGCAAGATTCCGAACGCTCCCGCAAAATTACGTTTTCTATAGGACCGGGTGGTCCCGGATGCAATCCGGGATTGCCGCAGGCAACAAGAGGTCCCAGAGCAATCGCTCGATCCAGAACCAGCACACCAACTGTGCTCAAGCGACGACCGCTAACCCTCGTCGCGCAGATCCAGCTTCGTCTCCGCATCAAACTCTTCCGCAGATGCTTCCGTTTCCTCATCTGCTTCGAGCGTCGCTTCTTCCTCAGCCGCTGCCTGCAGAGCCGTCGCCTTCAACGTGCCTTCGATACCCGTCAGGTCGGTCAACTGTTGCAGCAGGTCACGAATAATCTGTTCCGCCTGAACTTTCTCCTGCAACCACAGTTCCCGTTTCTGACCCCAGGCCGCATCGCGTGTTGCCAGCTGCTCTGCTTCAAACCGCAGCTGCTCACTCCGCAGACGTAACTGCTCATCCCGCTCGGCAATCCATTCGGACAAGGCCTGTCGTTCCTGGCGGAATTCATCTCGGTGTCGATGAAACAGTTCCTGCGAATGATCCAGTTCCTGCCGCTCCACCGACAGTGATTCGCGTAATTGCCGGTAATGTGAAGCCAGCGCATCACGGGCCTTCTCCAGTCGCAGGCGAGCCGCTTCCTCACCTTCCGCCTGGGTCAGCTGCGCCCAGCCCTCTTCGAGCGCCAACCGCATTTCGAGCGTACCGCGATGTGTCTCTTCGACTTCCGCCCGCAGGGTGTCCAGCCGCTCGCGTCGACGTTCCAGGTTCTCTGCATGCAGAGCCAGCATGTCGTGCTGACGGCGAAGTTCCGCCTTTTGCGACTCGCGTTCCTTGTGCCAGGCTTCGTACTCGTCGGTCATCCGCTGTTTCTGGTTCGTCTCATACCGTTCGACGGAGCGTCGTAGTTCGGTATGCAGCGCCCGTTCCTTACTCAGCGACTGCTCGCGCTGCTGCAGTAAATCGCGGAAGCGGTCCAGCTGTTTCATCCGCAACAGGTGAATGCGTTCATTCTGCTCGTGTTGCTGCTGCTGGATCTGTTGCTGACGCTGGAATTCATGCTGTTCTTTTTCGACCTGGGTCCGCAGTCGCAGCAGGTGGTTTTCCTGGAACTTGATTCGGTTCTCGATCAGCGTCCGTTTCTGGTCAAACTGATCCTCCCGGGAACCGTACTCGCGCTCCAGGTCCTCGCGCTGAATGGACAGCTGGTGTTCGATCTCTTCCGAACGGATGACGAAGTCCCGTTCGCGTGTGGCCAGCGCCTCTTCCTCGGCGTGACGCTTCGATTCCCAGTCCGCCTGGCGGGTTTTCAGTTCCAGTTCGAATTTTTCCCGGCGGGATTCGAGTTCCGCTTCGACCTTGCGAATCGTCTCTTCGTGCAGTTCGCGTTCCCGCTTCAGATGATTCAACTCGGTCTGCCGCACGCCCCGCCATTCGTCCTGATCGTGTTCCAGTTCGCGCCTTTGTTCGGTCAGGGTTTCCAGGACTTCCTCGCGAATCCGGTTCCGTTCGTTGATCAGATCCAGACGCTGGCGCTCCAGGGATTCCCGCTGTTCTGCAAATTCCATCAGGATCAGGTCACGCATTTCGCTGCGTTCCTGTTCAATCCGATCCTGGGCTTCGAAGACTTTTTCCTGTTCGTGCTGAACCGTTTTCGCCAGCTTCTCGCACTCGACTGCTTTGCGGATCAGCTCGGTTTCTTTATCCCGAATACTGGCTTCCCGCTCGTCGTATTGCTCTTCGATCTGCGAGACCCACATGCGAATCTTACGACGTTCGTTATCGATTTCACCCAGCTGACTGTTGAGCGTCTGTTCTCGTCGACTGATTTCGGCGAACTGGGTTTTCAGGTAGTTTGCAATTTCACCCGCCTGGGTCAGCAGCTCTGCGCCGGTCAGTGAGGTTCCCGATTCACTGGCGCCCTGGCTCTGTGTCTCGCCCGCACCCGCAGCATGGGAGAGGCTTGCTTCCAGCGCAGCCTGTTTCTCTGCACTGAAACTGGAGTCAGCTTCCGAGGTGAGTTCGGAATTGCGATGCGGAACGTCCAGGCGACGCTGGATTCCGTCAGGGCCGGGCAGGGGATGAGATTCTTCAGGTTCCGGCGCAGGAGGCTTGAAACCCGCAAAAGGCGGGGAAGTCTGAGATTTCTGATCCGGGCTGGTTTCTTCGCTCATACCGGGATTCCTTTCCCTGAGAAGCGTCTGACTGTTGCTCCCGTGTGAAACTGATGCTGTGAAATCCCTTTCCACTATGCATTCAGTTCGACCGGGAACGCTCGTCGGTTCAACGACAAAAAGGGCAGAAAGGGAGGATCAGCTCCTCCTCTCTGCCCACATGAGTTCAATAACCACTCAACACACTGTGGTTACAGCTGGCTGTCCAGTGATGCTGCGAAACGTTCTTTGGGAGTCACACCCACAAACGTTTCAACCACTTGACCACCTTTATAAAGTTTTACGGTCGGGATGGCGCTGATGCTGCTTGCGGAAGCAATACCGGGGTTTTCATCGGTATTCAGCTTTCCAACTCGCACACGGCCTGAGTAGTCGCTGGCAATTTCTTCGATAGTTGGCATCATCATTTTGCAGGGACCACACCAGGGCGCCCAGAAGTCGACTAATACAGGTTCAGATGCTTCCAACACTTCAGACTGGAAGTTGGCATCAGTAAATTCCAATACGTTTTCCGCCATTACTGGTTGTCTCCGTTACTATTTGGATTCGGTTGGTACTTTAAAAAAAGCAGATAATATCAGTATGACCTTAGGTCCCTTGATCCTGAATTAACAGGGGGTCGACGCCAGGTGAGTTACTCCCACAATCCAGTGGAAGGTTTCAGGCAATCTCAGGTCACTCCAGGTCTGATAAGACTTTACCCTGCAATGACATCACTGGTACACTCAAGGATCGGATTGATCCTCAAGAATCACAGCAGAAAACCCCGGTTGCGCTCAGTCAAATTCTAGGGAATTATAGAGATACTCTGTTTTGTGTCAATGCTCTCTCTGAGGCGTAAAAGACCAAAAACTCTTATCAAATAAGGGATTACGCCACGCATTACCACTCGGCTGTGAAATAATTTAAGCTCGACAAATTGCCCCTGGGACGACAAAATAGGGCTCACAGGCAATTGCCATAATACTGTTATATTAAAGAACTTATTGAAGTGAAACCCTGGGAGCAAAATATGCTGTCTTCTCGCCGAATCCGGACGCTCGTCGGACTGGTCAGTCTACTGGCCCCGCTGACACTCCTGGCGGATGAAAAAAACGGCGAAGATCCCTTCAAACCGTTTCCGGAGCAATTGCAGCCTTCCCTGTTCAACGAAGTCGAAGACAAAGCCCTGGGCGGCGTGCTGGATGACGAGGAGACACTCTACTACTACGTCCTCAATCACCTCCAGGAAACCAGTCTTCAGGATCAGAAGCAGGCCGCGGAATTCAATCTGCAGAACCGCCGCTCAGAACTGAAAACGTTCCGCGAGCACCCCGAGCTCAAGCTCCCCCTCTTTCCCGATATCTTCAAAAATATGAAACGCTGGAAAGGGCGGCTGGTCACACTGACAGGTCGTGTCCGCAAGCTGGTACATTATCCAGCTTCTGAAGATAACAAGTTCGGCATTAAGACACTCTACGAAGCCTGGATGTTTACCGACGATTCGCAGCAGAATCCCGTCGTGGTCATCTGCACCGAAGTCCCCCCGGCTCTGAAAAACGGACTTCCGGAAGGGACCGATGTGATCGATCATGTCACCGTCACCGGTTATGTTTTCAAAATGTACCTCTACTCAGCCCAGGATACCTCGCGCATCGCACCGCTGATTCTGGCACAACGACTCGAATGGACGCCCCCCAAAACCGATGAAACGGGCGGGCAACTCTTCGTCGTGATTCTGGGAACGACGTTCATCCTGCTGATCGCAGGCGTCGGGATTACGATGTGGCGAAATAATCAGCGGGATAAAGAGTTTCGCGAGAAACGACTGAAAACCAGCCAGGGGGAAGTCAGCTTCGACCAGCTTTCCTCCGGGACCACATCTGCGGAGACAACGCCCCAGATCAAACCACCGGCGAACGAAACCGGATCCGCGCGCGATTCAAAATCAGACTCGTCGCCCCCCGATTCGCCACGGTCCTGAAAACTTACACTGACAACATTTCAACAGCACGAAAACGGAATTGATGACTTCACCTGTTCTGAACCGTCCCCTGAAACTGGCCGTCCTGATTTCCGGTGGCGGCACCACACTGACCAACTTCCTCGCACAGAAAGCCGCCGGCCAGCTCGATATTGAGGTTCCCCTGGTGATTGCCAGTCGCCCCGGTTGTGGCGGGATTGCTAAAGCAGAAGCCGCGGGCCTCAACTGCGAAGTCATCGCCCGTCGTGATTTTGAGAACATCGAAGCCTTCAGTCACGCGATCTTTGAACGGTGTCGCGCCTGCGAAGTCGATCTGGTGACGCTCGCCGGTTTTCTTTCGCTGATTCACATCCCCGAGGATTTTCTGTACCGCGTAATGAATATCCATCCCGCGCTGATTCCCTCTTTCTGCGGGCATGGCTATTACGGCCACAAAGTGCATGAAGCCGTCGTTTCACGCGGCGTAAAGGTCAGCGGTTGTACGGTGCACTTTGCCGACAACGAATACGACCACGGTCCCATCATCGCCCAATCCGCAGTCCCCGTGAAAGGGACCGACTCGCCCGATGATGTCGCCGCCCGGGTCTTTGAAGCCGAATGCGAACTCTATCCCGAAGTGCTGCGTCTCTACGCTGCCGGAAAAATCAAAGTCGTCGAGCGTCGTACCGTCATCGCAGATTAAAGCGACTGACTCCCCGGCGGGGGACCTTTGGGTGTGCTCGAGAAGGGCGGAATGGGCTCATGGGTGTGCATGACCTTGTCGTACAGATCCGGGGGCAGCACCCGCATGACGGTAAACAGACCGTGCACGCCATGATACCAACCCTCTCGCATGCCTTGTGTCTCGCGTCTACTGGTCAGTTTGTGAATGTCTTCCTTCGTCAGTTTTGCACTCGACATCATCTGCGGAAAGCCGGGAACAATTTCTTCCGCGTCTTTCCACTTCTCGCGCACAATCGGTCCGACCTGGGTCACCATATGGTTCATCATGTGATGGAACATGTGGCAGTGCAGCACCCAATCCCCCGGGTTATTGGCAATGAACTCGACATCCCGTGACTGGGCCACGCCAACAATCACGGTGTTT
The DNA here is from genome assembly GCF_009720525.1 of Gimesia benthica. Classification (NCBI taxonomy): domain Bacteria; kingdom Pseudomonadati; phylum Planctomycetota; class Planctomycetia; order Planctomycetales; family Planctomycetaceae; genus Gimesia; species Gimesia benthica. Next base: position 4,703,339 of record NZ_CP043930.1, read on the forward strand.
CCGGGAATCCATGCCGACTCCGGAATGCGGCCCCCCTCCGTTCCCGTCACCCAGAACGTGTGCCCGTGCAGGTGCATCGGATGCTGGTGCAGCGTACTGAAATTCAGGAAACGGATTCGTATCCGCTCGCCCAGTTTGCAGACCAGTGGCGTCGTATAAGGACCGCAGCGGCCATTGATGGTCAGGAAGTTCCAATCCATCGAAGTCGTGTTGGGAATGCTGGCGTTCGGCATCATGGAGAACTGCTGTGTCATCAATACGAAATCCCGATCCACAACCGGTTCGTATGCCACCTTGGGGTGAATGATGAAGGGCACTACCATTCCGATCGCCTCCTGCATTGCAACGTGCGGATGCAGAAAATAACTCCCTTCCTGGTGCACGTCGTACTCATACACGAACGTCTGCCCGGGTTTGACGAGGGGCTGTGTGACAGCAGGGATCCCGTCCATGTAGATCGGCAGTTCCAGCCCGTGTGAGTGCAGCGTCGTGGCTTCGGGGAGATCGTTTTTGAACACAATCCGCACCCGCTCTCCCTGGTACATTTCCAGAGCGGGTCCAGGAAACTCCCCGTTGTAACCGTAGGCATCCATCCAGATCCCCGGCAGGACTTCGCGACGGACGGGCATCGCGTGCAGATGAAACTCGCGAACCCCATCGATGACTTTACCGCTGGTGGTCTTCAGGTCCGGTGCGATAATTCCTACGGGAGGCTCGCCGGTCTTCCCCAGGCCCGGCACCAGTTTGCCCCGGTCAGTCGCGCTGCCAATCGGACCACCCAGCCCCGGATGCAGGCGGGGGTAACCATCATTACTCTGATCCGCATTCTGCTGTTCAGTCGTCGCGAATGAGTCGTTCTGCTGGCCCAGTACCGAACGGGTCGCGAACAGACCTGCGGTCGCTGCCGCACCCTGTGCCAGAAAATTTCTGCGATCGTGGGGAGTTGTCATCATTCCTCTTTCATCAGGCCGGCTCGCCTGGTTTTGATTCACTTTAACTGATGGTTCCGTTCGCTTTAGCGGGGCTTAGGCACCGCGTCGATGTGTCCGCCACCCATGGGGGCCGGCGGTATGTTCAGTCCACCCGTCAACAGCATTCCGCGAATCGCTACTTCCGTTTCCTGGTTCTGTAACTGGCTGCGGATGTAATCCTGCTGCAGATTCAAATACATCTTCTGCGCCATCAGCACGTCCATCCAGGGAGCCCGTCGTTTGTAATAACTGTCATGGGTGACTTCGTAGGCCTCTTTAGCCTTAGGCAACATACCATCCCGGTAAGCTTCCACATGCTGACGGGAGGTCCGGTAATCGCGATAAGTGTGCGAAAGTCGGCTCATCAGCGAGAGTTCTAACCGCTTCACATTGGCCCGCGACTGATTCAGGTCGGCCAACGCCTGGTCCACCGTCCCCTGGTTCCGGTCAAAGATCGGGATCGGCAGCCCGACCGACACGCCCGCCACCGAGTTGTCCGTTTCATAGTTGTGACCAAAGTCTACATTCAACAGGACATTCGGAATCGGCTGGACCTTTTCCCGTTCTACGGTGATCTCATCATGCTGCACCCGTTCCCAGGCAGCCACAATCTCCGGGCTGCTTTCCAGCAGTTGATTGAGCACCATATTCCAGTCCAGCAGTTCGCTCTGCGGTTCCAGCGAACCAACCAGGGTCGTGCATGCGAGTTCGGGGACACCCACCATCGCTACCAGCTTACGCCATTCCTGCTCCAGATCGTTCTCTGCAGTCTGCAGGTTGAGACGCGCCTTTTGCAGATCCACCTCGGCCCGGAGTAGTCCCGCCTGATTGGTCTGTCCCAGGTTGAACATCTCTTTGTGGGTCTGCAGGTTATCTTCCGCATTCGCCAGCAACTGCTTCTGTACCGCCAGTAACTGCTGCGCTGCGAGGGTCCGGTAGTAATGGATCTGCACATCGTTGAGTACCCGCGTGCATTGTGCCTGCAGGTTCGTTTCAGCGATACACATCTGCTGCGTCCACTTGGCGCGACTCAGCTTCAGCTTGCCACCGGTCACGATCTCCTGTGAGACAAACCCACCCTGCAACTCGCCGGGGGTGCCTTCGATGCCGATCTGGTCCGCTTTATAACCCATCACCGGATTTGGCTTCAGGCCGGCCTGATAGGCGGCACCCCGAGCAGCATCCACCTGAGCCTGGGCTTGAATCAGGGTCGGGTTGTGTGCCTGGGCCAGTGCTTCGAGTTCCGCGAGAGAACAGGAATTCGCGGGGAACGCTGTCGTGTGAGCGGGTTTGGGGGGCAGGGGGGCAGCGATCTCAGAGAGCGGCAGCTCCACCGGTTCTTCATGAGCCACCAGTTTTGTCTCAGCAGCCTGCTGCGTTTCTGGTGCGGGGGAGGTCTCTTCTTCGTCCAGGGAAAGTGTGTACGACGCCTCCTGTTTTTCAGCCGCGGGAGTTTCAGACTTCCGGGCCAGATAGGAGGCGGGACCTGCAGCGCAACCGTAGAGCGTGCACGTGAGCAGTGAAACGGCTATCGAAGATTTGACTTTCACTCCGGTCCTCCCTGAATCCTGTTTCCACGCGATCCTCGCGCAGCCTTCCATGGGAGGTGATCGACGTGAGCAGGGGGCTGAGTGATCACCAATTACTGAAACAGACAGCAAATGTGCAGATCAGAATCGTTGAAACCGGGGAACCGCTAGAACTGACAGAACCCGTCCCACTGGCAGTGACCGGTATCCAGGGTGAAGAAACAGAGAATTCAGGCCCTGAAATGTCTCCAAAAAGCGACCCAAGTCCCGGTTCTGATGTAAGTTTGGGACATAGACTTCCGTCAAACCAGGTAAGCAGGCGGGACTTTAGCGAATTCCGCTCTCAGATGAATATTTGCTTTAGGAAAGATGAAGTCTCTGGGAAATATCAAAACAACTGACAGTTTTTGATTGAAAGTGAAATATATTGAGTGTATTTTGAAGATAAAGATTGAAAGAAAGCGCTACGAGAGGCATATTCTTTAGGGAAATAGATCGTCTCAGGAGGAGTTTGTATGTCAATGTTACTTGACGAAAGACGGGAAAGCATCCTAAAGATTGTCGAAAACAAGGGGTTTGTCTCCCTTGTGGATTTGATGGATTCTGTCGGTGCCTCGGAATCTACGATTCGGAGGGATTTGGAGTATCTTGACGGAATCGGTCAGATTCGTCGCACTCGTGGTGGCGCTGCTTACGTGGGAGAGTCATTAGCCACTTTTGAAGATCGGTCTTTTATGTCGTCCAGGCAAAAAAGGCTGGTAGCACAGGCTGTGGCAGATCTGATTGCTCCCGGAGAGGCTGTGCTGATGGATGGAGGCACAACCACTCTCGAAGTCGCTCGTCAACTGGCGGGCAAAGAACTACAGGTCGTCACCAATTCACTGCCGATCGCCAATCTGCTGGTCAACCAGCCCAAGGTCGATCTGATGTTGATCGGAGGCTTCCTGTTTCCCAAAACCGGCGTCGCGTTGGGGAAGACTGCTGTGGAATCGCTGAAAAGCGTTCATGTGCGTCGCCTCATTATCAGCGTTGGCGGAATCACTGAAGATGGGCTGTACAACAGCAACATGTTACTGGTGGAAACGGAGCAGCAGATGTTTGCCGCTGCAGAAGAAGTGATCGTGGTGACTGACAGTACCAAATTCGGGCATTCGGCTCTGGCCTACCTCTGCCCGCTGGCGGACGTCGATCACATCGTCGTGGACGACGGGATCACGGAAGAGTGGCAGCAGGTACTCCGCGATGCCGGCATCAAACTCACGATTGTCGAAACCTGACAATTCTGAATCGATCATCGAGACCATACAATAAATTGAGATCAGATATTATGACACAACTGAAAAATTCCATCTCTCGCTCGCAGGTAGAACAACTGGTTCGTCAGGCTTTATCTCAACAACTCCCGGGCACATCAGCTCCGGGACTGCAGACGGCCCCGAACCCCCTGGTTGTGAATATCTCAGCACGACACGTGCATCTCTCTCAGGAACACCTGGAAGTCCTGTTCGGTAAAGGTGCTGAACTCGAAGTCCAGAAAGACCTCTACCAGGATGGCTACTTCGCCGCCACTCAGACCGTGGCGATTGTCGGCCCCCGCCGCCGGATGATTCCCAACGTTCGCGTTCTGGGACCTTGCCGTGGCGATACTCAGGTCGAACTGGCCTACACCGATTCGATCTCTCTCGGACTGGATCTGCCAGTCCGCATCAGTGGCGACATCAAAGGCACACCCGGTTGTGTGCTGATGGGACCCCAGGGAGTCGTCGAACTCGATTTCGGCGTGATCCGGGCTGCCCGTCACGTCCACATGTCACCAGCTGACTGTGCTTACTACGGTTGTGCCAACGGCGACAGCCTGCACCTGCGGGTCGATTCCCCCGGCTGCACCACGGTCCTCGAAGATGTGGTCGTACGCGAAAACCCGGACGTCAAACTGGAAGTCCACATCGATACCGACGAAGGCAACGCCGTCGACCTCGATCATGCGACTTCGGTCAAACTCTTCGTCCCGGAATCCTGTAAATGCAAACACAGCTGATCCTCAACAGATCAGCCACCGGTGCGTCACGCGGATGCATCGCTTAATTCCTGTTGCGGATCCGGGTGCCGGGTCCGTAGAAATCACGAACTGTTTTTTTACTGTCTCTAACAAGGAGAACTGACTCATGGCGAAAGCAATGGAAGCCCTGGGAATGGTGGAAACAAAAGGGCTGATCAGCCTGATTGAAGCCGCCGATGCAATGCTCAAAGCAGCCAACGTACAGATGATTGGCTGGGAAAAAGTAGGTAGCGGTCTGGTAACCGGTTTTGTTGTCGGTGATGTCGCTGCTGTCAAAGCTGCTGTCGACGCCGGTGCCGCTGCTGCCAGCAAAGTTGGCGAAGTTGTCAGCGTACAGGTCATTCCTCGTCCGCACGAAGAACTGGCTAGCGTACTGCCCAGCAAGACTGCCGCTGCTAAGAAATAATAACGGGTTCTGAACTTTGACAGCTGAAGTCCCTGAATCTGAACGCTTTGAGGATGAACATAACCAGTTGACGTTCAACTGGTATGAAGCAACACAGGATTCAGCTCAACCCATTACATTGAAAGAGAAAAACATAATGAGTTCTGAAGCAATTGGTCTGATTGAAACAAAAGGTCTGGTCGCTCAAATCGAAGCTTCCGACGCCATGCTGAAAGCTGCCAACGTGACTCTGGTTGACCAGATTCAGATTGGTGGTGCCTACATTACCACCGTGATCCAGGGTGATATCGGATCGGTTCGTGCTGCTGTTGACGCTGGTGCTGCTGCCGCTTCTCAAATCGGAGAACTGGTTGGTGCACACGTAATCGCACGCCCCTCCGAAAGCCTGATGTCACACTTTATGTAAGAGACGTACTGTTGGTTCTTCCCGAAGTTCGCTGTTGAACAGAGGGAAAAGGGAAGTCGAAACACCAGTCCTCAAGTCACAGAATGGATTCCTGCAATGAAAGTACTAGTTGCCAATTTAGGTTCTACCAGTTTCAAATATCGCCTGTTTGATATGCCCGCAGAAGTGCAGCTCGCACGCGGGGGCATCGATCGGATCGGCGGCGAACAGTCGCACTGCTTCGTTGAAATTGGTGAGCATCGGGAAGAGCACGAACAGAACGTGCCCGACCATGCAGCCGCCGTCAACCTGTGTCTGTCTCAGTTGACCAACTCCGAATGGGGTTGTCTCGAGTCAGCCGACGAAGTTGCCGGCATTGGTTTCAAAGCGGTCTTTGCCGGAAACATGAGTGGCGTACGCCTGGTAGAAGAAACCCTGCTGACCAAAATGGAGGCCCTGTCCGACATCGCGCCGGCTCACAATCCTCCGTATGCCCGGGCTATGCGACAACTGCGTCAGGCGTTCCCTGAAATCCCGCTGGTTGCCGCACTCGAAACCGCCTTCCATGAAACCATCGCGCCGGAAAATCGTACCTACGCCATCCCGTTCCAATGGGACGAAGAGTACGAAGTCAAACGCTGGGGGTTCCATGGTGCCAGTCACCGGTATATCGGCTCACGTATGGCCGAACTCACCGGTAAAGACGATCTGAAGGTGATTTCCTGCCACCTGGGAGGCAGCAGCTCTCTCTGTGCCATGCACGGAGGTGTCTCTAAAGCCAACAGTCTGGGTATGAGCCCTCAGACAGGATTGCCCCACAATAACCGTGTGGGTGATTTTGATCCGTTTGCTCTGCCGGTTCTGCAGAAGGCCACCGGAAAATCTCTGGAGGAACTTCTGGAAGACCTGTCGAGTAAGGGTGGTCTTTTGGGAATGAGCGGATTGAGTGGCGACTGTCGCGATCTGGAAGAAGCGGCCGCCAACGGACACGAGCGGGCCCAACTGGCCCTGGGCGTGTTCCACTCAGCCATCCGGCATTACCTGGGAGGTTACATGACGGTTCTGGGCGGCGTGGATGCGATTGTTTTCACGGGTGGAATCGGTGAGAACAGTGTCAGCCTGCGAGAAAAGGTCTGCAGCAACCTGGAATGGGCGGGAATTCGACTGGATCCGGAACGCAATCAGAATGCGTCCGAGGAATCACAGATCCAGGCGGACGACAGCAACGTGCAGATCTGGGTCGTGCCTACCAATGAGGAGATTGTCGTAGCACGGCAGACAGTAGAAACCATCGAAGGGCGTGCGTAACGCCCCGAGAATAGAAGTATCCTTTCACGGGATTAAACAGGAGTTGGTTCGATGTTTGTAGGACGTATCACCGGAAGCGTCGTTTCGTCTCAGAAAGTCGATGCGATGGTCGGTCAGAAACTGTTGATTGTCGAACCGTTGCGCGTCAATGAAAAAGACCAGAGTGATCTGACTCCCACAGGACGGTCGTTTATCGTCGTCGATACCGTAGGGGCAGGGCAGGGTGAGGTCGTGCTGTGTGTGCAGGGGTCGTCAGCCCGCTTCACACCGGAAACCAAAAAACTGCCCATCGATGCAGCCATCATCGGCATCGTCGATCAGGTTCACATTGGCAACCGGGAGATTTTTAACTCGAAGGACTGAAGTTCGTTCTGAACCGGAATCAAATCATGACCAGACAGTTACCACAGGCAACGCCAGAGCAGAGACACCGGACGATGTTCATCATCTGGTTTGCCCTGATCATGGGTGTGGTAACCTTCGGAGTGGTCGTGGTCGGAATCCTGGGAAAGGACGAAGCACCCGGCGACGATCTGCCGCTCCTGACATATGTGGGACTGGGTGCTACAGCGGTCATGCTGGTATTACGCACCTTTGTGCCGGATCTGGTAGGACGCAACATGTTCAACCAGGCCATGGAGAGAATTAAAACAGAGAATATTCAGGACGAAGACGAGGTTCTGGCATCCTACGATCAGATTTTCATGACTCGGCTGATTGTGGGACTGGCCTTACTGGAAGGAGCGGCGATGCTCAATCTGGTGGCCTACATGACAGAGAGCCAGGTACTTTCGCTTGTGGCTGTCGGCATATTGCTGCTGGTCATGATTGCTTCAGTACCGACCAAATCAAAACTGGAAGCATGGATTCGCAACCAGATGGAAAACTATAACCTGGAAAACCAAAACTGAAATAAAACAGACTGAGTCCGCTACAGGAAACACTCGCTTTCACAGCCGGCGACTCGGGGAGAGATAGATTATGCAGGCGACAGAAGAAGCCATTCGCAGTGTCGTTCAGGAAGTGTTATCGCAGCTCAATAACCGGGGTGGCTATGGTTCCGCACCCGCGGGCGGCGATGGCGACTGGGGCGTGTTCAACAGCGTCGACCAGGCGGTAGCCGCTGCCACCGCAGGTCAGCAGCAGTTGCTCAAGGCCACTCTGGAAGACCGGGCCAAGGCACTCGAAATCGTGCGGCAGATCTGTGATACCCAGGCGGAAGAACTGGGCCGCATGGAACTCGAAGAGACCAAAATCGGTCGCCTCGATCACAAAATCGAAAAACTGCATCTGATCAAAAGCATTCCCGGCATGGAATTCCTCAAGACTGAAGCTGTCTCCGGGGACAACGGGATCAGCCTCACCGAATACGCCCCCTTCGGCGTCATCGGTGCCATCACTCCGGTAACACACTCCCTGCCGACTCTGGCCTGTAACTTCATCAACATGGTCGCCGCCGGCAACACGCTGGTCGTCAACCCGCACCCCAGCGGAGCGAAAATCGCCTGCGAAGGAGTGCGTCGCTTCAACCAGGCCATCTACCAGGCGACTGGCCTGCAGAACCTGGTGACCATCGTCGGCAACCCGACCCTGGAAACCGCAGACGAAATCTTCAATCACCGCAGTATTCCGCTGCTCGTTGTGACCGGGGGACCGGGTGTAGCCCGTGCTGCTCTGGCCGCTAAGAAGCGGGCTATCGTCGCCGGACCGGGGAATCCTCCCGTAGTCGTCGATGAAACCGCCGATCTCGACAACGCTGCCAAATCGATCATTATCGGGGCGGCCTACGATAACAACCTGCTCTGCATCGGCGAAAAAGAAGTCTTCGCCGTCGAAAGTATCTTTGACCAGCTGATGTCAGCCATGGGACGTCATGGCGGATTCCAGCTGAACGCTCAGCAGGTCGCACAACTCACATCGCTGGCCTTCGCTCCTCCCAAAGAACCGGGCGGACACGCTGTACTCAACCGCGACATGATCGGCAAAGACGCCGCTGTGCTCGCCGGAATGATCGGTGTTAACGTGCCAGCAGGAACTCAGTTACTTTACGGCGAAACCGATACGAACAACCCCTTCGTGCCTGAAGAGCAGATGATGCCCTTCGTGCCTTTCGTTCGCTGTCGCAACGCCGATCACGGAATCGAGCTGGCCAAAGAATTCGAACACGGATTCCGGCACACCAGCATGATTCACTCACGCAACATTGAAACCATTACCAAAATGGGTCGCGTCATGGACACCACTCTGTTTGTGCAGAATGGTCCCTGTGGAGCAGCCTTGGGCAACGGTGGTGAAGGCTATGGTTCCTTCAGTATCGCGACACCCACCGGGGAAGGGGTCACCAACCCGCTGACCTTCACCCGCTTCCGTCGTTCCACCACCGTCGGACATTTACGAGTTATCTAAGTCACGTTTCGCGGATCACCGCTTCAGGATTGAAATCATATGTTGACAGGCAGAGTCATCGGACGGGCAACCGCCACTGCAAAGCATCCCAGTCTGGCAGGCTGGCGACTGCTGCTCGTCCAGACACTGGATATTGATGGCAACGCTGATGGATTTCCTGAACTGGTCATCGATCAACTCGGGTGCGGCAAACACGATCTGGTGCTGTTGACATCAGACGGGGCTGCCGTCCGGGACATGGTGGGGGTCGACAATACTCCCATCCGCTGGGCCACCATGGGTGTGCTCGATGAAGATCAGGTGTCTCCGGGGAAAAAGAAATAAACCAATGCAGATTTCTGAAGAACTGGTCAATCAGGTCGTTGCCGATGTCTTGTCGACCCTCTCCCGTCAGGGACAGGTCACACAGGCAGCAGGCAGCGGTATGACCCCGGTCAGGAACAGTTCCTCAGTCATCCTGTCAGAGAAAGTCATCACGGCCGACCTGCTCGCAGAGAAAGCCAAAGGACAGACCGTCATCGGCGTCACCGCAGGGGCCATTCTGACCCCTTCGGCTAAAGATTATCTGCGGGAATACAAAGTCGAGATCCAGCGTGCAACAGCCGCTGCTTGCACAAAAGCGAAGCAGGGGGGACCTGGCGGGCGATTGTTCTTAATCGGGCTGGCGTGGTGGAACAGGCTCTGACGAATATCGAACAGCAGACCGGCGCAAGCTGGTCACAGGAACTGGCAGGTTCTCTGGACGAAGCGGTCCAGGGGGCGGTCAGCAGTTTATGTCGTGCCGATGCTACAGGCGTGGTCCTGTTTGTCTCGGCAGCAGAGAAAGCAGCCTGCCTGGCGAATCGGAATCAGAAAATCTGTGCCGCCGCCATCCAGGATGTGAATCACCTGCGAACGGTTGTGTCGCAAATGAGTCCAAACCTCGTTTGTATCAACCCGGACCAGAAATCGTTTATTGAATTGAGAAACCTGATGAAGGCCTTTGTCTCCGCCGGCACTCCGCATCCGGAAGTCTAAGCGGGCTGCAAAGTCGAATTCAGGGAACAACACAGGGAACCAGATTATGAAAATCGCAGAAGTCATCGGCAAAGTGACACTGTCACGCAAGCATCCGAGTCTGGACGGCGCGCGGTGGATTATCGGGATTCCCTTGAAGAGCGACGAACTGAACACAAACAAGAAAAAGAAAACGGAACCGTTTGTGATCTACGATGAGTTGGGTGCTTCACCTGGCAGCCTGATTGCTGTCAGTGAAGGAGCGGAAGCAGCAGCTCCCTTTAATCCTGATACCAAACCGATCGACGCCTATGTGTCGGCCATCCTGGATCAGGTTGAAGTTTACTAATGACCAGTCACACAAACTGAAAACACATACTTTTTAAATTTACGTTGGGAGTCAAAACCATGTCGAGTCAATGGAACAGTGGAATTCACGACCGGAAACTGAAAGAAGAGATCTGCGAAATCGGACGTCGCGTCTACAACAAAGGCTTCGCGGCTGCCAACGACGGTAACATCTCGATTCGCGTCGGCGAAAACGAAGTACTCTGCTCACCCACGATGATCTGCAAAGGTTTCATGAATCCCGAAGACATCTGTGCGGTTGACCTGGATGGCAACCAGATCGCCGGTACCCGCAAGCGTACCAGCGAAATCCTGTTGCACCTTTCGATCATGAAAGAACGTCCCGACGTCAAAGCCGTCGTGCACTGTCACCCGCCTCACGCGACTGCCTTCGCTGTTGCCCGCGAGCCGATCCCACAGTGTGTGCTGCCCGAAGTCGAAGTCTTCATGGGCGAAGTACCTATGGCTCCTTACGAAACACCGGGCGGACAGAAATTTGCCGACACCGTACTGCCTTTCCTCAAAGGAGGCACCAACACGATCATCCTGACCGGCCATGGTACCGTCAGCTTCGGTAAGTCTCTGGAAGACGCTTACTGGAAAACCGAAATCCTGGATGCGTACTGTAAAATTCTGCTGCTCTCCAAGCAGCTCGGACGCATCAACTACTTTACGGAAAACGAAACCCGCGAACTGCTCGACCTGAAGCAGAAGCTCGGTTTCGATGATCCCCGTTTCCACGTTGAAGACTGTGATCTCTGTGGCAACAGCGCCTTCCGGGAAGGTTATACCGAAGGTCTACCGCAGCAGAAAGCGTTTGAGCCAGCTCCCAGTTACCCGGGATACCTGCAGAAACCATCGACCCAGCCCGCAGCAGCACCTGCCGGCGGCAACTCAGATCAGCTGATCAAAGCGATCACCGATCAGGTCATGTCAGCCCTGGGACAGTAATCCCGGGCAGTCGTCTCGGGTAAATCACCTGGGCAAACGTTTGCAGAATTACTCACAGCTCACTTCGTCATAAATAGAAAAGATTTGATCATGAATGTCAGTATTATCGGTGGTGGGGGACTCGTCGGTTCCTGTGCTGCCTTTGCATTACAGGCCGGAGGCATTGTCCGGGAAATCGCTCTGGTAGACGTCAATCAGGAACTGGTCGAAGGCCAGGCCCTGGACCTGCTGCACGGCAGCTCTCTGACCGCAGATCAGAAGATTTATGCGGGGGGCACCGAACTGGTGAAAGACAGCGATGTGATCGTCATCACCGCCGGTCTGCGTCGTAAGCCCGATGAAAGCCGCCTGGATCTGATCAACCGCAACGTTGAACTCTTCAAAAACATTCTGGCTGACGTCAAACGCGTCGGTACCAAACCCGGGGCGATTGTCTTCGTCGTTTCCAACCCGGTCGACGTGCTGACCTACCTGGCCATGAAAGAACTCGGATTGCCGCCTCAACAGGTCATCGGTCTGGGGACCGTTCTCGATACCACCCGGCTTCGCAGCATGCTGGCAGCCCGTCTGGATGTCCCTCCGACACAGGTTTCCACCCTGATTCTCGGCGAGCACGGTGACAGCATGGTTCCCGTCTGGTCAGCTGCTCAGGTCGGCGGACTCCCTCTGGATAAGTTCCCAGGTGTGAATGCTAGTCTGATTGCCGAAGTCGAAAAGAAAACTCGTGGCAGCGGAGCTGAAGTCATCAAGAAAAAGGGCGGAGCTGGTTTCGCTGTCGGCGTGAGTATCGCCGATGTCGTGCACTGTATTGCCCTCGATCAGCGTCGCATTCTGCCGGTTTCATCTCTGCAGGATGGTGCCTTCGGTCTGCGGGATGTCTGTATTTCGGTTCCGACCGTCATGGGACGCACCGGCGTCATGCAGCACCTGGAAATCGAACTCTGGCCCAAAGAACAGCTGGCTCTGACTCAGTCCGGCCGGGTTCTGCGGGAAACCGTCGACAAAGTCCTCGGCTGATTCTCAGCCGGGTGACCACCTGAAGTGTTATATGCGTTCTGCTTTTGCGTTTTGTTTTTGAAATGATTGTGTGATGGAAAAATCTCTCGACAGGAAGCTTCAGTCAATTCACGCTGACCCCAGCGGCTCGAAAGAGTTTATCATTGCTGATGCCAAAGACGCCGACATGGCCTTCGGCATCGGTGCCCCTGGACTCTCTCCGGAACGGCACGACCAGGAACTCAAATACAAAACGCTGGCAGAATACCGTCAGCAGATTCGCGAAGTCATCAAGCAGGAAGTGGTCGACATCGTCCTGATGTCTGCCAGCACCAGCGAAAAACTGACGATCGACGAGCGTCTGTTCGACAACTCACCGATCACACCCGCCGCCCGGGCGAATGACACGACCGACGTGCACGTTCCCCGCGGAGGTAAACTGCATCTGCCGCCGGCCAAGCCATTCCGGTCGGCCAGCCTGGATCACATCCAGTGTGGACATCTCGATTGTAAGCCTGAAGAACGCGCCTACGGTGCTGACTTGGGTCTTTACTCAGTAACCTTTAATAACAATCTCGAAGAAGACCTCGCGACCCTTGAACGCTACAAGGAATTTCGCGAAGAAGCCGAACGCAAGAAGTTCCGCCACTTCCTGGAGATTTTCGATCCGAACATCAGTAACGCGGTCGCCGCAGATCTGGCCCCCGGTTTCATCAACGACCTGATCGCCCGGACTCTGGCTGGCGTCGCTTCGCCGGGACGCCCCGTCTTTCTGAAGATGGTCTACCACGGTCCGCGGGCCATGGAAGAACTGGTTGCCTATGATCCGCACCTCGTTGTCGGTATTCTCGGCGGTTCAGCAGGGACCACGCTTGATGCCTTCCAGCTGATCTACGATGCCCGGAAATACGGAGCCCGTGTCGCCCTCTTTGGTCGCAAGATCAACCAGGCCGAACATCAGCTCGCCTTCATTCAGTTTCTGCGTTACCTGGTCGAAGACAAAATCCAACCCGCAGATGCCGTCAAAGCCTATCACGGCGTTCTGCAGGAACTGGGCATTAAACCGCACCGCGATCTCGAAACCGATCTGACTTACCAGACCGCCGTGATGAGCTATGGCGGTGAAGACGGCAAAACCTTCAGCTTTCCGGAGAAGAAAGCAGGTGGCAAGCCAGCGACCCCATCCGCAGAGAAACCAGCGGCTACACCCGCAGCAGGGAAGACTCCGGAAGCTCCGAATTTCGCAGCCATGAGTTCCGCAGAAAAGCTGGCCTATCATCAGGCACGCCTGAACCGCATGTTCGGTAACTAACTTCCGGACGCAGTCTGTTGAGACATCAGAGCAGGCGGCTTAGAATACACGCAGGTATTCAGCCGCCTGCTTTTTTATTTCAGACAGTATTCAGTCAACACAAGGTCCAGTCGCTTGAGTCGTTCCCCCCAGAAGAAAGCCGAACCCGCCCCCTCTGCGGAAACAAAACCGCTCGGCACACCCCTGTTTGCCGGCATCATTCTGATTATGGCCGTCGCACTGACGTGGGTCTTCTGGAGCGGTCTCTGGTCGGGTGGGGGCCTGATTGGTGGCGACCTCTATACTTATTTCTTCCCGCAGAAAACCTTCTTCGCAGAACGCCTGCAGGCCGGCGAATTCCCGCTCTGGAATTCTTACATCGGTCATGGTTTTCCCCTCGTTGCGGAAAGCCAGACCGGCGCCTTTTATCCGTTCAACTATTTCGCCTACCGCTTTCTGCCCGTGAATACCGCTTATAACTTCGTACAGCTTCTGCATTACATCCTCGCCTTTGTCTTCACGGCTCTGTATGTCAGGCGGATTGGTTATTCGATCGCAGCAGCACTCTTCGCGGGGCTGGTCTACACCTACGGCTGGTTTCCCTCAAGGATCTGCCTGGAATGGGCCATCATCGGCGGGGCCTGGCTCCCGTTGACGCTCTGGTGTGTGGAATCATTCTTCCAGACCCGCTACTGGCGGTACCCGATTCTGCTCTGCTTCGCACTCAGTATGCAGATCCTGCCCGGCCACTTTAACCTGGCCTTCATCACTCAGCTGATGCTGCTGGTTTATATTCCCGCCCGCATCTGGTTCAGTCGTGATGAAACCACAGACGCACTCAAACCCTACCGCAGACGCACGGTCATCCTGCTGCTGCTGGCCTTTGTTTCAACCTACGCACTGTCGGCAGTTCAACTGGCGCCGACCTGGGAACTCAAACAGCACAGTCAGCGGGCCGAGGTAGGCGAACGTTCGCATAAGCCCGGCTATGGTCATATTCCCGTCTGGTACCTGTCGCAAATCGTCGCTCCCTGGGCCTGGTATCCCTATGAAGTCAATCTTGATGCAGGGCTGGCTCCCGGTTCGGAAGCCACGAATCAGGTAGAAGCACATCTCTACTTCGGGATTGCCGCACTGCTGCTGTTGATTTACGGAACATTTTCCGGAGCCTGGACACGTGACCGACGGCTGATCTTACTGGCAATCATCGGTTTTCTGGCGCTCCTCTATACGCCCGGCTGGTTAATGCCGATCACCAGACACATCCCCGGCTTCAGTTTCTTTACCGGACCCGGACGGTATGGCATCGTCACGACATTCGCGGTTGCAGTGATCGCGGGCGTTTGTCTGGAGCGTCTCATCTCGAACTGGAAACCCGCGATTCAGATTGGTGTGGTGACGTTAGTCTGCCTGTTTACCACGGCGGATTTCTGGGTCGTCAGCCGCTACGTGACCTATGCCACGATCATCCCGAATCCACCGATTAACAATGTCGATAAGAGTGCACTGCGGGAGATTACCAGCAAGTACGGTCAGCCGGTGCGGTTGTTTGCCCCGGGCGCAAACCTGCCGACCTTGATCGGCGTGGCATCCACGCCCGTCTATCTGGGCATCGGCCCCGAGCAGTATTTCGACCCCGCGGTGGCCATGCCGGACCCGCTGCCTTTTAAAGAACCAGCCACGCCGGAACAGATTGAATGGCTGAGAAAAGCAGGGGTGACACACATCCTGAGTCAGCATCCGCTGGACCTGAGTCGCTGGCCGGTCAAACCGGTGTGGAGTGACTTCGATGCCGTGATCAATCCCGCCTGGGGCCGCTTCGATGAACCGGTCTACTTCTATGAACTCGAAGGTTCCCGTGGTCGTGTTGCCTGGTCACATCCCGTGGCTGATCAGCAGGCAGAGATTAAGTCCTACCGGGCAAATGAAATTGTCATTGAGGCAGAGACGCCGGAAGAAGATACGCTGATCCTGACCGATCTCTTGTATCCCGGCTGGTCGGTCTACGTGGATGGTCAGCCTGCAGAAGCGGAACTGGTGGATGGCATGTACCGGGGCGTGAAGCTTCCCGCGGGGCAGCATGAAGTGATCTGGGCGTACCAGTCAGGCTGGTTTCTGATTGGTGGGATCATCAGTTGTATCACGCTGCTGGTGATCATGACGATCGCCCATTTTCGGTTCTGGCACCCGCTGTTATTTCAGATGAAAAATCGGGGGAGGCAGATTCCTCCTGCTGAGCAGACCGGAGTAGAAACGCCTACGACGAAGAAATGAACTCGACGTTCGAGCCGTGTCCCTCAAAGCTGTCCGAGTAATTGCCTTCTTCATCTTCATCATCAGCGTCCAGCTCGTGGCTGTCCAGATTCTCGTTCGCTTTCACGTTCTGGCCGCTTTCGGAAATCGCGACGGGGAACTGCTGAGAGATGTCGATGTCTTTCCCAGGCTTTTTGAAGTGCTGTACAGAAGGAGCCTTGGTCGGGGAGTCGTCGGAACTGAGGGTATTCTCCTTCGGTTCCTGCTTCTTCTTGTCGTCCGCACCGATGTTTTCCAGGTGGTAAGCGACGTTACCGATCTTGATTTCGTCGTGCAGCTTCAGCCGAACTTCTGAATCAATGCGGGTTCCGTTGACGTAAACCCCGTTCATACTGCCCAGATCTCGGATCACCGGGCGATCATTGACAATCGCCAGGCAGCAGTGTTTGCGGGAAATCTTTGGGCTGTCGTTAATGACGATATCGCAGTCCGGATGCCGTCCAACAAGAATGATCGCCTTATCTAACACAATGGGGCGACCCTGGTTCACGGGGACTAAACAGACTGCCATAAATGACTCCAAATACAAACGTAGCTTACTTCTAATGAATCTTAATTATACGGCTGGCCCTGAACTAAGTAAAAGAAAAAAGTCATCGCTCAAACAAGAGGGGACGATTTCTGTCCCACGACCCGCATATTTTATATGCGAGCCGGTTTTGTTAATTCTTTATAAATATCGACCATTTATAGATATGCACACGATGTTGACCACCAGTTTCTCTCTGAAATCGGTGAGATCACCCGAAAAAATCTTTTCACTAATTCCCACACTCGACGTGGACACTGTGTCTTACAATTGATACCAGCGGTATAACCGTACCGGTGTATACGCTTTTGTGTAGGTGCGAGGAAATGTTAATACCGCGGGCGTGTTGGTTATTCTTCGGTTTTGAGTTTAATGTGACAGTTAGGTAGCGCCTGACTGAATTCTGTGAGTTGCGAATTCGAAACCACCAGATGAGTCAGAGACAGGTTTCTCAAATGCTGCAATGCTTTTAAAGAATCGAGCGACGCCTCCGTCACTTTACTCTGGTTGAGTTCGAGCTGATTCAACCGTGGCAGAGTCAGCTTAACCAGATCGGTAATTCCTTTATCTGAGATTTGCGTATGATTCAATTTCAGAATTTGCAGGTTTACCATCCCCTCTAATTCCTGGATCCCCGAATCAGTAATACGGCTCCCGGTCAAATCGAGCTCAGACAGGTATTTTAGATTTTTGATACGTTTGAGTTTCGCATCGTCGAACTCAGGCCAGTGAATACCCAACTCTCTCAACTCTTTGAGTGCCGAGATCCGTATCAGACAACTGTCGAGCACTTGTGCTTTATCTGTTCGGTCATCAACGGTGAAGATACCTTTGACGGGATTCCGAAAATACACGGAACCAATTGCCTGGTGATTCCCCAGTTTGATTAAGCTGACATCAGCGCCCGCTTCTTTCAGTTCCTGCACAATGTTTTGCAGAGTCGATGCGACAGGTGTTGTGTATTCAATCTGGCATTTTGGCAAGAGACGCTGAAAGTTCTTAACTCCCTGTTCCGTGACATGCGTGTCATTCAATTTAAGTCGATACAATCCCCGCAGCGTTTCCAGATCTTTGAGCCCTCTGTCGGAGATGTAGGTGGATTCCAGTGATAACATCCCCAGCGAGTTCATCTTCCTCAAAAGCTGTGTTCCGCCGTCTGTAATGGTTGTTCCATTGAGAATTAATGTCCGTAGCCGCGGTAGAGTGATCAGATCTTGCAGTCCCTGATCGGCCACGCGAGTCCCTTCCAGGATCAGACCTCTGAGGTTTTTGAGGGAAGCAAGATGTACCATGCCGTCGCTGTAAATCCGGTTCTGGCTCAGATTGAGTCCTTTGAGATTTGTGAGGCCTGAAAGATGTTTGAGGCCGTGTTCTGTAATCTGATTGCCACTCAGGACCAGTGTTTCCAGTTGAGTCATGTCCTTAAGCTCTACCAGTTGCTCATTAGTGATGCCCGCATTCTGAATCTGCAGCAGATTCAGTTTTTTGAGCTGGGCTACCTGTTTCAATCCCTCTGCAGTCAGCTTACCAGCATTAATTCGTAGAGTTCTCAGTTCAGGAACATGCTGAAGTTCTTTGAGGCCCAGATCGGTCAAATTGTTATCGGAAATTTCCAGCTCTTCTAACGTCTTAAGCCCCTTTAACAGTTTCAGACGTTCATTGATGGGAGGCAATTCGGTTTGGTTTCCCAGTCGAGGATAGAACCGGATCGTAAGCTGCTCTGTCCCATCATCTCGTAGTCGGCGAACACGATAAGCACCCGCTGCTTTCAGTTTGGCGAGTATCGCTTCAATGTCAGAATCCAGGGGCGGTGATACCTGTATCTGACAGTCCGGGAATTCCTGCTTAAGTGTTTCCAGTCCGGTTTTTGTAATGCGCGTGCCATGTAAGTTGAGATCTGTCGGTTTGATAACTTTATTCTTGAAATGGAGCACGCCTGCATCTGTCACCTGAGTGCCGTAAAGATCCAAACTGCGTAAGTGAAAGAGGGAACTGAGAGTTTTGAGTCCCGAATCATCAATGGCTGTCTCTCTTAGCCCTAACTTATAAAGCTGCGTGAGTGATTTCAGGGGATCGAGACCCGCGCTTGTGATCTTCGTGTGATTCAGATTCAGTGTCTTCAATGCTTTCAGTTTTGAAATATGAATCATCCCGACATCTGTCACCAGTGTCTTTGTAAGATTCAATGAGCTGAGATTTGTCAGATTGGCGAGAGGTGGCAGGGCAGCATCGTCGAGTTGGGTATAATCGAGATTCAGGTATGTCAATTTTGTCAGCGGTGCGAGATGGGAGACCCCGGTACTTGTGATTTTCGTTTTTGTGAGGGAGATGCTTTGTAACTGGTGTAATTCACTAACTGTTTTTAATCCGTCATCATTGAGTGGAGTGAGGGATAAATCCAATGTCTTAAGTTTTGACAGTGGCTTCAATTCATTCAGGGTAGATCCGGTAATTCCTGTGCTGTAAAGCTTCAGTGTCTCCAGGCTTGATAGTGTTTTTAAATGTATCAGGCCTTTATCTGTGATCCGAGTTCCTCCCAGGTTCAGTGATTTGAGTTGAGGCAGTTTGTTTAGCGAAACCAGTCCCAGGTCGGTGATGCCCGTACGATTGAGATCCAGACTTTGGAGATTCTTTAAATCACTCAGGTGCGATACACCTTTGTCAGTAATCGCAGTGCCTGATAACTGTAACTGTTCCAGTTCTGATAAAACGGAAAGATATTCCACGCCCTTGTCGGTAATATTCGTTTGATTAAAAGTAACGACTTTCAAACGGGGAATCATTTTTAATTGTCGGAGCTGCTCGTCAGTGATCCGATTTCCAAAAAATCGGATCGAGGTAAAATACTCCGAAGTGTATTTTCCATTCTTATACTCCCTTTGATTCTGAATGTGCGCTCCCAATGCCTTGAGGGCGGCAATTTCTGCTTGCCCCTGCATGGAAACGTCAGTGCTTCCGCCAGTTTCAACTTTACATTTCGGCAATGCGGCCTTGATTTGCTTAATGCCAGCAGAGGTGACTCCGGTATTGATTAAATATAATTTCTGCAAATGCTTGAGGCCCAGGATGTGTTTCAGCCCGGCGTCGGTAACTGCTGTTCTCGACAGATTTAATTCTGTTAAGCGGGAAAGCCCTGTTAAATGTGACAGGCCTTCGTTTGTGATGGGAGACTGCATGAGGGTCAGCGAGGTCAACCCCGTCAGATCTTTTAAGTTTGACAGACCCTGGTCACTGACATTGGTCTGATTCAACGTCAGTGATTTCAACCCAGACAGACCTTTCAGGCAGGAAAGGCTGGCGTCGTTGATTTGAGGACCACTCAGACTGATTGTCGACAATATCCGGTGCGCGTTCGCATCTCGATATCGTACAAATCCTTTTAACTGTTTCACCTCCTCAGCCACTTTGAGATGCGCAGGCAGGATCGGTCGGTCAAATGAAATTTTGCAATCCGGGATCTGCGCCTGAAGCCTCTCAACAGCAGTACTACTGACTTGAGTGAGCTTTAAATCCAGGTACTTCAGCTTCTTCAGACCTGACAAATGAGCCAGGCCGGCATCACTGACTTTGGTCTCATAGAGGTTCAGCGAGCTTAGTTCTTTTAAATCTTTCAGATGGATCAGTCCTGCATCTGTTACTTTGGTCGAGACCAGCCACAAACTCTGCAGTTGCTTTAATTCCTGCATGTGTTTGAGGGCCTCATCACTCAGCTCGGCATTACGAATGTAGAGGTGTTTTAATGCCGGGAACTGTTTGAGATGCACCAACTCAGCATCTTTCAGAGGGCAGCGTACCAGGTGTAGTTTTTGCAGCTGATTGAAATTCTGCAGATGTTTTAAACCTGCTCCAGACAGCTGGGCACCATAAAAAGCCAGATCCTGCATCTGGTTAAAATCTTTTAGATAGACGAGGCCGGTATCATCGATTTTTGAATTGGCAAAGAAGATGGACTTGATGTCGAGTTGGGCATCATCTTTCTGGAATTTAATATCCCCACGAAACTGCTTGATAATGGCAATCGCCTGTTCTCGGCTGATAGTAGCGTCATCCGCTGCCTCCACCAAAGAGGCGATCAGGGCCATTACACACAGGCTGAATAGCAATATAGTCCGTGAGAAGATTTGCATACCACTGAGCTTTCGAAGTGCTGACAGATTCAACAGGAGTGATGGTTCAAGATTGCACGCATGGATACAACTATAACCCTGTGCGCAGCAGGAAGCAAATGGGAGAATCTCTACTCTGCTATCACAGCAGTTGACGGGCTTTGATGTCCAGGTAGCGGCTGATGAGATTGACCGACAGATTCTCCGGCAGCGTGTCCAGAATCAGCAGGCCTGATTTCTGTAGCGCGGCGATCTGTGTGGTCTGGGTAGCCACAATGTCTGCGGCTGCGGCGATCTGGAAGGCTTCGCGGTCTGTTTCCGGAATCGCGTTCATCCGCTCCTGCAGGGGAACGTTCCGCAGGAACGCGGAGAGCACCAGATGGGGCCAGCGCATCATCCGCAGGGCATCGCTCAAATGCGAGAGATGCACTTCGTCCAGCGCGTGTGTGAGTACAACGACCAGCGAGCGTTTACGGTAACGCAACTGGAGCTGTTCCGACATCAGTCGGTAGTCTGAGGCCTCGTAGACCGGATCCAGATCATAAACCTGGCGGATCAGTTTCTGAATCGAACCGGCACCGCGCACCGGGGGAACCCACCGCTCGACCTTGTTCGAACAGGCCATCAACGAGACTGTGTCTCCCTGCCGGAGTGCCACGTAACTGAGCAGGATCGCCGCGTTCAACGCCCGGTCGAAGTGAGTCACGCCTTCGTCGGCATTACACATCGAACGACCGCAGTCGAGCAGAAAGATGATATTCTGATTCTTCTCCACCACGTACTCGCGACTGATCAGCTCCTGGTGCCGGGAGGTTGCTTTCCAGTCAATGCTGCGAAATTCGTCGCCGCGACGATACTCGCGCAGGCGATCGAACTCAGTCCCGCGTCCCCGCAGGCGGGACATCTTGATGCCGGTTTCTGCCAGTCGGTTCCGGCGGGCCATCAGCTCCACGCCATGTACTGCTTTAATATCCGGATAGATGCGGACCACCTGGTGAATGTCCCGCTCATCGTAAAGCGTCCACAGGCCGAGCCGGCTTTTCATCTGCAGAAAGACGCGACGGAACCGGTTTTTGCCCCGGTGATGCGGTTCAACATGATAAATACTGTACTGGTGCTTGTTCGGAAACAGTTCGATGTCGAAAGGCAGATCGGTATAGTGGCACGGCATCGGCGGTTCGTCGTGCACGTGAATCTTGAGCGGCACCGAACCACGGTTCGTAAACCAGAGTTTGACGTTGTTCGGGGTACCGACGCTCAGGACTTCATTCACATCCCGATTGACTTCAATCGCCAGCAGCGAAGGGGTAACCACCAGATCGACCAGCGACAGCAGAAACACACCCAGGCAGACCAGAATTCCCAGCTGTCCCGCTTCGGGCCAGACCGTTCCCAGCGCAAAGGGAACCATCGCGGCAGCGAACAGAAACAGCAGGGAGAGACGGGGCATCATTGGCGGGGCGCCTCAACACTTTCCAGGATTTCTCGGATTACATCGTCCACGTTCACGCCTTCAATCTCGGCTTCCGGATGCAGGCGGATGCGATGACGCAGCACTGGCAGAGCCAGTTCCTTCACGTCATCGGGAACAACGAAGTCGCGGCCCTGGCAGGCAGCCATCACCCGCGAACCGATCAACAGGTTCACGCTGGCACGTGGACTGGCACCGACTTCAATGGTGTGCCAGCCCCGGGTGCGGGAGACAATCGAAGTGATGTAATTGATGATCGAGGGCTCCACGATGATTTCAGTGGCCCGTCTCTGAATTTCCAGAATTGTTTCCGTATTCAGAACCGGCTCGATACCGAAGGTTCCCAGATCGCGATTGTCTTTACCGGCCGCGTACAGGTCGAGGATCGCGTTTTCCTGGTCCTGTGTTGGATAGTCGACCAGCAGTTTGAACATGAATCGGTCCAGCTGCGCCTCGGGCAGCGGATAGGTTCCTTCCTGCTCCAGCGGGTTCTGGGTGGCAATCGTCAGGAACGGACGCTCCAGTGGATAGGTTTTACCATCCACCGAAACCTGGCGCTCCTGCATCGCTTCCAGCAGTGCCGACTGTGTTTTCGCCGGGGCGCGGTTGACTTCATCCGCGAGCAGCAGGTTGGTAAACAGGGGGCCTTCATTGAACGTGAAAACCTTTTCGTGCATGTCATACACGGTATGCCCGGTGATGTCGGAGGGCATCAGGTCGGGGGTGAACTGAATTCGTCGGAACCTGCTGGAGAGAACGTGGCTGAGGGTATTGACCAGCAAGGTCTTACCCAGGCCGGGAACCCCTTCGATCAGCACATTTCCCTCGCAGAACAGGGCGATCAGCACCCCTTCTACCAGATCTTCCTGACCCATGAGAACTTTTCCCACCTCTGTCAGTGAGCGCTGATAGTAATCTTCAATCTGAGAAACTTCCATGAATGACCTGTCACCCCGATTATCTGTCTGAAGTAAGTGGAATCCCAAGTGGTCGAAAATCGACGAGCCGGAACTTATGTTCCCTGTGGGCCTATTCTAAATCGAATCGCGCACCAATTTCGAGTATACCGCGCGAGAACTCGCAGGAATTTACAAATTGTCCTTGAATGTCCAGACGTAAAAAAAGGCCTCCATACCGCTGGAGGCCTTTTGTGTCTTAGAGGAGTAAGACAAATGTATTATGCAAATTCGGGTCGTCGACGGCCCAGTTGTTCTTTCAGGCGGTTGACAATGCTGGAATGCATCTGACTGACACGCGACTCGGACAGACCCAGAGTGCTGCCGATTTCTTTCATGGTCAGTTCTTCGTAGTAATACAGGATGATAATCAGGCGTTCGTTGCGGTTCAGGCCCTTGGTGACCAGTCGCATCAGATCCCGCTTCTGGATACTCTTGGTCGGATCTTCACCCTTGGCGTCCTCGAGAATATCCACTTCCCGTACATCTTTGTAGCTGTCGGTTTCATACCACTTTTTATTGAGGCTGACCAGTCCGACAGCGTTGGCTTCGCTTTTGAGTTTTTCGAACTCTTTGCGAGACAACTGCATCTTCCGGGCGATTTCCTCGTCCGCCGGCGGGCGACCATGCTCTGCTTCGGCTGCCTTGCGGGCTGCTTCCAGCTTACTGGCCTTACTCCGTACCAGACGGGGAACCCAGTCCATGGTACGCAGTTCGTCCAGCATGGCGCCACGGATACGGGGAACGCAGTAAGTTTCAAACTTAACGCCCCGTTCCAGATCGAATGCATTGATGGCATCCATTAACCCGAATACACCAGCTGAGATCAAGTCGTTTAAATCGACCCCTTCAGGGAGCTTCGCCCAGACTCGTTCTGCATTATAACGAACCAGGGGAACATATTGCTCAATCAATTTATTGCGGAGTGTCTGGTTGGATTGATCCTGCTTGAATTCCTTCCAGATCTCTGCGATTTCTTCACTGGCTTTGATGGCCATTTACTCCTCCGTGATCAACTTACAGTCGTTTCAAATAGGCACGATATAAAATGAATGACTGCGGTTACTTTATATTCTTATTCAGGATTTGTTTTCCATTTTTCAAAACTCGCCCGTACTGATTCTTCAACCAGACGGGAGGCAACTTCACCGAACACCAGGCCAAGACCAAAAAATATGACTGCAGCTATGAGTGCGGATTGTGTCGCTCCAAGGAAATCAGTATGGGAAATGATCCCTCGTACTGATTCAGTCGCAAAAGCGATCAGCGATAATCGAAATGCATAATGCAGGGCCACAGAATATTCCCGGATAGAGTTCGAAAAACGTCGGGATGAAACTCTCTTCACTTTCAGGAGAGAACTTCACACCTCTGTCTTTTAATATCGGTGTCCTGCCTTAGAAAATTTAACCTTTCTCCTACAATTTGATTAATCGTTAAAACCTAACATTTCAGACCGTTCCCGGTGCGTAACGCGATCGCTGAGTTCAGGCCCTAAGTTTGGGTTTGAACACTGGTTGGATAACGCAGTAACAGACCAGCGTCTGCACGCACGCGAATGGAATCAATTGTCAGGGGTTACAAATTAGACGTGACCTGAAGTCCAGGAAAGAACGGGAATGAGAGAGTATGTTCCCGGTGTTTCCATCCTGATTTTCAAGTTTATGCGGCTTCACCCAGCAGACGCTGCCAAAGTCGCGGAAAGTAAGACTCTTGTTTGTTTTGTTCTTTTGTTTTACGCACATCGATCACATGCCGGGCCAGGCGGAAAATCGCCTCGGCAGCCGGGCTCTGCGGATGACTGAGCACCAGCGGATCCCGATCGTAGACCGACTGAACGACCTGCAAATCATGGGGGATCTGCCCTGCCTGAGTCAGACCGGTGTGCAAAAACAGTTCGGTAGTTTTTTGGAGTTGCTGAAATACTTTGTCGCCCTGGTCGAGAGACGTGCATTGATTGACCAGGGCCTGGATTTCCAGTGATTGAATTGTTGAGAGGGACTTGATCGTCGCATAAGCATCCGCAATCGCCGTTGGTTCGGGAGTCGTCACGATCAATACATCGTCTGCAGATGTGACGAACTGGCGGATACTGCGATGGATGCCGGTACCGTTATCCAGAATCAGATAATCGTGGGTCGCTTCCAGTTCCTGCATCTGACCCAGTACATCGCGGCGAACAGCTTCCGAGCAGTCCGCGAGATCAGTCAGGCCGCTGGCGCCGGTAATTACGTTAATGCCCAGCGGTCCTTCCAGTTGAATTTCCTTGAGTGATCGGGCACCACTCACCACATGCGAGAGATTCCAGTAACCGTTCAGTCGACAGAGTAAGTCGATGTTACCTAACGCGAGATTGATATCCATCAGGCAGACCGAAGCGCCGGTTCTGGCCAGGGCCAGTGCCAGGTTCAGTGAGATCACCGATTTCCCCACACCCCCTTTACCACTGCAGACCGCCAGGGTGCGACAGCGTGTCGATTTCGATTTTTCGATCACACCCGGCTGACGCTGCTCCATCAGTCCACGCAGCACCTTCGCCTGATCGCCGTGAGACGAAGCGGCATGGTTCTCTGGCGATGCTGCAGACAGTCCGGAATGCAGATCGGCGTGTTCGAAATTAAATTCGTTGACAGCGGATGCCATCGGTTGACCCTGTTGATTGTGGAAACGTGAAAGGTTGTGAAATGAATGGGAGGTAAGATTAGTTGAAGCAGACTAACTTAGTTTGTCTTCGCCCAGAACCAGGCGTGAAATCCGGGCGGCATTCGCCGGTTCAATATCGTCGGGGACATCCTGTCCCGTAGTCAGATACTGAATCGGCAGTTTTACTTTCTGACTTAGAGTCAGCAGACTGCCCATGACGGGGGCTTCGTCCAGTTTGGTCAATATCATTGACGTTGGACGGGCGACTTTGAATCGTTCGGCAATCGCTTCGAGAGTGCGAACACTGGAAGTCATGCTCATCACCAGGGCGATTTCATCGATGGCAATATCGCGGAACAGGCTTTCCAGTTCCTGAATTTTCAGATCATCGCTCGGGCTGCGACCCGCGGTGTCGATCAGGACCAGGTCCAGTCCGACCATTTCGTCGAGTGCCATCTGCATTTCCCGTGGCGTGCTTACGACTTTCATGGGCAGGTCGATGATTTCCGCATAGGTTCGCAACTGTTCGACCGCGGCAATCCGGTAAGTGTCGACAGTGATCAGCCCCATTTTAATGTTATCACGCAGACGGAAGTTTGCAGCCAGCTTGGCGATCGTAGTTGTTTTACCGACGCCAGTGGGCCCAACCAGGGCCACCACTTTGCGTTGACCAGGTACCGGACGAATCGGGGAAGCACAGTCCAGTTGTGCTTCAATCAATGCCGCCAGCAGAGACTGGCTGGCCTGGGTATCTTTGAGTTGTTCGGGAGTAGCATGCTCTTTGAGACGGCTGACGAGGTCGTGAGCAATGGTTTCGTCTACTTCAGCGTCAATCAGATCCGTGTAAATGTGAAACAGTTCTGGGGGAACATCGGTGACGCGTTGTGAGCGGGTGCGGCGATCCAGTGATTCCAGCATTTCCTGGATGGCATTCAGCTTTTCTGCAAATTCCTCAGTGGGATCGTAGGCCGGCTGAGAAGTATGGCTCGGTCGGGGACGGGAATCCTGCAGACGCTGTTCAAGACGATTGTGAACTGGCGGTCTGTTGTCTTCCTCGACTCTTCTTTCGAGAGCAGGTGTTTGTTGGATCGGTGCGGGGCGACGTTCGGAGGGCAACTCACGAGACGGTGGTTCAGAGTAGGCAACTGATTCGTTGCGGGCACCCGCCGGTTGAAGATTGGAAGCACGATGTTGTAACGGGGAACTGGCGGGGCGTCTGTTATTCTGCACGGCGGCAGGTGTGCGGACTTTGATACCCAGACCTGCCGTGATTTCAAATTCTTCTCTGGTGCGGGTCCAGGGCAGGAGTCCTCTGCGGCCCGGCACCTGTTTTGTCTGCAGGATCACAGCATCGCTGCCCATTTCTTCGCGAACCAGCTTCAATGCTTCCTGCATTGAAGCGGCTTTAAAAGTGCGAACATCTGACATGGTTTTCAGTTCCTGTTTGGTTATTTACGTTTGATCTCGGTGGATCGTATTTGATTCAATTAAGTGTCGTGTTTGACTGCCGTTAATCGTGTTTATCTCTACGCTGCCCCCGCAACCGCATTCGATTTCAGACGGTCTGCTGAAACCTGTCCGATTGCTTCCACATCGGTGTCACGGGTGATTTCATTCAGACTTAACACGACCAGTCGTGGTAATAACGGGGATGTAATCTGTTTCAGGCCGGCGCGGATCTGGGGATTACAGAGCACGATCGGGTGTCCGCCCAAGGCAACCAGCGGTTCTACCTGATCGGCAATCGCCTGGGTGATGATTTCACCCGTCCGCGGTGCCAGCTTGATTGCCAGTCCATGCTCGTTGTAATCAATGCCCGACATCAGCACATCTTCCAGTTCCGGATCGAGCGTCACGACCCGCAACAGACGATTGCTGTCGCGATACTGCTGGCAGATGGAACGGGCCAGTCCATTACGCACATATTCGGTGAGCAACATCGGCTCTTTAGTTCGGTCTGCATAGTCGCCCAGCGTCTGCAGGATGGTTTCCAGGTCGCGAATTGGTACCCGTTCGCGGAGCAGATTGGAGAGCACATGCTGGACTTGAGAAATTTTGAGGACATCGGGAATCAGTTCTTCCACAACCTTGGGAGACGATTCCTTCAGGTTTTCAACCAGTCCGTGAACCTGTTCCCGGGTGAGCAACTCGCTGCTGTGTTCGCGGACGACTTCGGTCAGGTGAGTAATCGCAACGGCCGAGGGTTCGACGACATTAAAGCCCATCAGCTCAGCACGTTCTTTCTGGCCCAGTTCAATCCACTTGGCGGGACGTCCGAAGGCCGGCTCGATGGTGTCGATCCCCGGGATGTCGCCGTTCGTGGCTCCCGTGTCGATCGCGAGGAGACCATCGGGATAGATCGTTCCCCAGGCCACAGCGACGTCGCGAATCTTGATCTGGTAATCGCGTTGTCCCAGGCGAATGTTGTCGCGAATCCGAACCTTGGGAAGAATGATTCCCAGTTCCTGGGCAATTTTGTGTCGGATGCGGGTCACACGATCCAGCAGATCGCCGCCGGTTGCCGGGTCGGCCAGTCTCAACAGTCCGACACCCAGTTCCAGTTCGAGAGGATCGACAAACAGGTGATCTTCCGGTTTGGGTTCAGCAGGCTGTTGTTGCTGTTCCTGCTGTTGTGTTTCCGCTTTCTGTTTTTGTACTGCGGTAGCCTGCTGGCCTTTGCGTCGCATCATCCCGGTAACCGCACAACCGATGGCCAGAGCCAGCATCGGGCCGGCGGGCAGTCCTGTGAACGCCAGAGCGAACAGGAAGGTTGAAGCGAGGAACAGGGCTTCCGGATGCCCGGAAAACTGTTTGACGACGTCCCGGGGGAGGTTACTGTCGACTGAAGTTCGGGTAACGATCAAACCAGCTGCGAGAGAGATCAAAAAGCCCGGCACCTGGGTCACCAGACCATCGCCGATAGTCAGGGTGGTAAACACGGTTGCTGCTTTCGACAGCTCCATGCCGTGGTCTACCATACCCACATACAGACCGCCGACAACGTTGATCAGCGTGATGATGATACTGGCAATCGAGTCACCACGGACAAACTTACTGGCACCGTCCATTGAACCGTAGAAGTCAGCCTGTTCGGTGATTTCCTGGCGACGGGTTTTCGCTTCTTCCGAGGAGATCAACCCGGCATTCAGGTCGGCATCAATGGCCATCTGCTTACCCGGCATACTGTCGAGTGAGAACCGGGCGGCTACTTCACTGATACGGGTAGCACCCTTGGTGATCACCATAAACTGAATCGTGACCAGGATCACGAAGATAATCAGACCCACAACCAGATGACCGCCTGCCACGAACTGACCAAAGGCTTCAATCACGCCACCTGCCGCTGCGGTACCATCATCGGCTCCGCGGGTTAAGATCAGACGGGTGGTCGCTACGTTCAACACCAGCCGCGCCAGTGTGGTACCCAGCAGGATCGCCGGGAACACGCTGAATTCCAGCGGGCGTGTGACGTAAATCGTGGTCATCAAAATCACTACGGAAACAGTGATATTGCATGACAAGAGCAGGTCCATCATCATCGGAGGCAAAGGCGCAATGATCACCAGGACTGAACTCACTATGACTAGTGGGAAGATCAGACCCGAATTGCGCATTATCGCTCCGGATAGACCGGTCTTAGACTCCGGTGGCATCCATGCCTCCGCATTCGTTGGGGTTAGGGTTGGTTTTTAATTGTCAGAACGACAGATTTAGTGTGATGTGAACTATTAAGTTTTTGAGATGGATGAGAGAGAGGCGAGTGATAATGGAAACTCAAAAATCTGTCCAGAGGATTTCTTCATATTTCGCTCAAGTTTTTTTCAGACCGGGCCGACAGCCCTGTTTCAGGCCAGCATTTTCTCAACCACATGCGCTTCTTCCACGCCCGTTAAACGGAAATCGAGACCCTGGTAAAAATAGGAAAGCTCATGGTGATCGATGCCGAGAAGGTGTAGCACCGTCGCATGGAAGTCGCGTACATGAATCGTGTCTTCGACAGAATAGTAGCCTAGCTCGTCAGTCTCTCCTATTGTGACACCCGGCTTGGATCCACCCCCGGCGACCCAGATGGAAAACGCATCGATATGATGATCGCGACCAATCAGATCACGGGGCTCACCTTGTGGAGTCCGCCCAAATTCACCCCCCCAGATGACCAGCGTGTCATCCAGCAGCCCCCGTTGTTTGAGGTCTTTCACGAGTGCAGCCGACGCCTGATCGGTTTCCAGACAGCGGGCATCCAGCGATTCTTCCAGGTCGGTTCCCTTATTTCCATGATGATCCCAGTCCGTATGATAGAGCTGCACGAAGCGAGATCCTTTTTCCACTAACCGCCGTGCCAGTAGACAGTTACGGGCAAATGAAGGTTTCGCGGGATCGACGCCGTACAGATCGAGTGTCTCTTTCGTCTCGCCCGAGAGATCCATCAATTCAGGGGCGCTGGACTGCATGCGGTAAGCCATTTCATAGGCAGAGATACGGGTGGCGATTTCCGGATCGCGCGTCTTCTCCAGTCGAAGCGAGTTCAATTGATTTACCGTATCAATGAATTCCGACTGTCTCTCAGAATTGATCCCGGACGGACTGGAGAGATTCAATATCGGATCTGCTCCGTTCAGGAAGGGGACTCCCTGGTACGTGGTCGGCAGAAAACCACTGCCCCACAGGGGCGCTCCACCACGTGGTCCCCGCGGGCCGGATTGCAGCACGACGAAGCCGGGCAGATTCTGTGACTCGCTGCCAATTCCGTAAGTTACCCAGGCACCCATGCTGGGACGACCAAACTGTTGTGTCCCGGTATTCATGAAGAGTTTGGCCGGACCATGGTTAAAGACGTCTGTCTTCATACTCTTCAGCACGGTGATGTCGTCCGCGACCTCAGCCAGGTGTGGAACAACTTCCGAGAGTTCCATGCCCGATTCGCCGTGCTTCTTGAATTTCCGTCGCGTGCCCAGCAGCTTGGCGTCTTTTTTCAGAAACGCAAACTGCTTGCCCTCCACATACGATTCGGGGATGACCTTGCCTTCCAGTTCCTGCAGCTTCGGTTTGAAATCAAACATCTCCAGCTGACTGGGGCCACCCGCCATAAACATGTAAATCACATTCTTGGCTTTGGGCGGATGATGGGTACCATTCAACTTGCCGGTGCCGGCCTGTGCGCGTTGTTCCGACTGCATCAGAGAAGCCAGACCGATGGCCCCGGCACCCATCGCGCAATTCTCGAAAAAGTGACGTCGTGTCTGATCGCGTAACATCAGGTCATCGAAATTCATCTGATTCTCCCGGTCCGCCGGTCAGGTCATGCTGCCGGCATCCGTTTGAGGGGGAAACTATTCCCTGGTAATAAATTCATCCAGATTCATCAACACGCGGGCGACCGCCGTCCAGCTCGCCGCTTCGATCACATCAATCTGTTTGGGTAAATCGTCAGCCGCGACCTGGGCCGCTGCCTCTGGTGACTGTTTAAACTGAGCACGCTGTTCCTGCAGATAGCCGGTCATCACTTCCAGCTCCCGATCAGAGGGGGCACGGGACAGGCAGATTTCAAACGCGGCGCGGATGCGACCTTCATCGTAGGGAGGACCTTCCTGCAGGATGCGGAGCGCAAACCCTTGAGTCAGTTCGAACAGCGAATGATCATTGGCCAGTGTGAGTGCCTGGAGGGGCGTATTGGAACGCACTCGTCGCGTACACGTGGTATTACTGTTTGGTGCATCGAAGGTCGGCAGCATCGGATACGGACTCGACCGCCAGAAATACGTATACATGCCCCGCCGATAGCGGTCTTCGTTCTGCTCTTCCGGCCAGCTCTTCTTATTCTGTGTGAGCACGTAAATCCCCTCTGGCTGGGGCGGATAGACACTCGGCCCGCCGATCTTACGACTTAACAGACCACTGCTGGCCAGAAACAGATCACGAATCGACTCCGCTTCCATCCGGAAACGGTTCTGTCGAGATAACAGCAGATTCCGCGGATCTTTTTCCTGATGATTCGGGTTAAAGTCAGATGCCTGCCGATAGGTCGCAGAAGTCACAATCAGTTTATGAAATTGTTTCACATCCCAGTCAAGCCGCATGAATTCCGAAGCCAGCCAGTCCAGCAGTTCCGGATGCGTGGGATCTGAACCCTGTGTCCCGAAGTCGTTTTCGGTTTCCACAATGCCCCTGCCGAAGAACCGTTGCCAGTATCGGTTCACCGTCACACGCGCCGTCAACGGTTGCTCCTTGCTGGTCAGCCACCGGGCGAGGTCCAGTCGCGTCGGACGGGAAACCTCTTCAGGCAGAGCAGGCAACACTGCGGGGACACCTGGACTGACCTTCGCACCCGGATCCAGAAAATTCCCTCGTAGCAGAATGAAGGTTTCCCGCGGCTTGGGCAGTTCCCGCATGATCATGGTGGTCACGATCGCTTTGTTGACTTTGGTCTGTGCCGCCTTCTGTTTAGTCAGCCGCTGATTCAGAGCCAGCCATTGCGAATCCGACTGGTGAAAGGCCTCTTCCACGGTCGTTTTCTGTTTCGCGTCCCATTTGTCCTCTGGCTGTTTCAGGATCGCCAGAATTTCGGGTTTGATGTTTAAGACTTCCGGGGCCACCGTGGTGGCCGCCAGTCGGAAGCGACCGACATTGTATTTTGCATTCCGTGTATGCGTCAGGGTCACCCGCAGTTTGACCGGCTGTTTGGCTTCGATCGGTTCTTTGAGCTTGAGTATCGCCCGCCGGTCGACGTTCATACTCCCCTTGCCGGTATTAATGGCCCAGCCGGTTTTGAGATCTCCGTCTACCAGGTTACTGGCGGGGAATTTATCCTGTGAATGATCGGCGGTTGCCTGGATCAGCTTGACCGGCTGAAATTCAGACCAGCCTGCTTCGGTCTGCTCTGCCATTTCCACGGTCACTTCGTCCAGCACAAAGTTTCCGTTCCCGGCCCAGCCCGGCCCCTTGCGAGGCAGACTCTCGTGAGTCAGTACTTCCAGCCGCAGGCCGGAGGTCTCTTGTGGGATCGCCGCGGTTTCGACGACATACGTATCAAAGGCAGGAATCTTACCTCCTGCCAATAGCGAATGGTCTTCAAGAACGGTGAGCGTGGCTCCATTCATGGATTGGATCGATCCCGGTGCGAGAACGCTCCACTGCTGCTCTGACTGTTTCAGGTCCTGCTGCAGACGTTCTTTCCAGCCAGCGAACTTCGGTGCCAGTGCTTGTTTGCGTTCTTCCAGCTGTTTGGTGAGTTTCGCGATTTCCTGCTTCAACTCTCTCTGTTCGGTCTGCTGTTGCTCAGTAGGCAATGGCAGTGTGGGGGGCGCGCTGTTGATGTCTGCGGTGCTGTTAAAGATGGCATACAGCTGGTAGAAGTCCCGCTGGGTAATGGGATCATACTTGTGTTTGTGGCATTGGGCACAACCCACCGTCAGTCCGAGGAAGGCCGCTCCCGTGGTATTCACACGATCCACCACTGCTTCCACGCGAAATTGTTCCGGGTTGGTGCCCCCTTCCTGATTGATGAGGGTATTGCGATGAAAGCCGGTCGCGATCAGCTGCTCGGTCGTCGGTTTGGGGAGCAGGTCGCCCGCCAGTTGTTCGGTAACAAATTGATCGAAGGGCATGTTCTCATTAATCGCATCGATGACCCAGTCCCGGTACTTCCAGATCGAACGAGGACCATCAATGGTGAAGCCGTTGGAATCGGCGTAGCGGGCTACATCCAGCCAGTGCCGGGCCCAGCGTTCCCCGTAATGCGGTGAGGCGAGCAGGCGATCCACCAGACGCTCGTATGCACCAGGCTTCGTATCAGCCAGGAATTCCTGTACCTGTTCCACCGACGGAGGCAGTCCCGTCAGATCCAGACTCAGGCGACGGATGAGTGTCGTTCGATCCGCCTCGGGGGACGGCTTGAGTTGTTGTGTCTCCAGGCGATGCAGAATAAACGCATCAATCGGGTTCCTTACCCAGCCTTTCGCTTTGACTTGTGGAGGCTCGGGCCGCTCAATCGGCTGGAACGACCAGTGATCTGTTGAAGCATCAACGGTCTGCAGATTTTGTTCGCTGGCAGGGATGGCACCCCCGGCATCAATCCAGCGGCCGATCAGTTCAATCTCAGAAGGTTTGAGTGGCGGCAGATCGTGGGGCATCCGTGGGATTTTACCCTCCCCTTTCAGACTCAGATACAACAGGCTTTCATCCCGTTTACCGGGAACAACCGCTGGTCCACGATCGCCTCCTTTGATCAGGTTGGCACCGTAGTCCACGCGTAAGCCGGATTCCTCTGCCCCCTGAGAGTGGCAGTCATAGCAGTGCTGCTTGAGCAACGGTCGGATCTGTTTTTCAAAATCGACCTGAGACGCCTGGTCTGCAGCGGGAGCCGTCTGTACTGCGATCAGCAGGATACAGGCAGCGGTGGTCACAACTCCTGACAAATTCCGCATGAAAGAACCTGATACAAAAAATGAGCCTGATTTTCGCGAGCCGGGAGTAACATCAGAACAACGCGGATGACGAGGCAAAAATCTGGTCTGCTGGAGAAGCGGGGAAGGTCGCCCGATCGTAAAGTATCTTAAATATCAGATTACCAGCGGAATTACCGAAATGCAAGTTTTTGTCAAATGCTCAGTGGAAATCAGGGTTTATTGTGCCCGAAATGCCCGGCAGCAGGAGAGCTCTATTCACCTTCCAGCCGTAGTGCCGTAATCCGCACTGGCTGTTTGTCTGCCATGAAACAGAGATAGCACTCTTTCCCGGATTGAGTCGCTGGCTGGGCGCATGTGAGGATCCGCCGCCGACCAATGCTGATCACAAACCGGTTTCCGGTTCCCACCAGCCGCACAGGCACGCTGCCGGGTTGAGACTGTTGGAGATCCACCTTAACACTTTTGAGCTCGGTTTTCGTCTTCTGTCCGGTAGCAGTGACTGTGACTCCGGTATTCTGAAAATGGATCTGGCTGGCGACCAGGACCCGGTCCGGCTGCGCGGGATCCCGTGTCAGCAACTGCAGTTCAAAATCGGGGAACGCCTGTTTGACATCGACGCGAAAACTGACGCTGATCTTTTTGTAAGGACGGATAAACGTCGCGATACAGAACTGGTCCGCCGGCGACTCCATCCCGTCATCGGTAAATTTCCAGCCTGAGTTTTTCCAGAGCAGACGATAGAACGGATTCTGC
This sequence comes from Gimesia benthica, assembly GCF_009720525.1. NCBI lineage: Bacteria > Pseudomonadati > Planctomycetota > Planctomycetia > Planctomycetales > Planctomycetaceae > Gimesia > Gimesia benthica. The sequence goes on from NZ_CP043930.1 coordinate 4,738,161, forward strand.
CAACTGGTCGAGTCGAGCTCTCCCTGTTTTACCGTCTCCTCATCAGGCAGCAATGGCTGGCGATGCGCGGTCTGCGTCAGTACGGTCTCCGCTGAGGGTGTCACGGGCTCCTCAGTCGGAGTCGTTTTTTCTTCAGCCTCTTCCTCTGTCGAATCCTCTGCGGTCAACTCTGGTTCCACCGTCTGCTTCGCTAGGGTGGTCTGTTCGGGCAGCTGATGTCGACTTTGTATGCGATAAATGAACAGCCCGGAAACCAGCACGATGCACAGAAACAGGATCAGGCCCGGTTTGACGCGTCTGGTTTTGGGGGGTGTTGACTCAAGATCCTCATGCATAACTTATCCGGCACTGTCTTTCACAGCAGACTGACACAGTTGCTTAAAGTGATCTCCCAGCGAGCGTTCCAGTGCAAAGGCAGGAATCCCGAACTGGGTTTTTAATGATTCATACTCCTCCACCGCCTGTTGGAGATCGGAGTCTGTCAGGGGAGCAGTACGTTTGACCGCTTTGATGAGCAGGTTTTTGGGAGTGTGTTGTGTATCGATAAACTCGATGACCTGTGTGCGATATCCACAGATCTCCAGCACCTGTGAACGGAGTGCATCCGTCAGCAGAGCCGCTGTCTTTTCTTTGAGAATCCCGTGTTTGAGCAGACCCTCTGCAGACTGACTTGTGATCTGCTGGTAAATTTCATTCTGGCAGCAGGGAACCGCGAGGATCACACTCGCATCTGCCTGTATGGCAGCAGCCAGGGCAGCATCGGTGGCGGTATCGCAGGCATGTAAGGAGATGGAGAGATCGCAGTGGCCCTGCTCATTCTGAAAGGCAGCGATGTCACCCGTTTTAAAAGAGAGCCCCTGACAATCCAGGTTCTCGGCAATCTGCTGGCAGTGTTCGACCACCGATCGCTTCAGGTCGAGTCCCGTGATGTTCACATCACGCTGCAGGATCGAGGTGAAAAAATGATGGGTGGCAAACGTGAGATAACTTTTACCACAGCCAAAGTCTGTGATCTGGAGTGTGCCGTCTTCAGGCAGCGCAGCAACGATATCGTTGATGAACTCAAGATAGCGGTTGATCTGGCGAAACTTGCGGTACTGTGCTGCCTTCACTTTTCCATTGCGCGACATCACCCCGATCTCTTCCAGGAAGGGACAATGCACGCCCTCCGGGATCAGGTACTGTTTCGCGCGGTTGTGAGACGTCACCTGCTCGGGTTGCGCTTTGGTCGGAGCGTGCTTCTTCAACTGCACAGACCCCTTGTTCGTTTTCTGTAGGTGATAGTCTGCCTCATTCGTAAACAGATAACCTTCCAGAAACAGATCTTCCCACAGTTGCTCCACTCGTTGAATCGTCTCTCCGGGCAGCAGGTTTTCGTGAACTTCCTGCTGTCCCCGTGTGAACGAGAGTTGATAATGCTGCTTATCTCGAATCAGCACCGGTCTGATCGAAACCTTCCGCCGGGCTGCCGCCTTTTTTTTGATCGGCTTGCTCAATACCATTTGAATACAGTTTCCCTCCTGTAATGCTTCTTTTACCAGTGAAGGCAATCCCGATTCAGGATGTGAGGGTTGAGGATTCATCGAATGGTATCTGATCCTGCGCTGAGTTGGTGTTTTCTCGGTTTCGATATGCAGCTTCAGAGAGGCCAGTCAGCAGCGGAATTGCCACGATCTGGCCACCGGTTACGAATAGATAAGTCAGGTAACCGGTTTGATTGGGCAGGATTGTCAAATATCCACCCAGTAACAGTTGTAGCGTCAATGCGCCACAAAGAAAAGCCGCAGCCGGTAATTTGGCACAGAATGAGCCCCGCTTCCAGAAAACCAGTTGAACCAGACAGAGGATCAAAGCAGACAGAAATCCTACGCTGACCACCTGCTGCCAGCCCAGGTAAACTCCAGTCAGAACCAGGAGCCAGAGCGTCCGCGGCGGGAACAGCGTCGGTTGCTCTTCCGGCTGAAACAGGTTCCGCCAGCAGAATAAGATTCCCACGATCACACCATACAGCAGTCCCCAGCTGACAGTCAGCACCGAACTGAGTTCAAAGCTGACATGTAGCGCGCCATGATAGCGCAACTCACTTAACATGATTTCCGTCGATGACAGGTTCGTCTGAACGGAAACCTGGGCAGGAACCGGATGCAGTTCTGGAATCAGGCACCCTGCAACGAGGCCAATCCCCAGGCACCAGAACAACAGGCGGCGGGGAATCAGCTGGCGGTCATATTGAATATAGGCCGCAGCCACGACGACGATAAACAGGTAACAGTAATAGACCGTCAGCGCGATCAGGTCCCAGGTCCGTCCTTCGAGAATCTGATAACCCCCTGAAAAGCGGTTCGGAGACCGGTAGGGCAGCAGAGCTCCTCCCGAGTGCACAATCGCGAGATAAAGCAGCAGGAAAACGACACCCACCAGGGCTTCCACAATCGGGTAACGTGCCGGGATGGGAGCCTGGCAGTCGCGGCATTTACCTCGCAACAGCAACCAGCCCAGGATCGGCAGATTATCACGCGTGCGGATGGGGGTTTCACAAAAGGGGCAGCGGGACTTCGGTTTGGAAATGTTCAGCCCCAGCGGCATCCGGTAGATCACCACATTCAGAAAACTGCCGATAACGGAGCCCATTACAAAGCACCAGACAGCAGTAAAAACCTCCAAAAGCCAGTAGGAGGGACTCCAACTCATCGCTGTCAACAGTGGTGTCATTATCTGTCTGTCTCTGGTTGCGCCCGTCAGCGGGCGATCCTGCCGGCAAACCAGGATGCAGCTGTCTCAAACAGGTGACAATCTGATCCCCGCTACCGGAATGCGGGACGGTTCTGGCTTGATTAAAAATCGGGAGAAAATCATATTTTGCAGAATTCCCCCAGACCATCAGGACTGGAATAATCGTTGCAAAAAGTGAAAGTGGTTGATTCCCAACATCATAAAAAGATCCCTGGCAAAAATACATACACCATCTTACGTAATTGATACTTCATTTTTTCGAAAGTCGAGCTGGACCGCGCTTTCTCAAAAACCCCGGTCAACAGATCGAATTACATGAACCGATAATTCTTACATTCCGGTTTCCAAAAATCCGGGCCACTACTCCTTCGGATACGAATCAACTCTCTCTACTCACCTGAAATTCGTATCAGACTGAGTCTATGTATTGCAGTCAGACAGTTCCCATCGGGTTCTCGGGCGGACCTGAACTGTAGATTGCATCCTGCAAACAACTACGAATCCACCCAGAATCAGAACGGGAAACACACAGGCTCACTGTAGTTCCCGGAACATTCAGAATACATACAGAAGATTTGGAAAGCAGACGGAAATGAATTCAAGGCTGACCCCCGACCTTTGGATGAAATGTTCAACTCTCATTGTTTTCGCCACCGTATTTCAACTGACCTGTAACCTGTGGGGTGATTCAGGTCCGCAACTGCTCGTACCCGATCTGGAGCAGGATCAGGGCGAAATCAGACAGGTGAACACTACTGACGCTGGCAATGAAGAACCGTTGGTCGCCCAGAAGCCGGAATTCAGTATCGAAGCCCGCAAACCCGAACTGATTGCAGACGACGCCACTGACAAATCAGAAGCTGATAAAAAAACAAAGAAAGCTTCGGTACCCGAACCGAAACCTTTCCCGGGAATTGCCCAGGATTCCAAACCTTCGATGAAGAAACCCGAGCCTCCGCCGATTCCCGAAATTGTGGATCCCCTGGACAAGCTCGTCGATGAAGCCATCGAAGTTTCACATCGTCGGATGCTCTCCACCGAAGTCCACACACCCTGGCAGATCGCTCACGGGATTCTGGCTCTCCGCTGGGAATACACACTGTATCAGAATAATGAAAAAGTAAGAGCTCTGGACTGGGTTGCCACTGGTCCCAGCTTCCGCGGTCGTCCCTGGTTCATCACTACCGAAAATGGCGCGAAGGGACACCCCTTCACCGAACCTTACGCTTTTGAAGGTCACCCCAACCAGTTCCTGGCTTTCTATGGCATGGCCGGCGTGCCCCTCGATCATAAATTCAACACTGGCGAAAAGATCGTCACTATTGAAGACATGATCCGCAACGCCAAAGCAGAGGTGAATACCGACGAAGAAATCACCTGGACTCTGTGGGCATTCTCACGCTACCTACCCTGGGATACCGAATGGGTCAGCGAGCGGAATGAAGAGTGGAGCATGGAGAAACTGGTTCGGGTTCAGATGCAGTCCGAACCGACTCGCTCTGCCTGCGGTGGAACTCACGGACTGTTCGCTCTGGCCAGTGCCGTCAACTGCTACTCCCGCGATCAGAAGCATCTGCGGGGTACCTGGCTGGAAGCCAGCATGCGGGTGCGTCAATACGTCGAATACGCCCGCTCTATGCAGAATCGTGACGGTTCATTCTCATCCAAATATTTCGAAGGTCCAGAATACGCCAGCGATGTCAACAAACGTGTTTCCACCACCGGGCACACGCTGGAGTTCATCATGGAAGCCCTGCCGCAAAACCGGTTGAATGAACCATGGGTTCGCAGTGCCGTCTATCGTATCGCCACCGATCTGATTGAATACAAAAAACAGCCACTGGAACCAGGCGGAATGTACCACGCCATCGATTCGCTGGTCATCTACCGGGAACGCACTCGCCCCGAGTATGCCCAGTACCTTGAAGAACTGGCAAAGTCGAAAGAGTTCAAGGAACCTGTTGCCGCTGATCCGATCGTGGGCTACTCAGAACGCTTCCGTCAGCAGAACCCGGCCCAGCACCATCAGCAGCCACAGTATCAGCAGAACAATAATCAGTCCCGGGACTATTCCTCACAGGCCCGTCGTCGCGGACTCTTCTCTCGCTTCCGCTAAGCCGCTGCAGAAACTAACCCGGCTGGTCAGGGGAATTGCCCTGGCCAGCCGCTGAGTCATCAGACTGTTTCATGTTCCGAATTGAGGGAACCCAGGTCCGCTGTTCATCGACAGCTTCCCGAATGGATTCGAGTGTCGGCGGCTGATTACTCCCGTACTGCGTCTGGCTGTTTCGCTTGCGGGGACGGGGCGTATACTCGTAAGTATCGTTTTCTTCTTTCTTCCACCAGTGCCAGAGCTTAAGCGATTCCTGACGTGCTTCCGGTGGTTTGTCGCGCAGCAGCCACGATAACAGCAGCAGGACGGTAATAACACCGATGGCAATCATCATCGGCCTGCCCGGCGGTTCGCCACTGGTGACGACCACGAACACACAGGCGAACAATCCACCCATGAGTGTGAAAACTGTCGCCAGCCAGGCTGCTGCCTGATCTCCTGAACCACGAGGGGAGCGACCTGCCGCCATCGTTTCTTTCTCCCACATCCTGCAACGTTACTATCTGAGCAATGAGTCAGAGACCCCCCTCGAGGTCGCTGACTCTCATATCAGCTTAACAGAAGAAGCTGCTGTGCCCAAATAAATTTCATTTCGGCTTACAGGAAAATATCCAGATAGAGGACGAAGATCATCAGCCCCAGCACAAAGATCATGCCGACGTAGGTTGCTGCAGCCAGAACCTGCTCGTTGGGACGTTTGCGGGTGATTCCTTCCCAGCACAAAAAGACCATGTGCCCGCCATCCAGAACCGGGATCGGCAGGAAGTTCAGCACTGCCAGGTTGACGCTCAGAAAACCGAGGAACAGCAGCAGCTGCGAATAGCCGTCGTTTGAAACTTCATACGCCACCTTGGCGATGGTGACCGGGCCGCTCAGTTCCAGAGGAGACACGCGACCGGTAAACAGGCTCCGCAGGGTAAGGTAAATGTCCTTTGCGGAATTCGTCGTGTATCGCACACCCATTCCCAGCGCCTGGCCCATACTCTGTGCCTGCTGGGTTTCCCGCAGCGTCTGCAGCTTGATACCCCGGACCGGCAGTGACCATTGCTGGCCTTCTTCCTGATTCGGATTGACCCAGGGAGTCAGCTTGGCCTGTTTGATTTGTCCTTTATGACTGTAAGTCAATTCAACGGGCCAGCCTGGTCGTACCTGCATTTCCCAGAATGCATTCGCCCAGTTCATGTTCTTGTCGTCAAACTCATAGCTGACTTCTTCCAGACCCTGCCATTCACTCAACGGTTCACCTTCCGGAGGCATGATTCTGATTTTTTTAATGTGGGCATCAGCTTCAATGCCTGCTTTGTGTGCCGGGCTGCCTTCTTCGACCTTGAGAGTGGTCGGAATCACGTGGAAGGCGATTCCCAGTGAGCCCACCGACAGGGGTGTATTGGAAAAAATTGGATGTTCCAGCCAGGCAGGATTGTCCAGAGGCACAACGTTCAGATTGACCTCAGCCGGTTGCGCTCCATCCTGGGCACGGCTCACGACAATCGGAACAGTCTCGCCGGCACGCGAAGAAAAATAATTGGGCAGACGTAGCGGATTGATCACCTTGCCGACATCCTGACCATCGATGTGAGTAATCTTATCACCGGCTTTCAAACCGGCACGATCTGCGGGTGAGCCTTTCTGAATCGACTCGATCGGCCCGATATCCATCCAGAGTCCCAGGGTGTGGAACGGGTTGTTACCGACTGTGATCTCCACAACTTCAGACTCGGAAGCACCCTTGCGTGTCACGCCCGTTTTCAGTGTTTCGGAACTGCGGGCGGCAAACAGCCGTTGCAGCTGGGCATAGTTTTCGACCGGTTTACCGTCGATAGTGACAAACGTGTCTCCCGGCTGGTAAGCGGGTTCCGCTTTTGAAGCAGCGGTTCCCTTTGCAGTGACGCTCATGCCAGGATCTTCATAGACAGGAATCTGCAGACTCTGTGACTGCAGCAGACCAATCTGGGGACGGGTCCCCGTCCGGTCCGGCGTGATGTCCACTTCGAACTTCTCTCCATTCGGGTGGATCCCTTCCATCTTGATATCACCATCGCTGAAGGCACTGCTGCGGATGATATCCATGAAGGAATTAGTTTTTTCACCGTTGATTTTCGTAATCACGTCACCCGGTTGAATCCCGGCTTCCCAGGCAGGCATGCCTGGAATGGCTGCACCGACCACGCAGGGAGTCGAAGCGACGCCGAGGCGAAACGCGAAGGCAAAGAACAGCATGCCGGTAATGATATTCATAATCACGCCGGCAGAGATGATGCCCATTCGCTGGTAAACTGGTTTGGCGGAATAGGAGCGCGGATCGAGGGCGATCTCCTCGCTCGTTAACTGGCTGGGGTCGACATCGTCCTGTCCCAGCATCTTCACGTAACCACCAAAGGGAATCCACGACAGCGCGTATTCGGTTTCCCCATGTTTAAAACTTTTGATGATCGGACCAAAGCCGATACTGAACCGCTCCACTTTCACATCACACCACTTGGCGACCGCGAAGTGGCCCAGTTCGTGAAAGAAAATGACCAGCCCCAGACCGATGGCCACCATGGCAATGTTGGTCACTTTGCCGAGTAAAGTTGCTCCAATTAACAGACTGGTCAACATGACTTCCACCTTTTAATCTCCTCACGGGCCCAGTGATCCAGTTCAAACAGTTTATCCAGACTGGGGTGGGGTTCGTATTGATGTGATTTTAATACTTGTTCACAGGAGGTCGCGATATCACTGAAACGCAAATCACCCGTTAAAAAACGTTCTACGGCTGCTTCGTTAGCTGCATTCAGGACGGCACCGCATGTTCCCCCCTGCTCCGCGACTTCAATTCCCAGTCGCAAGGCGGGAAATGCTTCCAGATCAGGTGGCTCAAAGCTGAGTTCAAAAGCACGGCTCCAGTCCATTGGAGGGTTCAGACCTTCCATCCTAACAGGATACGTAAGTGCGTACTGAATGGGAAGCCTCATATCGGGAGGCGAAAGCTGGGCAATTACAGATCCGTCCACAAATTCCACCATCGAATGCACGATCGACTGGGGATGCACGACCACGCCGATCTGATCCACGGTCAGCTGAAACAGCCACTTGGCTTCAATCAGCTCCAGCGCTTTATTCATCATCGTGGCAGAATCGATGGTAATTTTCGGTCCCATGTCCCAGGTCGGATGTGCCAGGGCTTTCTCCGGGGTGACGTCTTCCAGATCCGCTGGGCTCGCTCCCCGAAACGGCCCGCCACTGGCGGTCAGGATGACCCGTTTCACTTCGGATGCAGATCCCGCTTGCAACGCCTGGTAGATGGCGCTGTGTTCACTGTCGACGGGCAGCAGGGTCGCCCCGCTCCGCTCTGCCAGATCCATAATTAGTGGCCCAGCAACGACTAACGTCTCTTTGTTCGCGATACCAATCGTCTTGCCGGACTTAATCGCCGCCCAAGCACCCTTCAGTCCTGCCGCTCCGACAATGCCACAAATCACAGTGTCGATCTCATCTGCAGCAGCGACTCGCTCGATTTGCTCATCGCCGAACAGGACTTCGGTTTCCTGAGGGAAAGCACTCAGATCAACGGCTGATTTCAGGTCGGAATTGCTCAGCACCGCCCAGCGCGGGCGAAACTGTTGTGCCTGCTCTGCCAGCTGTTGCCAGCTGCTGTGCGCAGTGATAGCCATCAACTGCATCTCTTCTGCATGGGCGGCAATCACATCCAGTGTACTCGTGCCAATGGACCCCGTAGACCCGAGAACGGCTATTTGCTTCATTCGACCCTGTTATTTCATCCTCAGTCGGACAGATTGACTGTTGTTTCAATTCTTAAAGCAGAGTGGAAAAAAGACATGCCTTGGTTCTGTTTTTTTGCCCTAACCACCAACGAAACCGCATTTTAGGCGTAATAATTAAACATGGCAAGAGGCATTCAGTCCCTACCGGAGCCTTTTCAGCGTGGACCAAAGCCAGGAACACGCATTTCTAGGCAAAGCTTTGATTGACCCCCTTGTCGAAAGGACATACATTTACAATAAAACTACAATAAAACATAGATGCATTCTGTGTTAAGATCCTTTCAACTCATGATACTGATAGAAATCCAGGAATTGCTGCGTCTGGCATAATGTTTAGTTCGGCCTTCCGCTTCCCGTGACCAGCTCAGCACACTCCTCTGATAGAGATAAATAATCCCATGCCCAACTTGGATCCGAAACAGTCGAACCGCAGAGAACGTCCCACTCCCCCTGAACGCAATTCCAAAGGCGATGGCCGTCGCCCCGAACCCAAAGGTCCCAAAAGTAATGCACTCTGGTATCTCGTGGTCGGCGGGCTGATCCTGTTCATCACTCTCTCAGTGGTCTCCAACAATAAGCGTGGCGAAAAAATCAAGTTCGGCGATTTCGTCAAAGGACTCGATGACGGTAAATACAACAAAACCAACGTCCATGAGTTGAAGTTCGGCACTGACTACATCGTGTTCCAGGATCAGCCGAAACAGGAAGGCTCCGAAAAAGGGACACTCGCCAACACAACTAAAAATTATTACATCCCGGTCTGGGGGATTCCGCAGGAAGCTCGCGCACAACTGCAGACTAAGCTCGAAGGTAAAAACATTATCGTCGACTCCGAGAGTCGGCCTTCCGAGTGGGAATCGCTGATTGCGGTGCTCTTCTTTCCGGTCGTTCTGCTCATCTTCGTCATCTATCTCTTCCGGAGGATGGGAGGCGCAGGGTCGCCGATGTCCTTCGGTCGCAGTCGCGGACGGATGTACGCTCAGGATGATATCGAAGTCACATTCAACGATGTGGCCGGGATCGAAGAAGCCGTCGAAGAGCTCCGCGAGGTCGTCGAGTTCCTGAAAACGCCGGCCAAGTATCAGGCTCTGGGAGGCCGGATCCCTAAAGGGGTGCTGCTTGTCGGACCTCCGGGAACCGGTAAAACCATGCTCGCCAAAGCCGTCGCCGGCGAAGCGGGAGTTCCCTTCTACGGACTTTCCGGGTCTGACTTCGTCGAAATGTTTGTCGGCGTCGGTGCCGCCCGCGTGCGGGATATGTTCCAGCAGGCAGCCCAGCGCTCACCAGCCATTATCTTTATCGATGAGCTCGATGCCCTGGGTAAAACACGTGGCAGCGGCATGCCCGGCGGTCATGATGAACGCGAACAGACACTCAACGCCTTGCTCGTCGAAATGGACGGGTTCGGCTCCGATCAAAGTGTGATCGTCATGGGGGCGACCAACCGTCCCGAAACTCTGGACCCCGCCTTGATGCGTCCCGGTCGTTTTGACCGGCACGTCCTGGTCGACCGTCCCGATGTTCGCGGCCGCGAAGCCATCCTCAAAGTCCACAGTGCCAAAGTCAAAATGGACGAGTCGGTCAACCTGCAGCACATCGCCAAAATTACCCCCGGCTTCGTCGGTGCGGATCTGGCCAACCTGATCAATGAAGCTGCCCTGCTCGCTGCCCGTAATAACAAAGAAGCAGTGACAATGCGGGAATGCGAAGAAGGCGTAGAACGCGTGGTCGCCGGTCTGGAAAAATCAACCCGCCTGATTCACGAAGACGAAAAGAACCGGGTTGCTTACCACGAATGTGGTCATGCTCTGGTAGCCTGTTCGCTGCCCAACGTGGATCCGGTGCACAAGATTTCGATCGTACCCCGTGGTCTCGGTGCCCTGGGATACACGCTGCAACGACCCGAAGAAGAAAAACAACTGGTCACCCAGAGCGAACTGGAAAACCGCATCTGCGTGCTCCTCGGGGGCATCGCTGCTGAAGAAATTATCTACCAGGAAACATCTACCGGCGCTCAAAACGACCTGCAGCGGGCAACCGACCTGGCCCGCCGTATGGTGACGGAGTTTGGTATGAGTGCCAAACTGGGACGCGTGCATTACAGCGAAACCCGTCGGTCGCCCTTCCTCGGTGATACCTCCTCAGGTTCGGAAAGCATTCACAGCGAAAACACGCTGCGGGAAATCGATCTCGAAATCCGCCGGATCATCGATCAATGCGCGAAGATCGCCTACGAGGTTCTGGATGAACGCCGGGAACTGCTCGAGCACCTGACCCAGGAACTGCTTGAATGCGAAGTCATGGACATGGAGCAGCTTCAAGCCATCCTCAAACAACATCAGCGCGGCCCGCAGATCAAACCGGGAACGTTCGTTGATAACAGTGCGGAAAATAAAACTGCCGAAAAAGACAAGGAAGAGCCTGCCTCAGATAACGATCAGTCAGCTGATGGAACCGGGACATGAGTAAGATCAACAGCATCTGCGTATTCTGCGGCTCGAAATCCGGCAGCGATCCTCAATACCATGCGTCAGCTCAGGAACTGGGACGTCTGCTGGCCGAACGAAACATCACGCTGGTTTACGGCGGCGGCAGCGTAGGACTGATGGGCATCATTGCAGATGCCGTACTCGCAGCCGGCGGTAAGGTGATCGGCGTTATTCCGCGACAACTGGCTACTCGGGAACTGCTCCATCCGGGAGTGGAAGAAATGCACGTTGTGGAAGACATGCATACCCGCAAAGCGAAAATGGCTGAATGTTCCGACGCGTTCATCGCGATGCCGGGCGGCTTCGGTACTCTCGAAGAACTCTTCGAGGTCGTCTCCTGGGTTCAACTCGGCATCTATCTCAAACCGATCGGACTGCTCAACACTTCAGGTTTCTATGATCCACTTCTGAATCTGGTCGAGCATTGTATTGAGACTGAATTCATTAAACCGAAATACCGCGACCTGATCATTGCCGATGAAACACCGGCTACGCTCGTCGATCATCTGGAGAAACACCAGCTGCCGCACATCGAGAAAATTCTGAGTCTCAAGCAGAGCTGATCTCAGCTGAGACCAGAATTTCAAGCGAGCGGCATTTTTCCGACAGCGATGGCCGTAGCTGTTGCAAATTCCCGGCTGTGGGAGATCGTGATTAGAATCTCCTCGATTCCCAGTTCTCCCGCATACTGTTCTACGCCTCCGGAAATCACAATGGTCGGCTTACCACTTTTCAGGTTGACCACTTCAATCTCTTTCCAGCCGATACCCTTCACAAAGCCGGTCCCCAGCGTCTTCATGACCGCTTCCTTGGCCGCCCATCGTCCCGCGTAATGCTGTTCCTTGTTCTTCTTGGTGCCACAGTACTCGTTTTCACTTTCCGTGAAGACACGCTTGAGAAAGGTATCACCATGCCGCTCAATCATTTGACCGATGCGTGAAATTTCGACGATGTCTGTTCCCAGCCCGACTATCACTGATATTTACCTCGATACTGATCTATTGTATAATGGAAAACAAAATTCTTTCCCTGGATTTCTGAAACAGAATCGGCCGCACGTGGGTATTACCGGACAAGGGAGAATTGATATTAGTGCTTCTTCGTATTTTAACAGTATTTCTATCTACGAAGGCCGCTACTCTGGTGTATCTTGAGGGTTCAATTCGCGTCGAACCATTTCGCAGACTTAACCAGCGCCCATCATTAAATCTGAGTCGAGAGGGGAGTTCAAGGTCGAATGAGAGGCTTCTATCGTCTAATACCGGGTTTCCTGTCCTGCTTGCTGTTCACTTCGACTCTGCTGGCTGAACCCACAGAGTCGCTGGTGGGCAAATCGGTCGACAACTTCAAATTGCAGGATTTTCGAGGCAAACAGGTGCAACTGGAAGACGTCCGCGATCAGAAACTGGTCGTCCTGGCGTTTCTGGGAACCGAATGTCCGCTGGCCAAACTCTACGGCGATCGTCTGCAGAAACTGGCGGACGAATACGAGGCCCAGGGCGTAGCCTTCTGTGCCATCATGTCCAACCAGCAGGACTCACTGACCGAAATCGCCGCTTATGCCCGCAAGCATGGAATCAAGTTCCCCGTGCTCAAAGATCCGGGCAACCACGTGGCTGATCAGATTGGTGCCGTGCGGACACCGGAAATCTTTCTGCTCGATCAGCAGCGAACAGTCCGCTACCACGGTCGTGTCGACGATCAGTACGGCGTCGGTTACATCCGCGACGAACCCAAGCGCCAGGACCTGAAAATCGCGATCACAGAACTGCTCGCCGGGAAACCTGTCAGTGTCGCTTCCACGAAACCACTGGGTTGTTTCATTGGGCGCATCCGGGAACCGGATCCCAACAGCAGCGTCACGTATTCTAATCAGATCGCACGCCTGTTGCAGAAGCATTGTGTCGAGTGCCATCGACAAGGTGAAATCGCGCCGTTCGAACTCACTGAATACGAAGAAGTGGCCGGCTGGGCCGAAACCATCGCCGAGGTCGTTCGCGATCAGCGGATGCCCCCCTGGCACGCCGACCCCGCTCACGGAAAATTCTCCAACGATCGCAGCCTGACCAAAGCAGAAAAAGAGCTCATCTACCAGTGGGTAGAAAACGGCGCTCCCGAGGGGGATCCCAAAGAACTGCCCGAAACACGCACGTACGTGACCGGCTGGAAACTGCCCCAGAAGCCGGATGCCGTTTTCTATATGGATGACAAACCATTTAAGGTCCCGGCACAGGCAGGCAAACGAGGCGTCAAATATCAGTATTTCACTGTCGACCCCGGCTTTAAAGAAGACAAATGGCTCACCGGTGCAGAAGCCCTGCCCGGGAACCGGGCGGTCGTGCATCATATTCTCGTCTTCGCGCGTCCCCCGCAGGGAAAACGGGTTCGCGTGTTTGGTGAAGGCGATCAGTTCCTCGTCGGTTATGTACCCGGTTCACGGGAAGTCATGTTACCCGAGGGGATGGCCAAGAAAGTTCCCGCCGGTTCCAAGCTGGTCTTTCAAATGCACTACACTCCCATCGGCACCGAACAGGAAGATCGCAGCAAAGTCGGACTGGTCTTTACCGATGAATCCAAAGTCACACACCAGGTCATGACCGCACATGTGCTCAATCATGAGTTCACCCGACGCAAATTCCCCATCAATGCCAACGACGACAATTTTAAAATTGAAGGCACTTCCCCTCCCAGCGACCGCAATATGCTCCTGCTGGGCTTCATGCCTCACATGCACCTTCGCGGCAAATCCTTCCGCTATGAATTGCGGAAAACTCCGGATGGACCGGGCGAGGTTTTACTCGACGTGCCTGCTTTTGATTTCAACTGGCAGACAGCCTACAAGATTGAAAAGCCGATTCCACTTGAGCCCGGCGACTACATCCATTGTGTCGCACACTTCAATAACTCGGACAGCAATCTTTCCAACCCGGATCCCGATAAACCGGTTTACTGGGGCGATCAGACCTGGAATGAAATGATGATCGGCTATTTCAATGTTGCGGTTCCCCGAGAGGAAGCCAAAGCGGAAAACCGTGCCCAGGCCGTTGCCTTCCGTCTGGTGCTCAAACGCGACAAAAATAAAAATGGTCAGCTGGAAAAATCAGAAGTTCCGCTGGTGGAACTCCCCGTCTTTTTCCGGGCTGACCAGAACAAAGATGATGTCGTGACTGTCAACGAACTCGCAGACATGCTGGAAAAAACACGCGGCAATAAAGAGGAGTAACAGCCACGGTCAGGGTTGGGCCGATTTCTTTTTCGACTTGCCTTTACCCTGCTTCTGTTTCTTCTTCTTTCCCTGTCCCAGTGATGCATCATGCGGTGCATCGGGAGCATTTTTCGCAGGGAACCATTTTGCCAGCCGTTGTTTGGTTTCCGCATACTGGGGATTGTCAGCCAGGTTCTTCCATTCCATGGGATCCTGGCTGTGATCGTACAACTCTTCATCGCCATTCTGGTAGCGAATCAGCCGATACCGGTTACCCCGCACTGCATGGTTCAGTCGGCCATGTGTGGTTAATGCAGGACGTTCCCACGTTTGCGCGGGATCTTTCAGTAACGAAACCATGCTGAGGCCATCCAGGTGTTCGCCCCGTGGAAGCTCACACAGTTCGCACAGTGTCGGGTAGATATTCATAAAGTCTACTGCCTGATCACATTTGGTGCCTGCCTGCGTCACTCCCGGAACGACCATCATCAGCGGAGCCCGTGTCGCTTCTTCCCACAACGAGAATTTCCGCCAGTGTTTCTTTTCTCCCAGGTGCCAGCCATGATCACCCCAGAGAACGACGATCGTATTTTTTGCATAAGGGCTCGCATCCAGAGCGTCCAGCACTCGGCCCACTTGCACGTCCGCAAAGGCAATACTGGCCAGGTAAGCCTGCACCGCATACCGCCAGTTCTCGGTCTTCAGGATCTTGGCATGATCTCCGCCTGGTTTCGCCATCCGCACGCCGGCTGGCGGAATGTCATCCAGATCGTGTTCTGGAATATTGGGAAGCTGAATCTTGTCCAGGGGATACATGTCATAATACTTGCGCGGCACCTGCCAGGGCATATGCGGGCGATAAATGCCGCACGCCAGGAAGAAAGGCTTCTGGTCAGGCTTGCTCAGAAAATCAATGGCGTAATTCGCCATCTTGTAATCGCTCATCTCCTGGTCCTGTGCATCCAGCACACCCCAGATAATCGTACCTGCACGGGAGTGAGGATCCTTCAGCACGGCCTGCGTCGGTTGGGGATCACCGGTCTGTTTCAGATAGTCATCCCACGATCCGTAGTCGTTATAACGTCCATGGAAGATTTTGCCCGACCCAATCGACTGGTAACCATGATTGCGAAAATGTTGAGGCAGCGTCACTGCGTCCTGCATCGCGGGACGCCAGGGCTGGGAGTTCAGATAAACGCCCGAACTGGATGGGCGGATCCCCGTCAGCAGCGCAGCCCGCGAAGGATTACAGGCAGGGGCGGCACAATGCGAATTCGTAAACAGCAGCCCCCGAGACGCCAGCCGGTCGATGTTAGGTGTCTTACAGTCCGGATGACCGCCCAGGCAACTGATCCAGTCGTTCAGGTCATCCACGGCGATAAACAGCACATTCGGCCGCTCCGTCTCCGCAGCCTCGCTGCGAGTTTTACCGCACAAAATCAAAGACAACAGCAACATTAAACCGAGGAGCGCGCGACCCATTAGTTTCCCCTTCTAGAAAGTCATGAATGATATGATCGAACGCCGATTATAGCCGCCGCAGGTCAATCAAGGAAAGGAAATAGGACAGGGAGCCTGAACCGACTAATGCTTCCTGGAGATGATTTCCACCGTTTCACCCGCTCTGGCAGCTTCCAGTATTTTGAATAACCGGTCGCGTTGAACCGAGCGGCCTTCCTGGGGAATCAGACAGGAGATACGCTGTTTCGTATCGGAATGAACTACACTCTCAAACGCCTCCAGCGAGAGATCATCCTTTGACAACCATTGAATGGGCCGCTGTGGTACATAGGCGATGAGCCAGACAGGTTCATTTTCTTCGGACTTCTCGGAAAGCCTGATCGCATGCAGGCAGGTCAGGTAGTCGGAGGGAGCCGCATTATCCGCATCAAACCAGGCCAGACTGGGAGGCTTTCTGGTGCGGAGGTAGCTGGGGACCGAACGGTCAGATCCCGTTCCCTTGATTGTCTCCTGCCATTCCTCGAAGCTGTTCGCCAGCAACTCCCGCCAGCTGATATCCTGCTCCTGGGCAGCTTCAAAGACCGAACTCCCGTTAAGGTCTTGATAATTATCCTCTCCCAGAGCGACTTGTCCCAACTGGCATTTGACGGTCGAATTAAAAGCCGCCTGTTGTGCATCCCGCACTTGCTGGAACAGGAAAATCACACCGCAGACGAAGAGCAGGAACAAAGTCACTTTGAGGATTCGACGTCCTGGATGACTTTGCTTCCCGTCCATATCTCGCTCTCCTGTATCAGTCACGGAGATGCTTGTTACCGATTCCGACCAGTGTCAGAACAGGCGGTTATACCCATTCAATGCAGCTACACGATACGCTTCCGCCATCGTGGGGTAGTTGAAGGTCGTATTGATGAAATACAGCAGCGTATTAGCCTCACCGGGCTGTGACATGATGGCCTGGCCAATGTGAATAATTTCCGAAGCATTCGGCCCAAAGCAGTGAATCCCCAGAATTTCCAGGGTCTCGCGATGGAACAGCAGCTTCAACATGCCGGTCGGACAGTTCATGATCTGGGCGCGTGCCAGGTGTTTGAACATCGAATGCCCGACTTCATAGGGGATTTTGGCTTCGGTCAGTTCCCGTTCGGTCTTACCCAGCGAGCTGATTTCCGGGCTGGTATAAATCCCGGTCGGAATATCTCGGATCAGAGCCCGCTCGCATTCACCGTTATCCAGATGGCTGGCGGCATACCTACCCTGCACATAAGCGGCACTTGCCAGTGACGGATAACCGATAATATCTCCGACGGCGTAAATATGTGATTGCGTTGTCTGGAAGTCATCATTGACAGCAATCTGTCCACGGGAGTCAGGCTCGATCTCCAGGGTTTCCAGACCAAGGTGTTCCGAGTTCCCTGTACGTCCTGCTGCAAACAGCATGATGTCGGTTTTCAGTTTTTTTCCCGACTGCAGATTGATGATCACTCCGTCATCGGTTCCTTCTATCGATTCGTAATGCTCACAGTGACGCAGCAGTACCCCACTTTCACGCATGTGATAACTCAGGGCATCGCTGATTTCGTCATCCAGGAAGTCCAGCAGCGAGCTGCGTGTATTGACCAGGTTGACCTTCATCCCCATCGACCGCAGCATTGACGCATATTCGCAACCAATCACCCCTGCTCCATAGACACTGATCGAGCGGGGGGTAAAATCGAGATCCAGGATTGTATCGCTGCAGAAAATATGGGGATGGCTGAAATCAATATCGTCAGGTCTGTAGGGGCGCGATCCGGTTGCGATCACGGCATAGTCGAACGAAATTTCTTCGGTCAGCCCATTAGGTGTTTCGATATGAATGTGGTGCGGGTCCAGGAACCGGGCCTCCCCCTCTACCAGGTCGACGCCATTCCGTTCATAAAACATCCGCCGCATGCCGACCTGCTTCTGAATCACAGAGGCAGCTGTTTTGCGTAGCTCAGGAAATTCCAGGTCAAAGACCATCCCGGCCCGTCCCATCTGCCGCATATAGCCGTTGATCTCAGACATCCGCAGAATGGAATACCGTAAGGCTTTACTGGGGATCGTTCCTTTGTGCGTGCAGTTCCCGCCGATCTCGACAAACTTTTCGATCGAGATCACCGATTTCCCCTGTTTAATGGCCTGCATCGCAGCCCCTTCTCCACCGGGGCCGGTACCAATCACTGCCACGTCATAATGTGCCTTAGGCATCCCTGAATTATCCTTGACTGTTGATGACTGTTCGCTGAAACGAGCATCCGGGTTTCAGCAGAAGTCGAAATGAAACGAATACTTACGGTCTCTCAGTTGTTAACTTACCACCAATCCGGTTCGGCAAACAAGTCTCGCACACTCATCGCGAAGTTCGGTAAAGAGTCTCCCCCCGTGATTTTGCCATTGATGTCAATCACTTCGCTGCCGCTCGCAGTTCGATATTCCAGCACTTCCTTTTCCGGGGGATCGATGACCCAGATCAGCGGCACCCCCCAGTTGACATAGTCATCAACATGCGCTTTCATCCCCGAGCGGCGCGGGTTGGTCGAGGCAATTTCTATGATGGCATCCGGTCGACGCTCCGTCATCGCCTTGTCTGTCTCATCAAATTGACCACCACTGTTATAGATGCTCACCGCAGGAAACCGCACCGTATCAGGATCGCGTTTGACGACCAGTCCCAGTTCGAAAGTCGCGGACCCTTCCCGCCGCTCATGCAGGTAGCGGGAGAGTACCTTCGAGATATTGAGCACAATCGTACCGTGCTCGATATCAGGAGCATCCAGATTAATGATCTGCCCCTGGTCCAGTTCGGTCCAGCGTCCGGAATCGGGGAGCTCGATTCGGGCATCCATAAATTGCTCAGCGGTATAAATCGCCGTATCGGACATTCAATATTTCCTGTCGGGCCGCATGGTTTTAGCGTCGAAAATGACTTGGAAAGTCAGTTTTTTCTACTCACCTTTCAATTTTCACCGCTACATCATAGCATACACGGGCACTCGACGTCAGTCACGATTCACAGTTTCGCCAACCCCTCATGAGTTTGATCGAGAGATATGAAAATCCGTCCCTATCAGCCCACCGATCTGGACATACTGAAAGCAATCACCGTCGAAGCCTTTCAGGGAGTCTCCATTGATCAGGGAATCGAACAGAAATACGGTTTGATTCAGGGACACGACTGGAAATGGCGCAAAGCCGGACACGTGGCAGCGGACGCCGATCGGGAACCCACAGGAATTTTTGTCGCCGAACTGGATGACAAAATCGTTGGCTACATTTCCACCTGGCATGATCCGGAAGCAGGCATCGGCTACATTCCCAACATGGCGTTTGTCCCGGAGTGCCGCGGACAGGGCATGGGACGCAAGCTCCTCGAATACGCCCTGGCACACTTTCGAGAGCTGGGTCTCTCCCTCGCAAAAATTGAAACACTGGAACAGAACGCCGTAGGCAATCATCTCTATACTTCACTCGGTTTTCAGGAGGTCGCCAGGCAGATTCACTTTGTGGCTCCGCTTAATTCCTCCGATTCCCAGTCATCAGCCTGATTCAGCAAAGGACGCGATTCAAGATGAAAATTACAGTCATTGGTTCACAGGGACAGCTGGGACAGGACCTCACTGCCCGTCTGGCGGGAGAAGGTCACGAGGTCTCCGGTTTGACTCATCAGCAGATTTCGATTGAAAATGCATCCAGTATCGCTGATGCCCTTACGCAGACGGCGCCCGAACTGGTGATCAACACCGCCGCCTATAACAAAGTGGATCTCGCGGAATCGGAACCGGAAGTCGCTTATGCAGTGAATGCACTCGGTCCCCGGAACCTGGCCCTCTACTGTCAGCAGCACCAGATCGCCCTGATGCAGATCAGTTCCGATTATGTCTTCGGGCTGGATCTGTCACGGGAGCAGGGTTACCGGGAACAGGATGCCCCCGGCCCCGTCAGTGCCTATGGTCTGAGTAAACTGGCAGGAGAGTATTTTGTCCGTGCACTCTGTCCTCAGCATTATGTCATTCGTACCTGTGGTCTGTATGGAAAAGCTGGCAAAACTGGAAATGGCAACTTTGTCGAAACCATGCTCAGGCTGGGACAGGAACGCGATTCCCTTTCGATCATTAACGATCAGTACTGCACACCCACCAGCACGCGCGATCTGTCCGAAGCACTCGCCAGACTGATCGCGACTGAGCAGTACGGCTTATACCACGTGACCAACCGCGGACAGACGACCTGGTATGAACTGGCACGGACCCTGTTCGAGATCGCCGGGATCGAAGTCGAAACGCAGCCCATCACCACCGAACAATATAACGCCGCAGCCGACCGCCCCCGATTTAGTGTCCTCGACTGCTCCCACCTCGAGCAGGTGACCCGGTTCGAGATTCCGGACTGGCAGACTGCGCTGGAGAATTACATTCGGTCTTAAACAGCAGGATGTGTAATTGTGATCAGTTTCAGAGTTGGCTTCCCTGCGCGAACCCGGGCTGTCCTGTGAGTGTCCAAACCGGTTCTCGCGATTATGGCTGGGATACCAGTTTCTCAGTTCAAGATCCCCTGCTTTCGCATCTCCAGGGGGCCGAAACTATTGCAGCTGAGAATTTGGTTTGATACACTCCCTCTTCCCGCGATGTTAATTTACGGAAGTCTCTGCATATTCAGAGCTTCAAACGTTGACATTCCACGGGAAAAACAGCATAAAGAGTGCTGAATCGGCTCTGTTTTCAGCAGCCGGTACAGTCAGGAGAGATGGCAGAGTGGCCGAATGCGCCGGTTTGCTAAACCGGTGAGCCGTGCAAACGGTTCCACGGGTTCGAATCCCGTTCTCTCCGTATTCAAATCTATGGTCGTTGTAAATACTTAGAAATAAGTGATTTGCGACGACCATTTTTTATTTGGTGACGGGCGCAGAATTGCCGCGATGTGCCTTCATTTCGGGTTCAGCGCCGGCAACGCACTCTGTTTCTTCCGACCAGACTTTTTGTCCGTTCTCCGATTCGCGCGAAAGGCTGCCGCCAGTCTCGCTCCCTGCCAGCCTGCCGACTGATTCACACCATACAACGTGCTCTGAAGTTCCTGCACCGCTGCTTTGAGTTCCGGGCTGATTGAAGCATCCGCTCCCCGGCAGTTCAACCAGATCTGCCAGGCTCTTTGAGTTGCATGAGGATCATTGGCCCGGCAACCGGCCAGCAGCTTTCGCGCGGCCACGCGCTCCGGTGAATTCCAGTGTTGTCCGATCCAGCGCAGGCCGTTCCTGATTCGTCTTCGTTGCCAGTACATAACAACCAGGCAAGTGCCGAGAACTGCCAACCTGATATAAATCGATTTCGGGGAAGCCTCTGCAGGAACATCTGTGACAGGAACGGCAGTCCCTTGCACTTCAAACGTCACCGCCGGCAGCGTCTGGGAGCCGAAGGCTTTCTTCTCCGGGTCCCACCACTGGTAGCGAATCGCCGGCAAGGTCCAGGTCCCCGCTTCCTGCAACTGATAGGTCAAGGTATCCACGCGCGTTCCGATGAAAGCACCACGCTCCGTCTTGTCACTCACCGTCGGCTGCCCCAGGTAGAGCCGCACCCCCGCAGGCACCGCTTCAGGGGGAGGCGCCAGTGCCATCCCGGTTACCTGGTCCGCCTCCTGGCTAATCGTCCGCTGAAACACGGCTCCTTGCGCGGCACTCCCCGGTTGGGGATCCCAGCGTTCCTTAAGTTTGAATGAGCCGGTGGTGACCAGAAAGTCCTGGGCAGAATTGCCCGGCGGTCGCTCGATTTTCACCTGGGCTGCGGGCACCTGCGCACTCTGATCGTGCACCGGTCCGGTAAAACCATCTTTATGACTGAACCGCACTGTGGACTCCGGGATCGTCACCGTTCCACTCTGTTGCGAGAACAGAGCAAAGTCATGCGTCTGCACGAACCAGGTCTTGCCCTCTATCTCTTCGGAAGACACCACCGGGCTACCCGTTTTAATAATCACCACCCGCGGAATCTCAGGCAGGGAAAACACCGCCGCCCCGGAAAACGAACCCGGTGCCCGCAACTGCACCGTAAAGGGAACCTGCTGCCCCACCCACCAGGTTTGCTCCTTGATCTGGATTGATGCCGGTTCCACTTCCGCAGCGACCAGTGTCCGCGTCAGTGAGTTCATCAGTAACAGCATCAGAAACAAAGAGACTCTCATTCCGCTGCTCCTTCCTGCTGCAGTGCAGACTGATATGCGAACTTGGAGCGGAGAAAGTCAGCTGGGTTCGTCTGCACGCGTCGCAACCAGATCGCCTGAACGGCGTTATCCGACGCCGCCTGCTCCCCGGTAATTTGAGTATCCTGTCCCCCGCGTTCTTTATTAAGGTCGAACACCACTTCGTCGGCACCTTCCTGCTGATCGCCGAGGTCGCCCCCTTGGGTTTCCCTCAGTTTCGCCCGGGCTTTTGCCAGCGCACGATTCTCCTCCGCCGCTTTCCAGTCCGGTCGCAGCTTCAACGCCCGTTCGTATTCCGCAATCGCCTGCTCATATTTCCCCAGCAGCATCCAGGCGTTCCCCACATTAAACCGCGCCTCGGGACTCGAACCCCGAGCAAAGGCCTGCGCCGCTTTTTCGAATTCTCCTGCCCGGTACCAGGCCGCCCCCTGCCAATCAGGATCCGTAAACACTTCTGCCGCCTGACGATATTGTTTGTCTCGAAACAGACGCTGCCCCCGCTGGTCCGGCGTCAGCCACCAGCCCGTCCACGATAAGGCAACGATCAACACCAGGGAGACTCTCATTGGACCTCCCTGCCGTTGAACTGTTTCTCACGACGGAACCCGGCCGCCACAATCACCGCCAGGAAAGGCACCAGCCAGTATCCCATTTCCTCCCAACGCTGATCTTCACCTGCCACTCCCACCACTGACTTCCGCTCGGCCGCTTTCGCGATCGCGGTCACATCAGCATCGTCCGGCGTCAGTTCCACCAGGGAGGCCTGTACCGCTTCAGCCGCCCGTTGCAAAGAAGGATCATTGCGCAGTGCTAGAAACTGAATCGGAAACGCACCGTTTTTCTGTCCCGCTTTGACCAGTGATGCAGCATCGTCTGTCACGCTGTCTGCTATCACCAGCACCGTTCCGCCCGCATCGCCCCCCTTCAGGATCTCATCCGCTTTCTCCAATGCCAGATCGAGCCGATCTCCGGGCTCAGGCATGATACCCGAACTGATCTGCGCCGCCATCTCGGCCACAATCGACGTATCCCGTGTGGGAGGCAACACCAGATGCGCCGACCCCGCGTAAGCAATCAGTCCCACCGGTTGTCCCTGGCGGATTCGAACCAGGTCGTCCACTTTCAATCGGGCCCGCTCAATTGCTGATGGCAGCGGATCCGGCTGATCCATGCTCTTGTCCGCTTTGAGCAGAATCATCAACGGCGCCGCATCGGCGGCAAATGGATTCGGTTTCTGTTTCCAGGTGGGCCCCGCTATCGCGATCACCGCCAGCAACCAACCGGCGAGTAACACCAGGGCCGAATAGTCCTGACGTGTCGAATTCCGCACGGTCATCGCCTGCAGCAGTTCAGGAGCGATCTGTTCGCGCCAGCCCCGCAGTGGCGTCGTATGCCGACGCCAGAGCCACCACAGTCCACCAATCAGTGGCAGCAGCCACAACCAGCCCGGTCGAATGAAATGCAACTGGCTGAAGGCCTCCATCATGACACCACCTCCAGTTGACCGCTCGCCGGGTTCACCCGCACTTCCGCCGACGTCTGTTTCATAGAGGGCTCCCTGCGGGCACGTAAGACCACCAGCGTCTTCTCCAGTAGCGACAGGAACAGCGCCGCCATCAGAAAATAATAATACAGATCCCGCCGCGGTCGATGACTGATCGTCTTCACTTCTCGTGTTTCGATCTGGTCCAGTTCCTGGTAAATCTGCTCCAGCTGCTTCCGGTCGCCGGCAAAGAAATAAGATCCGTGGGCCACCCGGGCCACCTCTTTCAATGTCTCGGTGTCCAGCTTGTCTTCACCGGCGGTCGTCGGATCCCCTATCGCCACGGTATGAATCCGGATCTCCCGCTGGGCAGCAATCCGCGCAGCCTCGACAGGCGGAACCTGGCTTTTGGTATCGTTTCCATCCGTCAGCGCAATGATGGTTTTGGCGGGAACCTTACTCTCCTGAAACAGGTTCACCCCCAGCCCGATCGCATCACCAAAGGCAGTCTGCGGCCCCGCCATCCCCACCTGGCATTCATCGAGCAGTGTCCGCACCAGCGAAAGATCAGTCGAAAAGGGCGCCTGCAGATAGGGGGCGGAGCCAAACACCACCAGTCCCACCCGGTCCCCCTTCCTGCGAACCAGGAAATCACCGAGCACCTCTTTCACTGCTTCCAGCCGTGTGATCGCCTTACCGGCCGGGTTGACGAAATCCTTCTCGTCCATCGAACTCGACAGATCGACCAGCAGCAGCAGATCGCGGGTCGGCTCCTCTTTCACCACAGGCGGCTCGATCCATTGCGGACGTGCCAGTCCACACAGTACCAGCCCCCAGATCAGCGCCGGCACCAGCAGTTGGCGTGACTGCCTGACCGCAGTAGTCACGGGCGCCTGGTTCCGCATCACAGCCGTCAGTCGCTCCCCAAAGGGAACCCGCACCGCGACCCCACTCGATTCCCGGGCCGGGAGAAAATATCTCACCAGCCAGGGCACCGGCAGTAAAGCGAAGATCCAGGGATAAGCAAAGGCAAACATGTTTTATCTTGATTCCCTCTGCTGCAGTTCGGGAAATCGATGTTGTTGAATCCAGCTGGCGGCGTACTGTTTCAGTCCCTCTATCTCACCCGGTGAACCATCGTAAACGCCCACCGTCAATTGCCAGGAAATCTGCTCGTCCATCGCGACAGGTGCGTGCGCCGCCAGCCACCCGGGCCAGGCGGCTCCGGTCTGCGCTGCGACTTCCGCGCGAGGAACCAGCATCAGCGCCGTGCGTCTTAACAGTTCCGATACTTCTAATATCGAATGTACCTGTTCCAGTTCCCGCAGTGCCTGACGACGATAGCGATTCGCCTCCCAGTGTCGCCAACCCCGGTACGACAGATACAGCACCAGCCCTGCCAGTGCTGCTAGCACCACGTACCAGCCGGGCGCCGGTGGCCACCAGGGAATTGCATCCGGCAGCACAATGTCATGCATCCGGTCCAGGCTGGTTGCGTCGTTTTTCATGAGGGTCGCGCCCTGTGTCCCAGCAGAGAAAGCACCTGTTGGCCTGCCGGCAGTGACGTAGAAACAGGCATCACGGGCACCTTCAGATTACGAAATATTTTCTGCCATTCATCCACACGGTCCTGGAAGGCCTGTCGAAACTGGTCTGTAAAGGCAGCGTGACTGGGAATTTCCCACAGCTCCCCCCGATCGGCTGCCAGCATGCCCGGTGCCCCGGACAGCGTCGCCCCCAGCGGATCATAAACGGCGGCCACCAGCATATCATTGCGGGTGGAAATCAAAGTCGAAAGCCGACGCGTTTCCGCATCCGCACCATCCAGGTCACTGATCAGGACCACGAGGTAGTCATGTGTCGCCAGATGCAGGGCCTTCTCCAGCGCGTCGTTTAACGTGACGCTTCCTTCCGCACGCTGGTCGGAAGCCAGCCGCTGGTTCATGTTGACGATCTCATGAAACAGCCGCAGCACACGTGTCCGGCTGCGGTGCGGTCGGATCTCCACGACTTCGCTTTCGTTGAATACCAGCCCCCCGACGCGGTCTCCCACTTCGAGAGAACGCCAGGCCCCTAGGGCCGCCAGTTCTGCCGCCACGACCGATTTCATCGCCCGCCGCGATCCGAAAAACATGGGTAGCCGCTGATCCACTACAAACAGCACCGGCCGTTCCCGCTCTTCACTGAAGACCCGCACGTGTGGCGAACGAAGTCGAGCCGTCGCCCTCCAGTCGATCGAACGGACGTCGTCTCCTTCGTGATAGTGCCGCAGCTCCTCGAACGTCAGCCCCCGCCCCCGCAGACGCGAAGCATGTCGCCCCGCCAGCAACGAAGTGACCGGCTGCCGTGGCAGCAGCGAAAAGCCGCGCGCTTCGGCCTTCATTAGAATCAGTTTTTCGAGCGTAATCGAAACAGCAGCACTCATCGGCTGACCTCAGACGGCAACGACCGTTTTCAGAAGTTCTTCAATCACATCAGTCCGGGAGACTCCCTCCGCCTCGGCTTCGTAGCTCAGATGTACCCGATGTGCCAGGCATGCCGGTGCAACCGCACGGATGTTGTCCGGCGAGACAAAGTCCTGGTTGTTCAGCCAGGCATGTGCCCGTGCAGCCGCATCCAGGGCAATCGTTCCCCGCGGACTGGCCCCCAGGCGAATCCAGCTGGCCAGTTTCCCCTCCCGTCGCTCCGGGTTGCGCGTGGCCAGTACCAGATCGACGATATACTGTTCTGCCGCTTCCGCCACGTGGATCTCAAAAATCTGCTTCCGCGCCTCGAAGATCACGTCCTGCGAAATGGGAACCGGTAACTTTTTTACTGCCGCCGCTTTTTCCTGACGTACCAGCCGCATGATGGCCAGCTCATTCTCACCGATGGGATAATCCACATTCACATAGAGCAGAAACCGGTCCATCTGTGCCTCGGGCAGCGGGTAAGTCCCTTCCTGTTCGATTGGGTTTTGGGTCGCCAGCACCAGAAACAGATTCGGTAGTCGATGTGTCTTGCCCGCCACCGTGACCTGGCGTTCCTCCATCGCTTCCAAGAGTGAGGACTGCACTTTCGCCGGGGCACGATTGATCTCATCCGCCAGGACCAGGTTTCCGAACACCGGGCCCTGCTGAAACTCGAACGTCGCGTTCTGTTCGCGGTAGATTTCCGAGCCCGTCACATCCGAAGGCAGCAGGTCCGGGGTAAACTGCACACGACTGAAATGGCTTTCGATGAGACTCGACAGCGTTTTGATTGATCGCGTTTTCGCTGTGCCGGGTAAGCCTTCCAACAACACATGGCCGTCCGCCAGAAGAGCAATCAGCAGCCTTTCCACGACAGGTTCCTGCCCCAGAATAGCGGCATTCATCGCTGTTGAAATTTGCAGAATCGATTCACGCGGATTCATGCACGTTCCTTCAATCAGAGTCTGGCAGCATCCTGGATGCTACTCGCTGGCGAAGAAAACAAAGCGGAGCGATCCAATCGGCCGCTCCGCTTTGATTATAAACTCCACAGTAAGAAACGCGAGCTTTATTGGGCCCCGCCAGTCCCTTCCTGCAGCTTTCTCGTCACTTCATCCAGGTTGAATGTGGAAGGCTTTTGACGCGGTGGAAAATCCTTGAACGTTTCCAGGAAATTGGCCGCGTATTGCTGAGCCGGAACGAGCAGGAAAGCATGGTCCATCAACCAGTCATAGTACGTATTCGATGTGATATCGGCCTGTTCATAAGGATCAGCCCGTAGATCGAAAATCTTGGGAACGCGCAGTGGCGTGAAAGGCTCAGACCAGACTTTAAGCGTCCCCCGGGCACGCTGTTCCAGGAAGACCATTTTCCAGTTCTCGAATCGCAGGCCTACCAGCTGGCTGTCATCATTGAAGTAGAAAAACGAATTTCTTGGCGACTCTTTTTCTTTACCCGTCAGGTAGGGCAGGATATTGTACCCGTCCAGATGAACCTTGTAGGTCTTATTCCCTGCACGATGACCTTTCAGTAGTTCCTCTTTGATATTGCTCTCACCGGCAGCCGCCATCAGAGTCGGCAGCCAGTCCATCCCACTGACAATCTCATTGGAGACAGAGCCAGCTTTGATTTTGCCGGGCCAGCGCATCACGCAAGGCACCCGGAAAGCACCTTCCCAGTTCGAGTTCTTCTCATTGCGGAAGGGGCTCAGTCCCGCATCGGGCCAGGAGTTTTTATGCGGCCCGTTGTCGGTTGTGTAGATCACGATCGTATTGTCTGTAATCCCCAGTTCGTCCAGCTTCTTGAGCAGATTTCCTACCTGGTTGTCGTGCTCAATCATTCCGTCTGCATATTCCGTCCGTGAGGTCAGACCCGGCTGATCACGATTTTCTGCCTTAACGTGAGTCCGGTAATGCATCCGGGTTGAATTCCACCAGCAGAAGAAAGGCTTTTCTGCTTTGACCTGGCGTTCGATGAAATCGATGGCGGCAGTGGAAGTTTCTTCATCTACTGTTTCCATTCGCTTTTTCGTCAGGGGGCCGGTGTCCTCAATTTTGCCGTCCGCACTGGATTTGATCACACCCCGCGGACCAAATTTCTTGCGGAATTCCGGATCCCGCGGATAGTTGCGGTTTTCGGGTTCTTCCTCTGCATTCAGGTGATAGAGGTTACCTAAAAACTCATCGAATCCATGATTCGTCGGCAGGAATTCATCCTTGTCCCCCAGGTGGTTTTTCCCGAACTGCCCGGTCGCATAGCCCAGTGGCTTCAACAATTCCGCCAGGGTCGGATCTTCAGGACGCAGCCCCAGGTCCGCACCAGGCAGGCCCACTTTCGACAGGCCGGTCCGGTAACTGCACTGCCCGGTAATGAACGTCGAGCGTCCTGCCGTACAGCTCTGCTCGGCATAATAGTCGGTAAAGATCACCCCTTCCCGGGCGATTCGATCGATGTTGGGCGTGCGGTAACCCACCAGTCCCATCGTGTAGGCGGAAACATTGGTCTGACCGATGTCGTCCCCGAAAATGACCAGAATATTCGGCTTTTTCCTGGTTGAACTGTTCTGCTGGGCAAAAGTTTGAGTCACCAGCGTGGCACAGATCAATAAAGCCATTGATCCCCAGCGGCATAAACTCTTCATGGCGGATTCTCCCTGAGATGAATGAGATTGGTAAATGCCTCAAGTGCAAGTTCGCAGAACTGATCTTGAAAATCAATCTTGAAGACAGGCCCGTTGTCGTGAACTCGAATGAGATGTACAGGTATGTCTTATTCTAGACAGATCATTTAATAATACCAATGAAAATTCGATGAATCACAAAACCTGAAGCGCAGGAGCAAAATCTGGTCTTTAGTAGAAATTGCAGGGGAATTCCTCAGGCAGATTGCTGAGAAACTGTGGCAGCAGAAAAATTCAACAGAATCCTATCAGCAGACATAACTGTCATGGGTTTCATGTTTTCTGTTTTTGTCGTCTCCGCTTAAGTTCAAAGACGAAAGTATGTGGTAGGTATCCGCGTTGCGATTTGATATTACTTACAACCTGCACCATGAAATCTGCAACGGGACAAATTATCTGTCGTCAGTCGTCTGTTTCTCCCTGATTTTCTGCCATGCCTATTTTTCGTTCTGATTCAGGTATCGATGACGCGGACTATGTCCATGTTGAGTATTCCGGGTGGAAAAAAGTTGCTCATTCACCTTACCTGCAGGCAGGCCTCGCCAGTTTAGTACTGATTGTGGTACTGTCTTTATTTCAGAAACCGTCACTCCTGCCGCAGACCGCTTCCGCATCCGTAACTGAGAGACATCTGCAACAGGCTGTCAGTCAACTTCAGGTTCAGACGGCGGAAATTGTCAAACACCTGCTGTTGTTGAGTAACCCGGAGCAGGCTGCCAGCAGCTATCAGAGACTGGACGAATTATTAAATCAGTGGAATACACAGCACCATCAGCTCAGTCAGACGTTCAAAGACTCTGCTCCCGCTGCCGCGAAGCTTGATAGCCAAATTACCCCGCTCTTTGAACAGATTACATCAGATGTTCTTAAAGTATTATCAGGACAACAGAGTCCCGAGGCCATGTTGCCTCTGGTTCTCACCAGCGAGCAGAAACTGATGCCCCTGCTGGTGGAGTTTCAGTCTGTCTTACCTGATGCTGACCAGGGGCAGACAGGCCATGCGGCTTCTGTTTCCCATCACTGGTTTTTCTGGCTGGTATTGCCAGTCACAGCCTATGCAGCCAGTTTCTATCTGTTGACCTGTGTCCGAAAGCGACAGGACAGCCTGGACCAGAGAGAAACGGATCTCGATTTACGCACACAGAATCTGAAAAGTAATCAATCCCAACTGGCTG
Source organism: Gimesia benthica (assembly GCF_009720525.1). Classification (NCBI taxonomy): domain Bacteria; kingdom Pseudomonadati; phylum Planctomycetota; class Planctomycetia; order Planctomycetales; family Planctomycetaceae; genus Gimesia; species Gimesia benthica. The sequence goes on from NZ_CP043930.1 coordinate 4,767,930, forward strand.
CGTCCATCTCGGCTTCATTTCATGAAACCTGGTCCTGGACAAAGCAGACCAATGAATTCTGGTGTTCGGAGTCATTCTGGCGCGTGTTTGGCTACACCGCAGAGTCAGAGTTCCCCCTCGCTCAGTATGAAGTATTTCTCAATCATCTAGGGGCGGGAAACAGAGAATCCTGGGAATCAGCGATCGAGAGACATTTACAGGAAGGTAAACCAATCGATCTGAAAGTTCGCACCCGGAATCAGCTGGGGTTCTCCCGCTGGGTGCGAATTCAGGCTCAGGCCTTGAACGGAGAACGGGAGGAGCAGCGGACACTGATTGGGACCGTCGAGGACATTCATGATTATCAGCTGACGAAGTTACAACTCAACCAGAGTGAAAAACTGTTATCGCGTGTTGGTGAAGTTGCCAGGATCGGCGGTTGGCACCTGGATCTCGAAACGCGGGAACTGTTTTGGACTCAGGAGACGTATGCGATCCATGAAGTCGAGCCCGGATATCGTCCTTCCATCGAGACTGCGTACAGCTTTTATGCACCTGAGGCACGTCCCGTTTTGCAAAATGCGCTGGAACGATCGATCGAAACCGGGCAGTCCTGGGATCTCAAGCTCCCCTTCATTACAGCGAAAGGGCGACATATCTGGGTGAGAGCTCAGGGGGAACTGGAATACGAACAGGGGAACCCCGTACGCCTGGTGGGGGCTTTTCAGGATATTACCGAAGAAAAGCAGCGCGAAGCGGATTTTCTACTCCTCCAGTATGACGAATACACTTCGCGTGCGCATCTGGATGGCGTCATCCGGGCGGCTACGGAAGTCTCCATCATTGCCACCGACCCCAAGGGGATTATCACGCTTTTCAGTCCCGGAGCCGAGCAGTTGCTGGGGTATTCAGCCAGGGAAATGATTGGCATTCAGACTCCCGAATCTTTTCATCTTGCAGAAGAAATTGAAGAACATGCCCGGGAATTGACTACTGCACTCGGACGTAAGATTGAAAATTTTGAAACCTTTATCGCACTGGCGCAACAGGGAGATTCTGACAAGCGTGAATGGACCTATGTCTGTAAAGACGGCAGCCATCGAACCGTTGAACTGACGGTGACAGCGATTCGCGATCAGTATCAGCAGATCGAAGGCTTCCTTGGAGTCGGCATCGACGTCACTCTGCAGAAACAGAACGAAAAACAACTGTCGCGACTGGCAACGGCAGTCAGTAAGTCGACGAATGGTGTCGTGATCACGGATGCCCAGGGGCGTGTGGAATGGGTCAATGACAGGTTTACGCGGATCACAGGCTATGGTCTCGAAGAGGTCATGGGCCAGAGACCGGGGGGCATGCTTCAGGGAGAGAAAACCGATCCCCAGGTCATCGAGTACATGTCGCGAAAGATTCGCGAGGGAGAGAGTTTCGAAACAGAAGTGATTAACTATCACAAGTCAGGAGCAGAATACTGGGTTCATCTCAAGGTTGATCCGATCCTGGACGCCGATGGTAAACTGACCGGTTTCATGGCCATCGAAAATGATATTACCGAGCGCAAACAGGCAGAACAGGAACTGCTGGACAGCCGGGAGAAGATCCGCCGCCTGATTGATGCCCTGCCGGTCGCTGCATACACCTGTGATACCGAGGGACTGATTACCTATTACAATCAGGCAGCAGCCGAATTCTGGGGTCGGGAACCAAAGATCGAAAATCCGGAGGACCGTTTCTGTGGTTCGTTCAGATTATTCGGCACTGATGGAAGTCCGATTCCGCATGAGAAATGCTGGATGGCGCTTGCTCTGGAAACTGGGAAAACTCTTCACGGGGGTGAGATCGTAGTTGAGTCCGAGGACGGGAGTCGCAAGACCGCACTCGCACATGTCAGCCCGCTATTCAATTTCGAGGGGGAACTCACTGGTGCGGTCAATGTGCTCGTAGATATTTCCGATCGTATTGCTTTGGAGAAGTCTCTCAGAGAAGCAACTGTGCGGTTGGAACTCTGTCTGAAAGTGCTGGATCAGCATGCGATTGTGGCCGAAACCGATTTGAATGGTACTATCCGTCATGTGAATGAAATGTTCTGTAAAGTCAGTGGATATACCGAAGCGGAAACGATCGGGCAGACTCACAGCATCGTCAATTCCGGCACGCATTCTCGGGAATTCTGGAAAGAGGTGTTTCGCACCATTGCTTCAGAAGGGATGTGGCAGGGGGAAATCTGTAATCGGCGTAAAAATGGTGAACCCTACTGGGTCGATACGACAATCGCGACGATGAAAGACGGGGAAGGAACTCCCACAGGCTATCTCGCGATTCGTAATGACATCACCGAACTCAAACAGGCACAGGAAGCAGCGCTGGCGGCTTCTCAAAGTAAAAGTGAATTCCTGGCAAACATGAGTCACGAAATTCGCACGCCGCTGACTGCGATTCTGGGATATGCCGACCTGCTGAAAAATGATTCTGAATTTTCAACGTCACCGCGAAAACGGGATCAGGCAGTGAATACCATCCAGGAGGCGGGCAATCATCTGCTGACGGTCATCAACGACATTCTGGATCTCTCCAAGATTGAAGCCCAGAAAGTGCAGCTCGATTACACAACGACCCAGGTGTTCCATATTCTGGACCATATCGAGAGCTTGTTGCGTCCCCCGGCAACGGAAAAGGGAGTTGAGATGGTGACACGGATTCAGAATCCAATTCCCGATCTCATTAAAAGCGATCCCACCCGACTGCGTCAGATCCTGATGAATCTGGTCGGTAATGCTGTCAAATTTACCGAGCAGGGACAGATTCAACTCATTGTAGAACTGTCTCAGCAGGGCGAGACAGCGTTTCTGCAATTTGATATCCGGGATACCGGCCCCGGCATGTCCTCCGCACAGGCAGAGAAAATTTTCAACGCCTTTTCCCAGGCCGATACCTCGGTCACTCGCCAGCATGGAGGAACAGGACTGGGGCTGGTGATTTCACGGAAACTGGCCCGACTGATGAACGGAGAGGTCTCGCTCGTCTGGACTGAGGAAGGCACCGGAACCTGTTTTCGACTGCTACTTCCCATAGAGACCGTCGCCGAAACCAGATATATCACCAGTCGTTTGCAGGACGACCCCGAACAGACTGAGCATCAAACGTCACCCGCAATACACTCTCTTCCTGCAGGTACTCGTATTCTGCTCGCTGAAGATGGTCCCGACAATCAGCGACTGATTTCCTTCCTGCTCAAGAAGAAAGGGGCCGAAGTCGATGTCGCCGACAACGGAGCGATTGCATTGCGCAAGTTCCAGGAAGCAGAACAGGCAGGACAACCTTTCCAGCTTCTGCTGACAGACATGCAGATGCCTGAAATGGATGGATACACTCTGGCCAGCACGCTTCGTGCTGCAGGCGCAGGGCTACCCATCGTAGCACTCACCGCGCACGCCATGGCCGAAGATCGACAGAAGTGCCTCGACGCAGGTTGCGATGATTACCTCAGTAAACCAGTCAACAGCAAAGTGCTCGCGAAAACGCTTCTGCACTGGATTACACAGCAGACGCCGACTGAGACCGAGCCTCCTTCGGTGCTCTGATCTCAGTCGAATGTCAGCATGTGGATTGTGGTCTTAAGTCGGTTGTGCTCCCGGAGTACCCGCTTCGACGACGAATGCAGCCCGCGGAGTGACATGTCCCCCGGGACGGGTAACATCATCCACAACCATGTACTCGCTGGTCCAGTCTTTAGGAGTCACTGTGCAGCGGACATAGCCGCGTTCGGAGTTCTGGAACTGCACACAGGGGTTGTGTGAGAGAATGTCAGCGTGCCCTTTTCGTTTCTCTACACCGTTCCCACCACTGCTGATAGAGGTTCCAACAAATTCGGTCGCCACGACAGGTGATTCCGGCTTGCGGTCATCCACGCGCAGATTATTCACCCAGTTGGAATGAATGTCACCTGTTAACACTACCGGATTGGGGACGCGGCGATCAGCCATGAATTGCAGCAACTGCATCCGTTCATAGGCACTGCCGGGCCACTGGTCCATGGAATAGACCCGCTCTTCGTTTTTCGAAGAGAAACTCACCATGCCCATCATCACCTGCTGGGCCAGAACGTTCCAGGTCGCATTTGAGCTGATCAACTGGGACTGCAGCCAGTTCCGCTGTGGACCACCCAGCAGTGAGTTACTGCGTGCCATAGCTGATTGATTCAACGGAGATTTTTTATCCCCATTCGGCTGATCGGAACGATACTGGCGCGTATCCAGCACAAAGAAATCTGCCAGTCGTCCAAAACCACCCTGGCGATAGAGCTGCATATGCGGTCCCTGAGGCAGGCAACCAGGTCTCAGCGGCATCATTTCGTAGTATGCCTGGTAAGCGTTGGCCCGTCTGAGCAGATAGTCAATCGGGTCGGCATCCAGTTCTTCGGAAACATCAGCGGCACAGTTATTATCAAATTCATGGTCATCCCAGGTTACAAACCAGGGACATTTTGCATGCATGTTGTGCAGCAATGGATCGGCGCGGTACTGGGAGTGGCGAATTCGGTAGTCGCCCAGTGATTCGATCTCGGGACCAAAGTGTGTGCGGATCTTGCCGTTTCTGCCAGACTGATATTCGTAGATGTAATCGCCCAGGTGGAAGACCAGGTCGAGGTCGTCCTGGGCCATCTGTTCGTAGGCGGTAAACAGTCCCTGTTCATAGTTCTGACAGCTGGCGAATGCAAATTTCAGTTGGTCCGGCATCGCGGTGGTTTCAGGCATTGTCCGCGTGCGTCCCACAGGACTGACGGCATCGCCTGCCCGGAAACGATACCAGTACCAGTGATCGGGTTTCAGGCCTTTCGCTTCCACGTGCACGGAATGCCCGAGCTGTGGAGTTGCCTAGGCTGTACCTGATGCTACCAGCTTCTGAAAGCCTTCGTCTTCCGCCAGTTCCCAATTGACTTCAATCGGCTGGGGACCTAACCCGCCGTGGGGCTGCAGTGGTTCGGGAGCGAGGCGGGTCCATAAAATCACACTGGTCGAGTCCGGGTCGCCGGAAGCGACACCCAGCGTGAATGGATCTTTCTGGAAAACGGGAGAGGGATTCGCCCAACTGGCCCGACCCAGTAAAGGAAGAGTCGACAGCGCTGCACCATAGGAAAGAAAGAGACGACGGCTGATACCGTTCTCTGCTTTAACTGCTTCATTAAGCCGTTTGTAATCAAACATATGTAATATACCTGTTTCAGTGGAACTGGCGGGTGGGATTTATTTGAATGTGTCTGCGTTGAGCACGCGTTATGGGAACGGCAGATGCGACGGTGGATTTACCGTGGACGGCCTTCCGGGATGGATACACTGATTTTAAAGTCTCTGAGAGGGGCCCGGCAACTCAAGAGTCATTGAAAACAGATTCGAATCTGACATTTAACTGGAACTTCATGGATCGCTACTTTAACTCAATATCTCCTGGATTACATGTCCGTGCACATCGGTCAAACGGTGGTCACGGCCCCCATGTCGAAACGTCAGTGCTTCATGATCCAGTCCCAGTTGATGCAGAATCGTCGCATGGATGTCATGAATCGACAGTGGGTGTTCGACGACCGCATTCCCGAATTCGTCGGTCTCTCCGAATGTGATTCCCGGTTTAAAGCCACCACCGGCCAGAAACAGACTGTAACCGTTGACATGATGGTCGCGACCACAGGTAGGTGTGACTTTCGGCGTATGGGGAGTCCGTCCCATTTCACCTGCCCAGACAACCAGCGTTTCATCGAGTAGACCACGTCGTTTCAGATCGACAATCAGCGCCGCCACGGACTGTTCTGTAATCCGCGCATTCTTCTCATGGTTTTTCTTGAGCTGCCCATGCTGATCCCAGGGACTGTTATTGCTGTCGAAACTGGGACACGTGATCTCCACAAATCGGACTCCCGCTTCGACAAGCCGCCGGGCCCGCAGTGCCTGGGTTGCGTAGTAGTGCTGATGTTCGTCGGTCGAATCAACGCCATACTCGCGCTGGATGTAAGCAGGCTCCTGACTGATGTCGGAGACTTCGGGAATCAGGGTCTGCATCCGAAACGCGGTTTCGTAGTTGGCGATCGCACTCTCAATGGGTGAAGCTGCAGAGGCTTTGTCCGCAAAGATCTGGTCCTGTGCAGCCAGCAGTTCCAGCTTGCGCTGTTGCAGCGATAGTGAATCACCGGGCCGGATGTTATCCACGGGGACGCCTTTCGCACGTAACTGCGTTGCCTGATGTGTAGCGGGGAGAAACGAACTGCCAAAGTTTTCCAGGCCTCCATTCGGTACCCAGTCGTTATTCAACACGACGTAGGCGGGAAGATTTTGGTTCTCGGTACCCAGTCCATAAGAAACCCAGGCCCCCATGCTCGGTGCCTGTCCGATGATCCGCCCCGTGTGCAACAACAGATTCTGTTGACCATGTAAGGGCAGTTCTCCCACCATGGAACGTACAACACATAGTTCGTCAGCCACTTGAGCCAGCTGCGGAAACAGATCGCTGACCCAGAGACCGCTCTCACCCCGTTGTCGGAATTTCCAGGGACTTCCCAGCCAGACCCGACCAGCACTCGATTGAGATCGCTTGGAAACGGCCCCTGCCCCGATTGGTTTCCCTTCATGCGTTTTTAATGCCGGCTTGGGATCGAATGTATCCACGTGACTGGGCCCGCCATCCATGAAACAAAAGATGACATTTTTGACACGCGGCGTATGGTGGGGCGGCGTTGATTGCGGTGCTGCCTGCAATCGACTCTGCTCACCCAGCAGACCCGCCAGCGCCAACCAGCCAAAGCCGGCACTCGTCTGCTTGAGGAAGCCACGGCGGGAATTGACGGGCAATGCCCCGGGGCAGCGACTGTTGCTGAATGATGAGCTCTGCATATCAGTTACCGGTAATAAATAAATTCTTTGGTATTAAACATGGCGTGAGCCACATGCCGCCAGACTTCGGGATTCTGCAGCAACCCGCTCTGCTCACGCGTCCCTCCCAGTTCTTCAATCAACGCTGTCCAGCGTTTGACTTCACTCGCTTCGGGATGGCGTCCATAGGCAGTCAGAAACATCTGCTGTAACCGTTGTTCCACTGTTTCACTTGAATCCGTAATCAGACGCTTCGACCATTCCTCTGCCTGACTGATGACAAACGGATCGTTCATCAGAATCAAGGCCTGGTTAGGGACATTAGTGACATCTCGTTTGCCGGTGGGGAGTTTTAAATCCGGTAAATTAAAGCCAACCAGAAACCGGGGAGGATCCATGATCGACATCCGCAGATAAATCGAGCGCCGCCCTGCACCATCCAGGTGGCCATCGAACAGTCGTTTCGCAGGATCGGGTTTTGATCGGGGCACTTCAATCGGCCGACCATACAACCGTCGGTCCAGACTGCCTGATACCGTCAGCAGCGAATCGCGAATCGCCTCAGCCTCTAGTCGACGGGTCGGGTAGTGATGCCATAAATGGTTGTCTGCATCGATGTCTTTAGACTGTTCAGACACGGTTCCCGACTGTTGAAACGCTCGTGTCAGCACCAGCCTGCGTACCAGGCGTCTGGTTGACCAGCCATCTGCCATGAATTCCTGCGCCAGATAGTCCAGCAGTTCCGGATGCATGGGTTGCTCACCCAGGTGCCCGAAGTCATTGGGGGTTCGTACAAGTCCCTCTCCAAAAACCCACTGCCAGACCCGGTTCACATAGACTCGTGCGGTCAGAGGATGTTCCGGACTGACCAGGTACTCTGCCAGTTCCAGTCGACCACTGCCCGGGCTCTGAGGAACCTGATGTCGTCCGGCAAAGACTTCCAGAAAGTCAGGCGGAATCAGTTTTCCGGGATCATCAACATTCCCCCGGATATTGAGTGGATACGAAAATTCGGTCAAACCACGTTCATCCATACTGTTCGCGGTGTGAGCAAACTGGATTTGCGACTCGATGTGGCGGTACTCAGTGACCAGTTGCTTGAGACGCGAACTCATGTCAACATGATTATCCAGCAGTCGGTTTTTCAGCAGCCAGTTGATCAACGTGACGTCACCATCATTCGGTTGATCCTGACACCAGCGTTTCACGCTTCCGGTCAACCAGACTGCGATCCGCTGGCTGGCCTCAAACTGATTTTTTGGAACGGTCTGATCATATAGTGTAGCGAAGTGAGCCTGCTCATCCGCGGGTGTTCCCGGTTGGTCATGGCTGACAATTTCCGTCACACTGAACCAGCTCCGTTTATCAAAACCAAAATCCTCCGCAGGCAGCAGCTTGCCGCCGGCCCGGGTTTTTCCTGTCCGGGGTGGAAAATCGGGATTCAGATCGCTGGTTGCGATTTCAAACATCATCCGCTGAATCCCATTCACCAGCGGACGATCAGCAAAGGTCTGCCAGGCTGGCTCGCTTCGATCAAAAAAGATCACATTCTCAGTTTGAAATGCATTGTCCGGTGTGCGGAGAAAACCGCTCCACTCACCGCCAGCCACATTCAGGCTGACTATCTCTCCCGGCAGCTCTCGCTCAGACGGTGGTCGGATCGCCCCCGGTAATTTGGAGGAGAGTGCATGTGTGTGATATCCCCGGGGCAGCAGTTGCTGGATCAGTTGCTCTCCCTCCAAGGAGACTAAAGGTGTCCCTTCCGTGACATATCCAAAACGAATGCCGTCTCCTTCGACCTGCCAGCCTTCAGGAAAACCAGGTTTTGAGAAGTCAGTCAGTACCTTAAAGCGTTCTTTGTTCTGTTGGCGATGTGTTTCACTGGCAGTGCGCCAGGCTGCCTGCAGTTGTTCCCAGTTTGTTTTGATTTCAGCTGGCGTGGAGAATTTCAACAGTTGATTAGCCGGCCAGGCGATGTCCCCTGTTTTTAATTTGACGGACTTCTGTTCTTTTTCTGTAGTCAATCCGAGTGCTTCGCGCCAGATACGGGAACGGTAGTCCTCAGCAGAGGGATTGAGGGCTGTCGCCAGCTCCGAGGTGAACTGCTCGGCCTGCTGACTCCAGACCTGTTTTAAATCCTGTTGGATTTCATTTCGAAGTGTATGTAACTGCCCGATCAGTACATCCTGTTTACCCGGGGCATCAATCACGCGTGATGTCCAGCGGGGAGTCATGAAGACTGCTGCCATCGCGTAGTAGTCGCGTTGGGAAATGGCGTCCAGCTTATGATCGTGACAGCGGGCGCAGGCAACAGTACTCGCCAGAAACGCTTTTGAGAAGGCGTCAATCTTATTGTTGACCATCTCCTGGTGAATGCCGTTAAAATTGATGCTGTCGCCGTGGCGATGTTCGCCCATATGGTAGAACATCGGGCCGATCAGGCTTTCTTGAAATCCGATCTGCCGATTAATCCGTGGTTCCGATAACAGGTCGCCCGCAATCTGCTCACGCACCAGTTGATCATAGCCCACATCCTGGTTGAATGCGCGAATCAGATAATCGCGATACTCCCAGGAACCCTTGGCCGGGTTATCCCATTCGTAACCGTAAGTGTCCGTGTATCGCACGACGTCCATCCAGTGCCGGGCAAATCGCTCCCCATAATGAGGCAAAGCCAGCAGCCGGTCTACCAGTCCCTCGTAGGCAGCCTGACGATCCTGTTTTGCTGCTGAGACGAACGCCTCGACTTCTTCAGGTGTGGGAGGCAGTCCCGTTAATACGAACGAAAGTCGCCTGATGAGAGTTCGCGGACTCGCAGTTTTGGCAGGTTGTAAATGTGACTGCTGCAACTTCTCTAACAGAAAACGATCTAAGGGCCGTTCAGACCAGTCATTGCCCGCCACGACGGGAGGCGTAACCTTCTGCAGTGGTTGCAGACTCCACCACTGACGTCGTTTTTCGAAGATCGCTTTCCAGGAGAGCGAGGCGGCCTCATCGACGCTCGGCGGTTGATCGCGGGAGTCCGGTGCTCCCAGCTCCACCCACTTGACAAAGTCGGCAATGACCTCCCCAGGCAGCTTCTTGCCCGGCGGCATCTCAAATGATTCATGTCGGAGCGCATCGAGCAACAGGCTTTGCCCGGTCTGATGCGGAACCACCGCAGCGCCTGATTCTCCCCCACTGCGAATCGCCTCACGACTGTCAACTCGCAGTCCCCCTTTGATGTCTGTGGTTGCTGCAGAATGACATTCGTAACAATGCTCAATCAGCACCGGTCGGATTTTATTCTCGAACAGTTCCAGACCGGGAGTAGGCTTCTCGGCCTTCACAACACTGGTGACGGTCAGCGACAACAGAATCAGACTGAGCGTCGTGACTCTCTGTGAAATTGTTCTGCAGGCTGGGTACATGCAGTTCTCTCCCGAAGGAATTGACTGATGTCGGTTTACTTTGATTCCTGGGTTGACAGGCTTTCGTTGAGTTCGAGTACCTTTCCGATGATGCGTTCTTCCACATCGGGTTTATAGGGACGACTCGCTTCGTAGCCCCCCTCCAGCAGCACTCGTTTACTGGGAATGTAACCGGAATAGACGTTCGAATAACCGGCGACCCAGACCGCGGGACCCTCTTCCTCATACAGTTCCTGTTTGATACGCAGGGCATAATCGATGACGACCTCCGTACCCAAAGCCACCAGCGTCAGATCCTTCCCAAACTGTATCACCTGCACCGGGTAATCCCAGGGCTCCCGCTTCTTCTCGGGCAGGTACTCCAGTTCGACAGTGCCGTAGGCGGCTTTCAGCGGACCATGCAACTTGTGCTGATGCAGCAGACTCCGCTGGTTGACCTCCAGGGCAGCCTCGACCGCGGTTGCCAGTGAGCGTCCATGTTTCTGAGCATAGTGCAGCTCGCTACGGGGATATGGATTCTGGTCACCGCCACAGCCCATCATAAACAGGGCTGTAACACCGGGGTGATCTTTCTCAAAATATTCCTGTGCGAAACCGGCATAGTCTCCCAGCCATTTGCGGAAGCCCATCGTCGTATTGTGACAGGCGTAACCGAACATGACTGCTTTCAGGTTCCCCTCAGCATCATCGACCCGCAGAACGGGGACCTGATGATCCACGCGTCCATCGGGATTGGGATGATTACGATATCCGGTCGCGGTTGGCGTGCGGCGGTTCATAGCAACAGAACAGCGGGCCGCAGACCAGCTGAGTTGTGCCGGTTGCAGGTTTTCAATCGCCTGTCCAATGGTTTTTACCAGTGTTGTTGATAGCTGGTCATAATATTCCTGGGCGTCATCGCGGCCGTAGGCCGGACCGCAATGCGTATGTGAAGCATTCATAAGCAGCGCTGCAGGATCGAGTTTATATTTATCCTGCACCTGGCTGGTCACATCACTTCTCAGACGATCGATCACACCGATCAGGTCGAGTGTCAGAAAGACCACCCGATTTCCCTGCTGATCCTCTACCGCGAGGGCTTTCGCATACAGATCCTGTTCGGTGCCTTCTGCCGGTTCTTTCCGTCCCGCATAGCCCGCCATCTTTAAAGGTTTGTCAGGCGTGATCTTCGCGGAAGCGGCCCCTGCCTTCCATTCCAGAGTCTTCTGAGTTGCGGATTCACCAGCGGCAGCCAGTGGAGAAAGCATGAAAACAAGCACGAGGCAGAGCGAGAGTCGATACATGCTGATCGTTTCCTGGTATCAGGTGAGGGCTGGTGCGATCTGAGCTGGGGCTGATCGCGGAGTGATAGATACCTTCGATGGTACCCGGCACATATCAGCCAATCAACATGCGTTGTGCGATTTTGATAAATAAGATTTAGAAATGTGATTCAGTCTTGTGCGGCCTGATGCAGCACATTCTGTCCTTTGCGGGAGTAGTTGATCGACTCGCCCAGAATCCGGGCTGCCTCCTGGCCTGCATGGAAACCGGAGGAGTTTTCGGCTTCGACATAGTCGACGTAGAAGGTGGCTTTGCGTTGCCACTGTTGCGCTTCCTTGAGCTTCTCAGCAGAGATTCCTTTCTTCTTCGCAGCGTTAATGTCATTCACCAGATCGATCACACTGTCCAGAGCAACTTCCACCAGTTTCTGATGGCGAGCCTGTATCATTTCAGTGCGGGCAATCATCTCTTTGTCGTCTGCTTTATGACAAGTGCCACAAGAGGCATTCACATTCAGTAACGGACTGCGAATATGATGATCACTGATCTTCATTGCTCCCACCCGTTTATACGCCATATGACAATCCGCGCAACTGACGCCGGCCCGCGCATGAATGCCCTGTGACCAGAGCTCGAATTCCGGATGCTGAGCTTTCAGCATCGGCGCTTCTGTTTCCGCGTGCGTCCAGTCTTTGAAGTTTTCTTCTTCGTAATACTCGTAAGCGGCATCGACCGTCAGACCTTTCGCCCAGGGATAGGTCAGCCGTTTTTTATCCCCTTTGAAATAGTATTCCACGTGACATTGTCCACAGATATAAGAACGCATTTCCTGCCGCGTGGCGTCACGGTTGACGTCATAGTCTTCGATTCCCTGTGAGGCTTTATAGGCGGCGATGCCTTCCATGAACGCGGGGCGGGTGATTCTCAGAGCCATCGTTTCCGGTTCGTGACAGTCAATACAGGCCACGGGATGCTTTACATGGTCTTTGGCCTGCATGTAGGGCATGGTGTTGAGTTTCTCAAAACCTGCCATGATGTCCCCATCTCCGAGTTCCTTCATCGGGACGTACGTGGAAGCATGGCAGTGGATGCAGGTCCCGGGCTGACCGACTTTCTGGCGTTCGGTATAGAGCTGATCGGTCAGCATAAAGGCATGTCCGCGTTTTTCGCGATAATCTTTGGAAAAGGCATACCCGGCCCACATCTGTTTCAGTTGAGGAATACGTTCCAGTTTACTCCGTGAAACAAAGTCGCGCGGGTCGGCATCGGTCGGTGCCTGAGGAATCGCCTCACTCCCGCCGTAAGTTGTCTGCACCATGTCGGCTGTTTTCAGATAATCATCGTATTGCAGTGGAAAGTTTTTCCCCCAGACTGCGGGATCAGTGGTATTATCATCGATCTCAACCACCCGCATGACCGTTGTACGGGCTTCCTGTTTGCGTTCGAAAATATTCGTCAGCAATGCCACCACCCCAAAACAGAGGGCTGCAGAGATAACAGCCACCAGTAACAGAGTGGACAGTGAGATTTGTCTGGTAGACTTATTCATAATACGGTTCCACGTAATCGGGATATCAAATCAGATTTGACTCAGGTATCGTGCCCCACACTGGAGTGACAGCGAATACACGCATTGGATTCCAGTCGTTCGGTCTTGTCGTTTTGCAATTCGCCAATCGCGTTTATGTCGATCTGGTGCACAAGATCCTGGTGGCAGTTTCGACAGGCCTGCTCAGTAACACGTCGGTTGTAATCGGTAATTCTCAGATTCTCTTCGAAGTCACCCGTTGTGAACGCCAGCGAATGGAAAAAGCCGTTCCGTGCCTTGCAGTAATACTTCGAGGCAACACCGTCGTGCGGTGCGTGACAATCGTTGCAGCCCGCGAATTTCCCATGCGATGATTTCAGCCAGGCATCAAAGTGTCCCTGCATTACATGACAGTTCGCACAGGACTGGGAATCGGATTTGAGATAAGAGGCACCTTGTGCGTAGCCGAATGTGAATGTACCGATGCCCACGAGCCCACCGATCAGGATGGCAATCACAATCAGCAATACCGTGGTCAGACGGGGGCGGGTTAGCTTTTTCATGACGGAGCGGAGTCGTGAAATGAACAGTTGAAACAGATGGCGTCAGCTGAAGTTCAGTGTCGCGGGATTATCTCAAATTGCAAGTGGTATTTGAAATTTCTTTACAAATCAACACTTACGTGCATTTCACAAGAAAAATGAATCTGCCCAGCTACACCCGTTAATGGGGGACCGTTATGATAGTGAATTCTGAGTCCATATCTGATTCCAACTGAAGTTGATTCCTGCAGGAGATCTCAACCGTGAAATATTTTCTACTGTCTACCTTTCTATTCTGCTCGTTGGCTGCAGCGCCCATTGAAACTCCCAAACCGGATGCACAAATCGCAGTCTGGCCTGATCGTCCTCTGCTGGACCAGAGCGATGACGAAGTCAAATACAGCAATATCATTCGTATTACCAAAGTGAACCGGCCGGCAATCGAATTTTACAAAGCCAAAAATGCCAAACCCAACGCCCCCGCCGTCGTCATTTTTCCGGGAGGTGGTTACAACATCCTGGCTTACGATCTGGAAGGAACCGAAATCGCGGAATGGCTGAATTCCATCGGCATTCATGCAGTGGTCGTCAAATACACGGTCCCCGGTAATCAGCGCGAACAGGCCCTGAAAGACGCCCAGCGTGCGTTAGGACTCGTGCGCAGTAAAGCACAGGAGTGGGGCATTAAACCGCAGCAGATTGGTGTACTCGGCTTCTCCGCCGGCGGACACCTGGCAGCGAACCTGTCGACCAACTATGAGAAGCGGAATTATGAACCCATTGATGCAGCCGATAAACTCAGCTGTCGTCCCGACTTTACCGTTCTGATCTACCCGGCTTACATCTACCAGGAAGACGACAAGCGTAAGTCGGCTCCCGAGATCAAAGTGACCGACCAGACTCCGCCTGCATTCATTGTCCAGACTCTCGATGACCGACGCCTGGTCGACAGTGCATTCAATTACACACGTGACCTGAAAGACGCCAAAGTCGATGCCGAACTGCATCTCTTTGCCAGAGGGGGGCACGGCTACGGTCTGCGACCTTCAGACAACCCGGTCTCCAACTGGCCCGATCTCTGTGGTGCCTGGATCAAACGCACGACAGCACAACAGGATTGATCCTGTATCCTGACAGCCGAGTCTCAGGGACCGCCGACCACTTTAAAGCGGCCCTGGGGCTGCTGTTCTGCTTTCAGGAACTCTGCCCGTAGACCAGTGTCTCCCCGCGCATCGCGGTCGATCTCGAAAGTGATCTGACTCCGTCCGGAAGGGAGAAGCAGGGTTGTCATTTCAGATACGGGCACCGACGTCTCATTCAACCACAGCTTGACCCCTTTCGAGGAATTCAGTATTAACTGCACATTCCCGGCTTGTGTCACATCAACCAGAGCCATGGCTCGTGTGACAGGCTTTTGCAGGTTCAGGTCAGCCGCAGGCAGCGTGCCATTCACCATGCTGTAAGCAGCAACTCCTGAATCTGCCAGAGTTTTGATCTGCGCAGAATTTTCTGCTGTCATAGCCGCCTCTGCACCCTGTAGACGCCAGCGACGCACCACCTGAGCTGCACTCGTTGCGTAGGGACCGGGACGTCCGAGCTCAGTAACAAATTTAACCAGGTCCAGAAATTCCTGGCGGCTTTTCAGTTTACTCGCGAGTCCCTGAGGCATCAACGAGGGCAGCTTCTTCGTAAATTCAATCTGATCTGCGGGAATCGTGACCTGCTTCCCCTGCTGGGCTGCGTCTTTGAGTACCACCTTGGAATTATCCTGTACCACCAGAATTCCGTTGATCACGCGTCCTTCATCGGTGACCACCATGATGCTCTCGTAGAATTCCTTAATCACTTTGGAGGGACGCAGGAATGAATCGACTATGTAGTCCGGAGGTGAACTTGAACCGATGGCTGCCAGGTCCGGACCCAGTACAGGTCCTGCATTGGAAATACTGTGGCACTTCATGCAGGCCAGCTCGGCCCTGCGGAAGATCAACTCACCCCGGGCGGCGTCCCCCTGCTCTCGGGCTTCACTGGCCAGATCGAGTACATTCTCTTTGAGTAGCTGCGCTTCCAGAGAATCCTGCATCACTCCCCCGCCAAAAGCATCGATTAAAGCCTGATTCGTTTCGCCGGTCTCGATTAGATGTTGGCGAATACGGGCCGCCATTTGTGCGTTCAACTTTGCCGATTTCAGCTGCTCTGCCAGAACCTCAGGGCCCCCTTTTCGTTTCGTGAATGCAGTCAGGAACCAGGCGGGATCAGAATCCTCGGGATCCTGACTCAGAATGTCTGGTGTCAGACGGGCTGCCTCTTTGAGGTCATGTGCTGCCAGACCATAGATGCCCAGCAAACGCTGGTTGACAGGTTTCCCGGAATTCGCGAGCCCCTTCAGATACTTGATCGAACCCGCATCCCCCAGCATTCCCAGCGATTCTGCTGACAGCTGCTTAACTTCCGGGTCGGTGTCTGCGGCATTCAGATTTCGCTGTAATCGTCTGCCTTCGCGCGTCAGTTTCCAGGAACCAATCAGCCGGGCTACTGATTTTTGCACAGGCACACCAGGTACAACCGCAGAGCGGCTGAGCATGGAACCGACGTTGCCTTTCGGGACGACGCCCCGTTCCCGTGCAGCCCGATCCATCGCATCCAGTAAGATGCTGAGTGCCTCGGGAGAGATGCCTTTGCCACCCTGTGTTTTGTATTCGCGTGTGACTTCCACCAGACTCAGTACCAGTGGTTCCAGTTGATTCGCATTGGCTTTCTCCGCGACAACCTGGGCGGGTCCTTTCAGCAGATCAGCATCAATACTGCCCGCATTGAGCAGATCAATAATCACATCAATGGATTCATTCGACAGCAGATTCGCCAGGGCATAATTTTTATGTGCCGGCTTATCGAACTGAAGCTTACCTGCCTGCTGCGCTTTGACCCAGTGATCCTGCAGCCCGTCGATGGTTAACTTCAGCGAGTGTTCCAGATAGCGATCCATGGGGGCATCGATGGCCTTGACCGCGATCGTGACCGAACGGGGATCGGGAATATATCCTGCTGTCAGAATCGCTTCCAGACGGACACGGGGATGCGCGTCGTGGATTGCAGCTTCCAGTAGCTCAAGCGGATTTTTTATCTGGGCATGCCAGTAACGCAGCACCCGCAGTGCAGCGGCCCGGGCACGTGGATCCTGGGCTTCCAGTACCTCTCGCAACAGTTTTTCATTCTTGACCCCAATGGTCTGAAAGCACCAGAGCGCTTCCAGTCGATGATGGTCGTAGTTCGGCTCCTGGGGAGCCAGGGTCAGCAGCCAGTCGTTCAGGGCTTTTTTCGCCTGTTGCTGGTCCGCATCATAGAGGACACGCCTGACCTGTTGACGCGTGAAGCTCTCCGGGTCTCGCAAGTGGTTCACCACATCTTTCAGGGGGACGTCGGTCAGTTGAGGACGCTCAACCAGAGGACGTCCCTTATAAGTCACCCGCCAGACACGGCCATGTGTCGTATCGCGTCGTTCATCGCGAAAGCTGTGTTGCATGTGACCAATCAGCGGATTGTACCAGTCCAGCACATAAGCGGCTCCATCCGGTCCCATCTTCAGATCAACGGGGCGGAAGTAAGAACTGCTCGACTGAAGCAGAGGCTCCAGCCCTTTGACCGAATAACCGGCTCCATCATCGGTGACTTCATAGCGTGCCACCGCGTGTGTTTTATACTGATTGGTCCAGATCTCTCCCTGGACTTCCGGGGGAAAATGGCGGCTGGCTACGAATTCGCCGCCACACTGCTTCGTTCCTTCGCCGCTGGCCTCGTAACCCAGCTTGGCGCGACTGTTCGCGGTCAGTGGTGCACTGAAATAGATGCGCGGGTTGTCGATCACGAACGACTGCCCCCAGTCATCGAACATGTGCCCCCATGGATTCGAAGCACGATAGTCCGCAAACACATTCAGCTTCAGAGTGCGTGGCTGGAATTGAAATACGCCTCCATTTTCCAGGCGGACCGTACCGTACGGGGTCTCTACCTGGGTATGCATGAAGGTCCCTTCCTGGAAGTAGAGCCAGCCTCCCGGTCCCCATCGCCAGGCGCTGATCGAATGGTGGTTGTCTTCTGTGGCAAAGCCGGTCAGAACCACTTCCCGATGATCGGCTTTCCCGTCTCCATTCGTGTCTTTGAGGAACAGGAGATCTGGTGCGTTGGCAACGTAAACGCCACCGTCACCCAGTTCCAGTCCCGTTGGCACATAGAGCCCGTCGGCAAACACCGTTGATTTATCTGCCTGTCCATCGTTGTCGGTGTCTTCCAGAATCACAATCTGATCGTTTGGTTTTTCGCCCGGAGAAACCTGTGGGTACGAAGTAGAACAGATCACCCACAGTCGCCCCTGGGGATCCCAGGTCATGTGAATCGGATTCACCAGCATCGGTTCGGCAGCGAACAGGTTCACCTCGTAACCAGGCAGCAACTGGAATGTCTTACGTTCCGTTTCGGGCGTGTGATCCTGAGTCAGTTCGAACGGTCGCTTCAGATTAGGCGCAGAATTCGCGACCGCCAGTTTTTCCGGCGTCGTGCCTACGGGCAATTCCAGACACCAGTGTATGGCGTTGATCAGCAGGCGATTAAAAGCGTCCAACCGAAATGAATCTTCATGTCCCAGTGTGGTAGTAAAGACACGACTGTCCCATTCATTCTTCCACGTCCAGGCAACGGGCCAGCTCATCTCGCCCGTCAGTTCATAAGTGCCAAACTGGTTCTTGAAGATCCCTTTGCGTTTGGAGTTTCCTGTACCGGTCAAGAGCGGTGTGGCGTCTGCAGGGATATCTGCCTGATAGAGGACACCGGGGGCCAGAAATTTCGCTGCGACCCCGTTCAGAATGTCATGATCGCGATGTTCCAGCACATGCTCCACAACTGTTTCACCTGTGAGGTGAAAAAAATATTCGGAACCTAAAACGCGTTTGCCGAATCCCCGGTTCCACTCTTCCAGGGGATGCCCTTTTTCGTAATCGAAGGCATGCGTGCTGGTTCGCAGGCCGATCACCGGTTTTCCGGATTTGATGTAGTTCTGAATGTGCGCAAACTGCCGCGGCGGTAGTTGCAGGAACCGCATGAAAAATACAGCCAGATCCGCTTCTTCCAGTACTTCCAGCCCCGGAAGTCCTTTCTGGTTACGTTCGGGATCACCGTCAGGCAGCACCACGGTCGTCTTGAAACCATACTGCTCCAGCCGCTTCGCGAATGCGGGCAGCGTTTTCTGTGGAGCATGATGGGTTGTCCCCACCACAAACACTACGTGTGGTTGCGCCGGTTTCTGATCCGCAGCGAAAACGGATTGTGTCATCACAAAGCAGATCGAAGTCAGAATCAGTCCCAGGCAGAAGCGGGCTGGATCAATTGAGTTTCGCATGAGTCACTCTATATATCGAATTGAAAAGTTTCAGTAATGAGGGGGAAGTCTTGTCAGGTCGATTTGTAATCAGTCGACTCGAATCAGTTCCCATTTTGCTGCTTCGATGGGTCGGGCCTGTTCCTGAATCGTTTTCTCTCGAGACTGGATCAGTTCGTCGAATGTTTCCATCTCAGGTGGAAACGAGACGGCACCGAACGGTTTCGTGCGGCGACCGAAGATATACTCGGCGTTGTGTGCACGGTAGACATAAAAGAAGAGCTCATTCTTACGGTTGATGGTCGAACGAAGATCAGCCACCTGCACCTGGGATGGCAGGTTCAGCAACACAATGCCCCGGCCCCAGTCGCTTGCACTACCCGTCACAATCACAGTTCCGCCGACCACCAGTCGATAATTGCCCTCAGGTAAATATTTCACACTCAGGCGAGGTTGCCGGGCCAGCAGATCACTGTCTGCTATCGCTCCGTCCGGCGGTGCAGGGATCGGCAGGAGCAGCGGTTTGACGGTGAATTCAATCTGGTCCGACTTGAGATTCTGCTGTGTGACCTCTGCATTGGTCGTTTCGATCTTCTGAGATTTCAAATCGATCACCAGTTGAGGACTCGTGACCTCCTTCGCCAGCAAGCTGTCTGCAATCAGCTGACTCACCGCCCAATAGCCATATTGGTTGAGATGGATGCCGTTATGGGTCAGCTTCTGCGAAGGGTTGGCTTCCATCAGCCTGGAAGTCGCATGATACAGGTCGACGAAAGGCAACTGGTGCGCTTCCGCTACAGACTGCATCGTTTTTGTATATGCAGCCAGACTATGGTTATGGTCTGCAGGATCAGGCAGGGGTGATCCCATATTTTCGTGGGCGATGGGGGAGAGGATCACCACCCGCGGTGCAGTGGAACCATTATACTTCTTTGACTTCAGATGCTTGAGGAACTGTTCCCAGTGTTCGCGATACGCCTTCACCTCGCTCGGACCGGCGAACGATTCATTCATGCCAAAACAGGCGATAATCACATCCGCTTTCTCTGCTGTGAGATGGTCGTCCAGCGAACCAAAATTCAAGGGACGAGGCTGTAACGTCAGCGTGTCGCCCGACCAGGCCAGATTGCGAAAGCTGAGTTTGCTGACCGGTGCTTGTGCCGTCAGCAGCGTTTCCAGATAGTTATATAACCGCAGCTGGTCGGCGAACGTATTTCCAATAAAGACAATGCGATCTCCTTCCTGCAAAACCAGTCGCTTTAAGGGACTCTGAGCTTGCTCTGCCGCATTGATTGCAGGGACAGACAGCAAGAGGCTGCTGAGCAGCAGCAGCCATCCGATTTGATTGCGCATATTTCCAAATCCTGAATTTTCGGCACTGGAGAGGAGCGATTTCTGTTAGCTTGTTCTATTATGAATGGCAGGCAGAGCAAAGGAAAGCCTGTCTTTAAAACGAAGGAATGCTCATCTGGAATTAATAAATCAATTCCAATTGAATTGTGCAGACAGCCCCTGCACAATGTGAGCGGTATTCACTTTCCCGAATAGAGGTAAGAGGCATGATATTACATCCCGATCCCCGCTCGCGACGTCAGTTCCTGCAATCAATTCTGCAGGGGAGCCTGGCCGGTGCGCTGACTCCTTCCCTGGCCGGTTTACTCGCGGAAGAGACGACTGAGGCTGCCCGCCAGGTTCCGCCAGTACCGGGAGTATTGTCCGTCGAATTGAGAAAACGCGGGAAAGAGGAATCCGCGCCTGCTCAGATGGAAACCGCTGAATGGAAGGCTTCCGAAACCGCCATCATTATCTGCGACATGTGGGCCGATCATCCCTGCAAGCTGGCTGCACATCGGGTCGGCCGGATGGCTCCCCGGATGAATGACGTCATTTCGAAAGCCCGCGATCGGGGCGTCGCCATCATTCATGCACCCAGTGGGGGAATCCAGCTCTATGAAGATACACCTTACCGCAAACGAATCAAAGAAGCCAAGCCGGCCCAACCTCCCGTCAAAATCCAGGGCTGGTGTTATCTGAATCCGGAGAAAGAAGGACCACTCCCCGTAGACGATACCGTCAAACGCACCGATGGTCCCATCCGGGGCTGTGATGATCCTTTTCCGACCTATCAACCCAATCACGATCGACACGAACATCCGGCGATCAAAATCATCGGCTACGATGTCATCAGCGCTAACGGCCAGGAAATCTATAACTTCCTGGAACAGGAACAGCGGAAAAATATTGTGCTGATGGGCGTGCATACGAATATGTGCGTGCTGGGGCGACCGTTCGGGATCCGACAGATGCGTTACCTCAACAAAAACGTGGTCCTCTGTCGTGACCTGACCGATGCCCTTTATGATCCCCGCGACAAACCGTACGTTAGCCATACCCGGGGGACCGAAATGATCATAGAACATATTGAACGCTACTGGTGCCCCTCGATTCTCGGTAAAGATCTGACTCAGGTCATTCCAGGATCAGATAACCCGGCCAGTTGAACTAACTACAACACCATCTCTACTCGCTCTCAAGGATAAAATAATAAGTGGACACATTCGAAACGAACTGGCTCAAGGCATTAGAAGAACGCTTTGGAGAGATTGATGGTATTGTTGAAGTTCAAGCCAATGATGACCAGCCCGAGATCAAAGTGATCTACTTTGAGAACCTGCCTGAAGAGGGAACCCTGACTGCGGTTACCTGCGGTCTCTCTCAGGCCTCTCATCCGGACTGGGAGGAGGGATCAAAACCGGAATTGATTGTTTCTCTGGATACGAAAGACCAGAGCTGGGGATTCGCCGCCGGGTTCTTCGCCTCCGCGTTCTTCAACGAAAAACGCTTTTCTTATGGTGACATTTTTCAAATCGACGATCCGATCTCCGAAGAAAGTGAGATGAGTGCGTACCTGGTATTCGCTCCATCGTTTCTGAGTCAGGAAGAAGCGACATTCGAACTGCCCGATCGAACGATTCATCTACAGGGGCTCTATCCACTGTTTGAATCAGAAATAGATCTCTACGATGAAATCGGCCTGGAAAAATTCTGGCACCTGGACGGATTTGATCTGTATGACGTGAAACGAAAACCTGCGACCGCATAAGAGCACGGCAGGAGGGATACGAGGATCATCGGTCATTGGTTGTTTGATTTTCCCAGAATTTCTCCGACCAGGCGACCGCTGGTAAGTGCCCAGGCGATGTGCAGTCCATGTCCCCACAGCACCTGTCCTCCCATGCCGTTGCAGCCAATCGCGTATAAGCCGGGAATCGGATCACCATGCTCGTCCAGCGCCTGCAGTCCCTGGTTGATCGCCACACCCCCTTCCGTTGTGGTGAAATAGGCCTTCGCCGGTCCCAGCAAAACCCAGCGATTTCCGGCCAGCGGTTCAGTATCACCGGTCCTCCCAAACGGATCTGACTGCTGGCCTGAGGCGTACGCATTGAACTGGGCGACGGTGTCCTGTAAGTGGGTTAGATTCAACTGGCGATGCTTCGCGAGTTCTTCCAGTGAACCTGCAGCGGCACTCACATCGGGACGCAGTTTCAAATAATCTTCCACGTACGCATAGGCGATCTTGGGCGCTGTCGAAATGAAATGCGGCCACTCGCTGTAACAGGCAGCGATGCGTTCATCCAACAGAATATAAGCCGCTTTATTCTCCTGTTCCGAAATCGCAATCTCCCTCTCCGGAGAAACTCGCTCGTTGCAGAAACGCTGCCCAGCTGCATTCACGAGGATCGCACCATCGTCAAACAGTGCATTTTCCGGATGCTGCCACGTCAACAGCAGTCGCTTGATGCGCCAGTTGATCAGAAATTGAGGCAGATAAGGCACCAGCCGCCCCATCAGTTGCGCCAGAAATCCGCTGGTCGGCAGCAGTTGTTCAAACGGATCTCCCGGAGGTGGCACAAAACGGAGTTCCGGGCCATAGGTAATCTCCATGTTCAACAGTTGCGCTCCCGTCCGTTCTGCCAGCAGATGACCATCTCCACACGCTTTAGGATTCACCCCTTCAATCGAACGAAAACGATTTCCCTTAAATCGTCCGATGATCTCTGGTGCATTTGCATAATCACCCGCGGCTAAAACCACACCCCGGCGTGCCTGAATCGTCCGCCGTTTCCCCTGAATCTCAGCGACGACTCCCGTCACCCGCCCTGCTTCTCGAACCAGTTCCACCACTGGTGCATCGCAGACAATCGTCCCCTGTCGTTTGAGAATCTGTGCCTGGAAAGCGGCAATGTAGGCCTTCGCATTCGGCACGATATTGTGCATGCGCGGTACACGGTTGGGAGGCTCGGGGTTCGGTCCATGAAAGTGCAGTCCCAGATCGCGAAGCCACTCCAGGGTCTCTGCCGTTTGTCCCAGAAAGAATCGCCGCAACTCGGAATCATTTTGTGCTTCAATCTCAGGTGCCGCGAACAGACCAGCGTCGGTTTCATGATTATCGGGATTGTCTTCGATCCCCGCGGCTCGTTGCATACTGGTACCATTACCGGTAAACGAACCGATGGCCATCCCCGTGGTGCCACCCAGCTGCGGCTGCTTCTCCAGTACCAGTACCCGCGCACCAAATTCCAAAGACCGCGCTGCAGCAGCCAGTCCACTGCCACCGCCTCCGACGATCACAACATCAAATTCATTCTGCACGGGGTTGACTCTCTGTTGAATCTCAATTTCTGGGCCGTTCAGCCGCTCATCGTAGCAAAACCACGGGTCACATCAATCAGATAGACTGTAGCGATCAGTGTTGTACCTACAAAAATGGTGGGCATCGTCTTCAAACAGGACGAAGATATATTTAAGGTTGTTGACTTAAACGCATCAACAAAGTATGATTTAAGCTTGTTCACTAATCTTGCCTGTACGCGCCTTGTCGCGTATGACTTTTCCCACCTGATTAGAATTCGTCGGCCATGCGTAAGTTGCTCACCCCGCTCACTGCCGTCTATTGGATCATTGCGATCGCTTTCTATCCCGCGATCTCTGCCAGGAGTGCGAACAAGCCCTCCAAAAACATGCATCCACAGGAACGTGCCTTCTTCGAAAATAAAATTCGGCCCGTCCTAGTCAAAAAATGTTATTCCTGCCATTCCTCAAAGTCAGAAGAACTGGGGGGAAAGCTGCGGATGGATACCCGCGATGGGATGCGGGTCGGAGGAGAATCCGGTCCCGCGTTTGTCGAAGGACGCCCCAATGAGAGCCTGTTGATTCAGGCACTTCGTTATGACGGTCTGGAGATGCCCCCGGATGAGCCGCTGTCAGAAGCCGTGATCCAGGATTTCATTAAGTGGGTTGAAATGGGGGTCCCCGATCCGCGCGTCGAACAACCGGTGGCCGCCCGGAAACCTGATACTGAAAACGCGGCAGCGAACCCGGAACTCTGGTCATTCCAGCCGGTGAAGAATCCTTCACCACCGTCGGTGAAGGAACAAGACTGGTGCTTTGATCCCATAGATCGGTTTGTTCTCTCACACATTGAACAGGCCAAACTGCAAACCACGCACGATGCTTCACCCGTACATCTGGTCCGCCGCCTGTACTTTGATCTGACCGGCCTCCCCCCTGCCGCAGAGCAGGTAGAAACATTTCTAAACGATTATGAACAGCATCGCCAACAGGCGGTAACGCGACTGGTTGACGAACTACTGGCTTCACCTCATTTTGGTGAACGCTGGGGACGATACTGGCTCGATGTGGCCCGCTATGGTGAATCCAACGGCAACGATGGTTTGGGACGTAATCCAACCTTCCCCCATGCCTGGCGGTATCGGGATTATGTCATCCAGGCGTTCAATGACGATGTCCCCTACGATCAGTTTCTCACCGAACAGATCGCCGGCGACCTGCTTTCAGCACAGACTCCCGCAGAACGGGACCGTCTGCTGATCGCAACAGGCTTTCTGGCCATTGGTGCTAAACCAGC
Source organism: Gimesia benthica (assembly GCF_009720525.1). Classification (NCBI taxonomy): domain Bacteria; kingdom Pseudomonadati; phylum Planctomycetota; class Planctomycetia; order Planctomycetales; family Planctomycetaceae; genus Gimesia; species Gimesia benthica. Next base: position 4,792,812 of record NZ_CP043930.1, read on the forward strand.
CAAGGCGATGAACGTCAACTTTGATATGGATGTGGTCAACGATCAAATCAATGTCATCAGCACCGGCGTCATGGGCCTCAGCGTCGCCTGTGCCCGCTGCCATGATCACAAACACGATCCGATTCCTGCCAGCGACTATTATGCCCTGGCCGGAATCTTTCTCAGCACCGAAACGATGTGGGGTTATGCCGCCAATCAACCTTTGACGGCACCTGAAACACCGCTGCACATTCTGAAAGCGAAAACCCACTATGTCGCACCACCCGACAGTGGTGTGAAACCGGTTGTCAACAAACGGGCGCAGTCCCGCAAAAAGAAGCCTAAAAACGTTTATCCGGCTGGTACCGCTCTGGCAATGGGTGTCCGCGAAAAGAAAAAAATCGTTGACTGTAAAATCAATATTAAGGGGGAATCCAAGAAGCTGGGCCCCCAGGTTCCCCGGGGTTTTCTCTCGGCCTGCAAAGTTGCTCAACCACCTGAACTTACTGACAAATCCAGTGGTCGGCTGCAACTGGCCCAGTGGCTCACCTCCGCCGATCATCCCCAGACAGCGCGCGTGATGGTCAACCGCATCTGGCTGCATCTGTTTGGTCAGGCACTGGTCCGCACTCCCGATGACTTTGGCGTTTATGGAGAGCGCCCCACGCACCCGGAACTACTCGATCATCTGGCGATTCGCTTTCGCTCGGAAGGCTGGTCGGTCAAGCAGCTGATTCGCGCGATCGTCCTCAGTCATACCTATCAGCTCAGCAGTTTCTGTGAAGCAGAAATTCTCGAAGCCGATCCGGAGAATCGCCTCCTCTGCCGACACAACCGTCGACGTCTGGATGCGGAATCACTCCGCGACAGCATTCTGGCAGCCAGTGGTCAGCTCAATCGAGAACCAGCACGGGGTTCAGCGATTGCCAACGTCGATGAACTGGTCAACAAGGTCAGCAATCTGCATCTACCTCACAATCATCGCAGTATCTACCTCTGCATGCTCCGTCATTCAGATCCCCCCGAACTCTCTGCATTCGATCTGCCTGATTCCACCAAACCGGTAGGCCGAAGAAACGAATCCACACTACCGACACAGAGCCTGTTCCTGCTCAACAGTCCGTTCCTGGTCGAGCAGGCAGACTGGTTTGCCAAAGAGGTGCTCTCCGATCCTGAACTGGATGAGAGCGGGCGAATTCATCTGGCTTATCGTCGTGCTTTGAACCGGACTCCAAACTCAGCAGAACTCGAGCGGGCTCTGACATTGATCCATGATGTAGACCAGGCACTCGAAACGGAATTCTCACAAGAGGAACTCCGGCGGGTCGCAGTCTGGGCCACACTCTGTCAGGGACTGCTGACAACGAATGAATTTCGCTACGTTGATTAATCACTGAGAAGATAAATCCAAAAAGAGAACAGAAGACGACACAAGGAATCCTGCCATGCTCGGAATCTCGCGCCGCGAAATGTTACGATCCGCCTCTTGCGGCTTTGGCTACCTGGCCATGTCAGCCTTGTGCGGGCAGCATTCGTTTGCAGCAAGTTCTGCGACGGCGCCCAGTCTTAACGCCCGGCCTCCTCAGCTGCCTGCTCGGGCGAAACGGGTCATCTTTCTCTGCATGAGTGGCGGACCGGCTCAGCTCGATACATTCGATTATAAACCGCAGACCGGCAAAAAGAAGCACGCGGGATCGGTGTTTGATTTTAAACAGCATGGTGAAAGCGGTCTCTGGATTTCTGAGCTCCTCCCCGAAACCGCAAAGCACGCTGACAAGCTCTGTGTCCTCAACGGCATGTATGCAGATATCACAAATCACGCCCAGTCATTCCTGCAACTGCACACCGGCGACCGTTTGCGTCCCCGCCCCAGCCTGGGCTCCTGGATCGTATATGGGCTGGGAACTGAGAATCAGAATGTGCCCGGGTTCATCAGTCTCTTTCCCCGCAAACCATCAGTTTATTCGAGTGCCTTTCTCCCGCCGGTCTATGAAGGAACGCCGATTGGCCTCAACACGTCGGACATGTCGAAAGCGACAATCAATAATATCGCCAGCGATCACCTGCCTGCCCGCGTGAAACGTCGTCAGCTCGATTTCGTGCAGGCCATGAATCGCGAACACGCTACTCATCGTCCAGACGATTCACGCCTCGAAGCCGTCATTCAGTCCATGGAACTCGGATTCCGGATGCAGGTCACTGCTCCCGAACTACTTGATCTGAGTAACGAAACCAGGTCCACACTCGAACGCTACCGCGTCGGTCAGGGCAAAGTGGTCGGTGCCTGTGGAGATTCCGACTTCGGTCGTCAATGTCTGCTGGCACGGCGATTCGCGGAAGCCGGAGTCCGTTTCATCGAAGTCAATCACGGCAGTTGGGATCAACACAGTAACCACCGTGCCGATCTGACCGCCAACTGTGAATCAACGGATGCTCCGATTGCCGCCTTACTGGAGGATCTTGAACAGCGAGGCCTGCTGGAAGAGACGCTCGTTGTCTGGGGAGGCGAATTTGGTCGCCCCGGGCTCGTGCCGGAAAACAAGAAGGATGGAACCGGGCACAACGCCCGCGGCTTCACTTTCTGGATGGCCGGCGGTGGTATCAAACGGGGACTGGCCTATGGGAAGACTGATCCGACCGGAGCCCGGGCCATCGAAGGGAAAGTTCACTTCCGCGATCTGCACGCCACTATTCTGCATCAGATGGGCCTGCAGCACGACAAGCTTACCTTCAAACAGGGGGAACGGGAATTTCGTCTCACTGGTACCGAAGGGGGTAAGGTCGTCAAGGACATTATTGCCTGAGCCCGGCTTTTCTATACAATGGTGAGTTAATCACACAGGGAGTATCTACCTCCCTGTTTCGCTGCCCGAATAAACTCACTCTGGTAAGAATACGATGCAACGACAACACCTGCGCTGGTACCTCATCTGCTTTCTGTTGCTGATCATGCTTGTAAAGCCTCTACCTGCAGCCGAGCGGCCGAACTTCCTGATTATCTTTACCGATGATCAGGGCATCCATGATGTCGGCTGTTATGGCAGCGAGATTCCCACGCCGAACATCGATCACCTGGCGAAAGAGGGGCTGCTGTTTCGGCAATACTACTCTGCCTCCGCAATTTGTACACCATCCCGGTTTGGGCTGCTCACAGGACGCAATCCGAGTCGCTCACGCGACCAGCTGCTCGGCGCTTTGATGTTCATGAGTGACGTCGATCAGAATCGGGGCATCCAGCCGGATGAGACGACCATCGCAGAAGTCCTGCAGCAGAACGGATACCAGACCGCCCTGCTCGGTAAATGGCATCTGGGGCACGGCACCGAATCCTTCCTCCCGGTATCACACGGTTTTGATCTGTTTCGCGGCCATACCGGAGGTTGTATTGATTACTTCACAATGACCTATGGAAACATTCCTGACTGGTACCACAACCGGCAGCACGTGACCGAGAACGGGTACGCCACCGATCTGATTACCGAAGAAGCAGAACACTTTCTGAAAGACCAGCGGACTGCGGAGAAACCGTTCTTCCTGTTCCTGGCGTATAATGCGCCCCACTTCGGCAAAGGCTGGTCTCCCAAAGCTCAGGAACCGGTAAACATCATGCAGCCGCGTGGGGATGACCTGAAACGGGTCTCCTTCATTAAAGACAAAGTCCGCCGCGAATTTGCCGCCATGACGGTCGCCCTCGATGATGGCATCGGTCGTGTCATGTCGACCCTGAAGAATAACGGTTTGGGTGAAAATACAGTGGTGATTTTCATGACCGATCACGGTGGCGACTACGTTTACGGCGGCAGTAATCAGCCGTTTCGAGGGGCAAAGCCACTCTTTTTGAAGGGGGTATCCGTGTGCCCTTTATCATGCGCTGGCCCGGCAAGATTAAAGCGGGAACTGAAACCAGTGAAGTCACCTGGGCGCTCGACCTGTTCCCCACCATTTGCCGATTCGCTGATGTAGATACCAGCGGCCTGACTCTGGACGGTCGTGATATTTCGACACTACTGACAGAACAGAAACCGGTTGGCTCCAGGGAATTCTATTGGCAACTGGGGCCCCATCAGGAACTGGATCGAGGCCGCTGGACCGCTGTCCGGCAGGGGGACTGGAAATACCTGCAGGACGCCCAGGGAGCAGAATTTCTGTTCGACCTGAAAACAGATCCCTATGAAAAACAGAACCTGATTAAAACAGAGCCGGAAAAATATCAGGCACTCCAGAAACGTCGGGATGAACTTGCCAAACAGCTCTCACCCCAGGCGCAACCCCGCGAGTAGACTATTAAACATTCTACAGTCTGATTTACACCGCTGAATCTACAGAGACGAGATCCTTTTCATGGAACAGCATGTCAAACAAGTTAAAAAGAGTTTTGGTTTTCTGAAAACCACCGCCATCGGGGGACTGATCTTTCTGTTGCCCCTGATTGTCATCGGGATTCTGGTGGGGGAGATTGCTCCCATCGTTCTGGCAGTGGCCAATGTACTCTCTATTTACATCGACACAACTGACCCCGCGGGCGTCGCACTCTTGTTTGCATTGTCGATTGCGATCGTCGTGTTGATGTGTTTCTTAGCGGGGATGATTGCCCGCTGGTCTATCGGACAAAAACTGTCCAGGTTCATGGAAAAGAATCTGATCATTCTCTTCCCCCGATATGCCATCTATCGTGAGCAGCTCAAAGGCAGTATTGGCGGCGAGCATAATAAACCGGAATTGATTCCAGTTCTCGTTCGCTTTGACGATGTCACCCGTCTGGCTTTCGAAGCCGAGCGCATGGAAGGTTCACTCGTTTCCATCTTCCTGCCCGGTTCACCCGATCCCTGGACGGGGAAAGTGATCTTCATGACGCCGGATCGGGTCGAACGGCTCGATATTCCCTTCTCCGAAGCGCTGGGAATCTGCGAACGGATGGGGCGCGAGTCGCTACACTTTCTGGAACAGCCGCCCCGGCCAATCACGGAAAATTAATTCAGGTTTCGGTTTCGTCTGGTTCGGGGGGCGAGTAGGATAATAGCTCTACCAGTTTATTCCTGCCTCTAAACTCGATCCATCAGGGAGTATTTCCCATGCCCGTGCATCTGCCCGCCCAGAACCGTCGCCAGTTCCTGTTTACCCTCGGAGCCGGTTTCCTCACTTATTCTGCTGGTGCCTTTGCCAAAGACTCACAACAGTCAGACATCATCTACTTGCTCAACGACACCCATATCGGCGAGAAGCACCCGGAGAATTCTCCCGTGCCCAGTCATCTCCGCAAAGTAGTCAGTGAACTGGTAAGCCTGGAGCAAAAGCCCGCCTGCGTCCTCATCAATGGAGACCTGGCACTGCGGGATGGTCAGCCCGGTGATTACCGTCATTTGGCGAAACTGATTCGCCCCCTGCAGGAGGCAAAAATCGACATGCACCTGACTCTGGGCAACCATGACGAGCGCGATGTGTTCTACAGCGTCATGCAGGAAGAACAGCCAGAAACACCGCCGGTCAAATCGAAGCATATTTCCGTGGTGCAGACACCGCATGCGAATTTCTTCCTGCTCGATTCGCTGCACAAAACCATGGTCACTCAGGGAACACTGGGAGCAGAACAACGAACCTGGCTGGCGAAAGCCCTCGATGCCCACGCCGATAAGCCTGCCATCATCATGACGCACCATAATCCCCGACTGGGAGGCGATCCCAATCACTTCCCGGGTGGCTTAACTGATTCGGTCGAACTCTGGGAAGTCCTGGCACCCCGCAAACAGGTGAAAGCTTACATCCACGGACACATTCACCATCGCAGTAATGCCGAGCATAAAGGGATTCACATCATCAATACACCGGCGACCTCCTATGTCGGGAATCCCAAAGCTTCCACGACGGGCTGGACAATCGCGAAACTGAGCCCTACGGGCATCACTCTCACCACCCGTACTACCGATGATCAACATCCCTGGAATCACCAGACTCAGACACTCGCCTGGCGTTAAGCGAATACCTCACTCCTGACGGGGCAGACTCAGCTTAAGCTGTTTCCCGCCCCGGAAGACAGTGACGTTTACCGTCTCTCCTGGTTGATGGGCGTTGACTCCATAAGCTAACAGATCGGTCTCGCGGGCCAGATTGGTCTGACCATCAAAGCCTGTGATGATATCCCCCTCCTGAAAGCCCCGTCGCCTGGCGGTGGCATGCAGACCATATTTGCCCAGACCCCGAATTCGCAGGGCCATCGATGCATTTGCAGGCAGACCGGCTGCGGTTCGTTCTTCGGGAGTTGTATCTTCCAGGATCGCCCCTCCCAGCACCATCCGCCGCATCGGCCAACTGCTCACGCGCCACGACAAATCATCGGCTCGTTTCCAGCCGCTGGGCAAGGCGAGCGTCAGCTGTTGTTTCTTGCCCTTACGTTTGATCTGTGCCGTCAACTCATCCTGGCTCTCTGCGCGATGCAGGATCCACTGAATGTCTGCGATTGACAGCAAGGGTTGACCAGCCAGCACCAGTAACTCATCACCGGGCTGAAATCCTGATTTCGCAGCAATGGAATCAGGTTTAACTTCTTTCACCGTCGCTTTTTCAGTCGGATCCAGAATCAGACCCAGGATTTTAGGATGCGGATACTGGAACAGGATTCGTTCCGGTAGAGGCTTTCCCTGTCGCAGATAAAAGTCTCGCTGGGCATCACCGACCTGATGACAGTGGATGCAGCTTTTGACGACTTCTTTTTTCTCGTTAATCTGCGACTGGTAACGTCCTTTCAGCAGTGGATACTTTTCTGGCGAAGGAACGTCGGGGCGAGGCCCCTGCTTGGCGGCCAGGGAATCTTTCACTGAGTCATATTTCGCATGCAGTTCCAGTGCCCCCTGCATCGCCTTGGCCAGCCCCTCGATCGACACATCTTCGGACCAGAGAGTGTGATGAGAGCGTGTACCAAACCGACCGTAAATCGTTCGATCTGCATTCAGCAGAAACACCGCAAAAGACTGATCGTAGTCATATTGAAACAGGGAGAGATCCAGACCATTGGTCGAGATCTGCCGCACCCGCACAAACTGATCCATCAGTGGTTTCAGCTGAGGATCTTTTTCCATCAGCTCCTCATCCAGTTTGACACACTCTTCGCAGGGGATACACCGCAGGACAACCAGCATGGGGCGTTTTGTCTCCCGCGCCTGCTGGAAACCCCGTTCCAGATCGTTGTAGATCCAGTAGCCCGAGGCTTCCACTTTCTCCCGATCCCGACGCACTTTTTCTTCGCGCGTCTGGGCCTGGAGCAGTGAACCAAAAGTCAACACACAAAGTACACAGGCGCAAACGTTTCTCAGCATAGTACTGTCTCCATAAACCGGCGGGTGGGAGTATGTCAGATGTATTGACGATGAAAGTGTCTCAGCTGATCAGTTTGGTTTCACCTCCGTTTTCTTTCTGGTGAATCGTAACCGGCCAGCCAGGAAATTCATTGGACGCTTTCCCGTCAGTCGCATCTACCAGAAAACGATAGGAGTGCAGCGTATACGTTTTTTCTTTGGGATCGATCAATACCAGACCAAAGCCGCTGCCTTTCTGATGTGCCAGATCGTAGCGGTTTTTCTTACTAGCCGGTTCCGGATTACCTACGGCGTAGACATACACCTTATTTCCAAACCCATCTATATATTCACCCGTATTGGGAAGACCATGTTTCGGGCGATTCTCATGCTCCATGCCGACTTCATCTGGACGCCACCAGCGGGGGTAACCTGCGGAAATCGCGGGAGTACAGAAAGACCAGCAGCTGTCGCGCTGCTCATCGGCTCCATACTGGGAGAGTGTGGTCAGATGTTGATCGCCATTGATATGCAGCGGCATCCCCTTGCGGATAATACGCACAGCCCGGTTGCGGGCAGTCTGAGGCCAGCTGCCACAATCGAGGTCGGCTTTCAGGTAACCATCATAACCGCCATGGTGAGTCGCGACCCCGGCAAAGACGGTCTGGCTGAACAGGACTTTGATCGTGTGTCCCCGCCAGTCATCGCACCAGTGCTCAAGGAATTTCTCCTGGCGATCTCCCAGCAATTCCAGCCCCGGTTTATCCAGCTTGGATGTGTCAAAGTTGGGATCGGTTACATGGTCTGCCCGACCGCTGCCCGTTTCGACATGCTCGGGCCCACTCTTGAACTGACGGTCGCCCAGAATGGCAAAGCCGACATCACCATACACCATATCGCCGTAATAAACGCTGATGTTCTGCAGACAGGGAGTCGGATCGTAGTAGTCGGGATGATGCCCTGCACAGGTTTTGTGAACCACATTGACCATCCTCGCCGGTTCCCGGTAACCACCATTGGAAGACGTGGTCCCCTCCACCATTTTCTTGCCCCCTTCTCCCCAGATATTACCCTGGAAAACATCATGGTCATCGGGAATGCAAATGGTCGGCCGATCCCGCATTGCTTCGCCAAAGGCCATGCCGTGCATGTAATATTTGCGAAGGTAATTTAGAATCGCAGGTTCGGCGGGATCTCGAATCAGACCAAATCCACCGTGATCTTCGTATAACTGGTCACCGGAAAAGTAAAGCAGGTCCGGATCAACCTTCAGCAGGTTGTTGGCCACCGGTTCATAAGGGAAGCCGTAATCCTTCTGACAGGTCAACGCGCCCAGTTTCAATGGACGACCGGTTGGATTGGCACGAATGATCCCAGTTCGCTCGGCGATGGATTCGGATCCGTCACTATGCTGTTCTTTATAAATCAGCTTGAACGGCGTTTTTTCTTTTTCATTCCAGTTGGCGATTCTGAAAGTAGCCGTCCAGGCATCGGTATCGAGGGGCGCGGTACCCAGGGACTTCCATTTGCCGTCCTGCTCGATCTGCAGTTCGATGTCTTTATTGTCTTTCTCACCCAGCGGTCCGGTCAGGGCGCTGATCTTCATCACGAAGCCATCTTTGCTACGGGAATCACTCAAGGAATACATAGACCAGAGAATCGGTCCAAATTCATGTTCGGGACTGACCGTGAACGCATCGCCGGAAACCGACCAGTCGCTAAAGCGGTAACGAGCACCAATCATGCGTTTGAAACGTGGGTCGAAATTACTGACGACCGCGACGTTACCCAGCACTGCCTGAGGAGGGAAGGTGTGCGAAATCGTATCCAGTGGCTTGTCTGATTCAGAACCGCTGACCATCAGAGTCAGAGAATACTTTTCGCCCTCTGGTTTTCCAATCACAGTCAACACACAGTTTTTCAGATCGACCGGCTGCTTGAGTTTCTGTTCTTTATTGCCCAGGATCAGTTTGCCGTTGACGACCCCCGCTTTGATTCCGCTCTTCGCGAAACAGTTGCTGCGATATTCGTTAATGTCACTCTTCACCCCAATGCGGAAACCAACGCCACCGTCCTGCTGTTTGACTTCTACCTGACTGACATGGACGGACATGGTAAACGACGCTTTGGGATTCGTCAGTTGATGAGTCAGCAACTGAATATTGCGACTGCCGCCCGTCGACAGGCACTCGGCGGCCCCATCAATGATTCGCCAGTCTTCCATCGGATTGGCCCAGAATTCTTCTCCCAGCCAGACCCGATCATTTGTTTTCTTCCAGCGGCCAATGACAGGAGCGGCACTCTCTGACTCTGCTGCGGTTAATGCTGTTGTTTTTTTGAAACCGAAAAATGTCGTCCCCAAGGCAAACAGTTTCAGCGCCATCCGTCGGGTCAGTGATTGCATTAATTGTCTCCTGTCGAACACAAACCGCCGTGCGAACCGGCGGAGATGAAATGTCGTAAATGAAGTCCAGAACTGTCATTATCAGGGGCGCAGCAGGCTTTGTCCAGCGTGGTTCAAAGAAGAACGCGCTGTTTAAACTTGTTAAGAAATGCCTGTTCAGTTTAAGGCTCTCGGGTGGCCAGGCCCGCTTTAACATCAGCCGGCTGGGAGACCTTGACCCGCTCTTCCCCGACCAGAGTGATCAGGTTCGGCAGGTCGTAGACCTTGAGCGAGCCATGCACCGTATTGATCAGCTGATTCTGCGTTTCCGGTGTTTTCACAACTTCCCCCCAGGATGAAATCATCCGGCTCAGATCGACTTCTGAAAAGAGTTGTGGTTCCAGAGCCGCGGCATGCAGCGCGGGAATCCCCGTTTCTCCGATCGCGACCAGTTCAATCTTTTCCGGTTTGTCGCTCGAACCATAATCTGACAGGAACCGGGCGGCGATCAGAATGTCTTCTGCCCGCAGTTTGACCATCGATTCACCCAGCAGGTAGGCCACTGCCCACTCATGATAGTTGGGGCCCAGCAGACCATGTGACCAGCCGATCTTACGATTGTTCTTACGCGCAGTCTCTCCAATCGCGCGAATATCTACTGCCAGAACGGTCTCGCCCTGCTTGACCCGCTGTTCAATCGGTCCGCCTGCTGCAGCGTCTACCTGTTTGCCCTCACCATGCAGATAGAGGGTCCGTTTGCCGGTGGGGGTTTTCGGTTCAAACAGTAGCGCGGGTAGTGGGAGACCGTGATCTGGTTTCACGATCAGCTTTGTGATTGTGTAACCCGGTCGCTCAATAGAGCCGACAGTTTGGGATGTCGGGCGGGGCAGTTTCTCCAGTCGCTTGATTCCGCTCACTTCACGTACCTGATCCCGCAGCGTGTCTAGATCGCCGCTGCTCCAGAGTTCTGCCCGTTCTTTCGCGAGCTGTTGATTCAGGCCATCGTTGATTTCAAACAGCGAACGCTCGCCGGCATCGAGCAGTATCTGCCCCGACTGAGAACATTGCAGTTCCTCATCGGTAAACACGGGCAGATCCCCTTCAAAGATCGCGTTTTCCTTGTGCATCAGCCAGCGGTTCATCCAGCGTGCGGAACCTTCCCGCAGCTTGATGGTGAATCCATGCGGGGCGTCGGCTTCGATGATATCCACCCGCTCCGCATAACCCATGCGTGTATAGAATCGTTTGGCTTCGCGGAACAGTTCCCACGTACCGTCGATTTTGAAAGTCGAGTCATGTGTGCCGGCGCAGATCAGCGTCGGTTTTGGGGCTCGCATCAAAGTGTAATCGGCGATGTCCATACCATAAGCCAACTGGCCAAAGATATTCTGCTCGCCATCCTGGGGGCCATTGAAGTCGATCAGGTATCGATACATGGTCGAGTAGCAGACCGGTGCTGCCGCCTGCACCCGTTCATCCAGGGCCATGATGTAACTCGTCAGCGTGCCTCCCCCCGAGTTTCCCGTACAGCCGATTCGGCTGGCATCGATCTCCGGGCGACTGACCAGGTAGTCAATACTCCGCATACCGTCCCAGATACGATAGCGGGCGGAGTTACTGCCCAGGGGAATCGAGCTGACCGTCATCAGCGTATGCTCTGCCGTGCAGTAATACTGTACCTGTGGATGAGGCGGACGATAGCGACTGCCTCCTTTGAAGAATTCATTGGGTTGCTCTGACAATACCTGGTACCGTTCCCCCTGCCCGATCGGATCGTAGCAGAGTGCTGCCATCCCATTTTTCGCCAGCAGCATGCAGGCCCGCTGGTAACCGTCTGACGCTTTTCCGTTGTGGCTGTGTCCGCAGGGGACCAGCACGCCCGGATAAGGGGGCGGCGTGGTGGGCAGATACAGGTTGGCTGTCACATGATGCCCGGGCCAGCTTTCGTAAATCACATTCTCGACTCGAAATCCGTCACCCTTCAGTTTTCCGATCACGCGGGGATTCAGCGGCGTTCGTTCCGGAAATCCGCCAATCTGTGTCTGGAAGAAGTCTTTCATCCGCTTCTGGTAAGCTTCACAGTCCTCCGGGGTTTTAATGTTTTCGTAGACTTCTTTCCGTTTCGCGAATGCCTCATGCGCCCGTTTTTGCAGAGCCTGGTACACCAGTCCGGACTCGGCCGCTTCTTCTGTCAGTGGTGTCAGGACCGTAAGGTCTTCCGCAGAATAGACGAGCAGCGTGCTATTGAGAGTGAAAACACAAGCGAACAGTGACAGCAGGCATTTCATCATGGAAACCTCGGCAGCAGGAGTTCGGGCAGGTATCAGAAGTCGCTTAGGGACGGCGACCGGCGGATAAATAAACAATATTAAATATGATACCTATGTCGAACAGTAGACTCAATCGAATCCTGCGAGGTCAGGCAGGATTTGAGATTATTTTGCTGCTGCGGCAATCTCATGACTCAGACAATGCAGCGTTCCCAGCCCCCAGACCAGATCGACTGCATGAATTCCGATGACCTGGCGGTCCGGATAAAGCTCACTCAGAATTCCCAGTGCCCGGGCATCATGAGGATCGTTAAACGTTGGCATCAGCACACAGCCGTTGGTGACCAGAAAATTCACGTAGCTGGCGGGGAGACGTAAATCTTCAAAGTCGAGACGGCCCGGCATGGGCATTTCTACTACTTTGAGTTTGCTGCCGTCTTCGAGGCGTGCGCTTTTCAGACGCTCCAGATTCTGCGCCAGACGACGATGATTGACATCCTTTTTGTTCGGCTCCACGGAGGCGACGACTGTCGTCGGATTCACAAACCGGCAGATATCATCCACGTGGCCGTGTGTGTCGTCTCCTTCGATGCCGTCCCCGAGCCAGATTACATTCGAAACGCCCAGATATTCTGCAAAGACAGCGGCGTAGTCGTCTTTTGTAAAACCGGGATTGCGCACCTGGGTTTTCTGGTCGAGCAGACATTCCTCAGTTGTGATCAGGGTGCCCCGTCCGTTGACTTCGATCGCTCCCCCTTCCAGAACCACGGGACGTCCCTGGCAGGTGACCTCCGTCAAGGGAAGTTTTAATGACTGCGCGACTGCAGAGGGGATGTGCCAGTCCAGGCGATGATTGGGATACTTGGCCCAGCCGTTAAAGCGAAACTGCAGTGCCTCGCGTTTGCCGTCACTCCGCTGTACGACGATCGGTCCCGAATCTCGCATCCAGCTGCGGTTCGTCTTCTGCAGGATAAATTTGACCTGCTTCGTATTCGCGTGTGCCTGCTGCAGCATCGAATGAACTTTCTGCTGCAGCGACTCATTTTTAACAACCAGCAGCACGCGCTCATACTCGGCCACTTTGCGGATGATTTCGATGAACGCCCATTGGATGACTTCGTACTTCCCTGGCCAGTCATTGCCGTTATGCGGAAAGCAGAGTAGCGTGGCTTGGTGTGGTTCCCATTCGGCGGGCAGTCTGCGGGTGATCTCGCTCATGGAGTGGCGTCGTCATGATAGAGTTTCAGAATATTGCTATAAGCGTCAATCCGCCGGTCACGCAGGAAGGGCCAGTTCTGGCGAACTTCAGCGGTCTGATCCAGATCGACCTCTGCAATCAGAATTTCTTCCTGGTCCTCTGATGCCTGGACGATAATTTCTCCCTGGGGCCCACAGATAAATGAGGAGCCCCAGAATTCGAGGCCCGCCTGCTCCGGTTCCGGCTGTTCGAAGCCAACGCGGTTGACTGCAGCCACAAATGTCCCGTTGGCGATCGCGTGACTCCGCTGAATTGTCATCCAGGAATCTTGCTGCTTAGGACCGTATTCTTCTTTTTCGTGGGGATGCCAGCCGATGGCGGTTGGATAAATCAGCACGTTCGCCCCAGAGAGTGCCGTGATCCGGGCCCCTTCGGGGAACCACTGGTCCCAGCAGATGAGTGTCCCGATTTTGCCGAAGCGGGTAGGGATTGCTTTGAAACCGAGGTCGCCGGGCGTGAAATAGAATTTTTCGTAGAAGCAGGGATCGTCGGGAATGTGCATCTTGCGATACAGACCGGCTTCGCTGCCATCGGCGTCGATGACGTAGGCGCTGTTGTGATACAGCCCTTCAGTCCGTTTCTCGAAGAAAGGTACAACAATCACGACACCCAGTTCTTTGGCCAGGTTGCTGAAGGCCGTGAAGGAAGGACCATACAGGGGCTCGGCGAACTTGAAGTACTCCGTGGTTTCCTTCTGACAGAAATAGAATGAGCTGTAGAGTTCAGGCAGACAGATAACCTGTCCCCCTTCTTCAGCGGCGGTACGGACCCAGTCCAGACATTTCGTCAGGTTTTCATCCGGAGTGCCATTCAGTGAGACCTGCACCAGTGCAAGTTGGAAGCGACGGACCATAAGACAAACTTATCCAGGAAATGAAAAGCAGAAAACTTAAAATCCGGTCAATCGGAACCGGGCCATGTGGATATTTACGATATCTGTTTCCGAGTTGCAAGGAGTGGATGCTAAACTTAGAACGTTTGCCGGCAATTCGCAGGGGGATGATTACTCTGCGCGAAGGTTTCAGGAATCCGGGCAGTTTCCTGAGAGTAACATCGACAGATTGGCTCTATTTCCAGTATTCTATGCCTGTCGCCGGCGAATGCCAGAGGCGGCACGCCCGTTTCTCCTCATCCACTCGCGATCCTTCTTTTTAGGGCAATTCTTACTATGAATTCAGGACGGTCAACCGAAGAATTTTCGATACAGAAACGGGGACATCTGCTGATTGAGGATCCCCTCCTGAATAAGGGGACCGCCTTCAGCGAAAAAGAACGCAGTCAGTTCGGTCTGGTAGGCCTTCTGCCCCCCCATATCGACACGCTTGAGGAACAGGTTGAACGCTCCTATGAAGCCTTTTGCGATTTTCAGAACGATATCGACAAACATATTTTCCTGAGACAGCTGCAGGACGAGAACGAGACCCTGTACTACCGGCTGCTGCTGGAACATATCACCGAGATGATGCCCATCGTTTATACACCGGTGGTGGGCCTGGCGTGTGAGCGGTTCAGCCATATTTATCGTCGTCCCCGCGGGATTTTCATTTCTTATCCCGAACGTGATCAAATGGACGAGATCCTGGAAAATATCGAACGGGATATCGAGGTCATCGTGGTGACCGATGGGGAACGCATCCTGGGACTGGGCGACCAGGGGGCCGGTGGGATGGGAATTCCCATCGGTAAACTCTCGCTTTATACTCTCTGTGGCGGTATCGATCCGGCCAAGACACTCCCGATTCTACTTGATCTGGGAACGAACAACGAAGAACGTCTGGAAGACCCCCGCTACGTCGGCTGGCGGGAACACCGCATCAAAGGGGAGGAATACGATGCCTTTATCGACCAGTTCGTCCAGGCCGTCAAGAAACGGTTTCCGGATGTACTCCTGCAGTGGGAAGATTTCGCCTCAGTCGATGCTGAGCGGATTCTGGATAAATATCGGGACGACCTGTGTACCTTTAACGATGACATCCAGGGAACTGCTGCGGTCACAACGGGAACCATCCTCGCTGCGATTGAAGCAGCCGGCGGAAAACTCACCGACCAGAACATCGTCATGCTCGGAGCCGGCTCTGCAGGAGTGGGCATCTGCCTGCAGTTAAAACAGGCCATGCTACAATCCGGTCTGAGTGAGGATGAAGCAAAGGCCCGGTTTTATGTGATCGACCGCGATGGACTCCTGCATTCCGGCAGAAATGATCTGGATGAACTGCACCAGCAACTCGCACAGTCACCAGAGAACCTTCAGGGTTGGGACTGTGATGTGAGTGGTGCGATCTCCTTTGCGGATGTCGTCCGCAATGCCAAACCAGGCGTCCTGGTCGGCGCCACGGGACAGGCGGGCGCATTTACCGAAGAGATTATCCGGGAAATGGCCAGCCACGAAGAACATCCCGTCATCTTCCCGCTTTCGAATCCGACTTCGCGGGCCGAAGCGACACCAGAAGATCTGTTGAAATGGACGGACGGCAAAGCCGTTATCGCCACCGGCAGCCCTTTCGATCCAGTGGAATATAATGGCGTGACACATATCATTGCCCAGTGTAATAACAGTTACATCTTCCCTGCGATGGGACTGGGGATTCGGGCTTCCCGGGCGCGCCGGGTTACCGATTCCATGTTCATGGCGGCGGCGTTTGCCTTGAAAGAGGCCTCTCCGGCCCTCAAAGATCCGACGGCTTCACTGCTCCCTTCACTGACGATTATCCGTGATGTGGGTCGATCAATTGCCCGGGCTGTCGCGCAGGCAGCCATTGAAGCGGAAGTCGCAGATTCCCTGACCGCAGAAGAAATCGATCAGCGGATCGAAGAAACCATGTGGAAACCCGAATACAAGTCTCTCTAATTCGACTGATCGTCTCGCCAGCATTTTTTGTCTGTAAGGAACACTCATGACTGACCATTGTACCACCACCGTCGGTTCTTATCTGGCTGACCGTCTGGAAGAAATTGGCTTGAAGCATTACTTCGCCGTCCCGGGAGACTATAACCTGGTTCTGCTGGACCGGATTCTGGAGAATAAGAATCTGCAGATGATCTCCTGCTGTAATGAATTGAACGCAGGCTATGCAGCAGACGGATATGCCCGGGCGACCGGTGGCGCGAGTGCCGTGTTTGTAACCTATAGTGTCGGTGGTCTGAGCCTGCTCAATGCTGTTGCCGGGGCGTATGCGGAAGACCTGCCCGTCATCGCAGTTTCCGGCGGCCCGAATACGAATTCCGAAGCCGAATTCGAAATGCTGCATCACACCTTGGGAAAACTGGATTACGATTACCAGCGAGATATCTTTTCCAAAGTGACAGCGGAAGCGGTCACGATCCGCGATCCCCATGAAGCTCCAACGAAAATCGATCATGCGATTCAGACTGCCCTGCGGTTTCGTAAGCCGGTCTATATTGAAATCGCCTGCAACATTGCGGATGCAATCACTTCCAAACCGAATGTTCGCTCCTTTGGTGGTCCAACTGCCAGTGACCCTGTCTCGCTCCAGGCAGCCGTCGATCATGTGGCGAATTTGCTCAACAACGCAGCCAAGCCGGTTCTGGTCTCGGGTGTCAAGCTCCGCTCCTTTGGAGCCGAGGAAAATTTCCACAAGCTGGCTGATGCCTCGGGTTACGCGATTGCCAGTATGCCCAATGCCAAGGGTTTTTTTGACGAACAGCATCCGAATTACATGGGCATTTACTGGGGGCCCGTCGGTTCACCCGGTTGTGGAGAAATCGTTGATTCTTCGGACCTCTGCCTGTTCGCTGGCCCGACCTTCACCGATTACACGACAACGGGGCACGCCGCACTGGTAGACCCGGGTAAAGTGATTCAGGCACGTCCCAACAGCGTGGTCTGCCCGAATCAGACTTTCAGCAATGTGAAACTGTCCGAGTTCCTTGAACAACTGGCTCCCCGCATCAAAGCCAACGATGCTTCCATGGTCGCTTATAAACGAATTCAGGAAGATCCGCCTGCACTATCTGCTGGTGCTCCCGAGACGCCTCTCTCGACCCGACAGCTGGTTTCGCGTGTCCAACAGATGCTGACCGCAGATTCCGCTGTCATTGCAGAAACGGGAGATTCCTGGTTCAACGGTATGCAGCTCAATCTGCCGACCGGATCCCGATTTGAAATCCAGATGCAATACGGTTCGATCGGCTGGTCTGTGGGAGCGCTGCTGGGATACTGTATCGGGGCGCCGGAACGACGACCCATTGCATTGATCGGCGATGGCTCGTTCCAGCTGACCGCACAGGAAATTTCAACCATCATCCGGTACAACCTGAATCCGATCATCTTCCTGATCAATAATGGCGGGTACACCATCGAAGTCGAAATTCACGACGGACCATATAACAATATCAAAAACTGGAACTACGCTGATCTGGTTCATGTTTTCAATGCTGCGGACGGCAATGGCTGGAGTGGTAAAGCGGCGACCGAAGGTGAACTGGATGAAGCGATCAAAACGGCCAAGTCTCATAATGGTCCTGCTTTTATTGAAGTTCTGATCGACCGCGATGACTGCAGTAAAAATCTGCTGGTCTGGGGCAGTCATGTAGCCAAGAACAATGGTCGACCTCCACGTGTGAACTGAGCTGATACACATACATTGTATCAGGAAGACGAGTCCGTCACCGACAACAGAGAAACAGGAACGACAACCATGGAAGAGTTCTGTGACCTGCCGGAAGGAAAACTGATACTGCGCACGCTGGCCATGCCGGCAGATACGAATGCCAACGGAGACATCTTCGGCGGCTGGATCATGTCTCAGATGGATATTGCCGGAGGGATTCTATCAAAAGAGGTCGCAGGCACCCGCACCGTCACGATTGCGGTGGAGTCGATGAAATTCATTCGCCCGGTCAAGGTGGGAGACGTTGTCTGTTGTTTTGGCCAGGTTGATCGGATTGGAACAACTTCGATTACCCTCTCGCTCGAGGTCTGGGTCCAGCCAGTGCTGCGACACGAAGCGTCCGACTGCCCCCGTTTTAAAGTCACCGAAGCCGCCTTTACCTACGTGGCCATCGATGATCAGGGAAACAAAACGCCCATTGTTCAGCAGGACTGCTGATTGAGACCGGTCCGTTTATGGGCCGTTGTCTGTTGCTGGTGATGCGATCCGGGTACAATTCAGGAGACTCCCTGAGTCAGATCGCAGTCATTCCATCAGCAAACATTCTGAGTGACACACTCACAGCCGGAACCCTTCTACTCCGGTCGACGCAGTGTGCGAAAGGACCGGACTCTCATGAAGACAGTGGCGATTATTGGAGGCGGATTCAGCGGGACCATGGCAGCGGTGAATCTGGCACGATTGAGTGACGGTCCGCTCTGCATTCAACTGATCAATGACCGCTATCCACTGGGGCGTGGCGTCGCTTATGGGACGAAACGGGAAGAACATCTGTTGAATGTCGCCGCACGCAACATGTCTGCGGTTCCCGACCATGCCAATCACTTTCTGGACTGGTTACGCACTCGCGTGGATTACAGCGACCTGCCCGATCCGCAACTGCGTGAGACTTATGTTCCCCGTCGGATCTATGGCGATTATCTGCGAAGTATCCTCGCGAATTACATGCAGCCAATTGACTCACATCATCCGGCGGAAATCCGCGTCGTCGAAAATGAAGCCGTCGACATTGAATACAATTTTGACGGGAGTGCTGAGATCACGCTCTGCGATGGTTCTACGCTGGAAGCTGATCGCGTGCTACTGGCAACAGGAAATCAGCCTCCCACTTCACTGGCCGGGGAAGATTTTACGCATCCCGCCTATTGCGCAGACCCCTGGGGGAACTGGATGGAAAAGATTCCGGCTCCCGATCAGGACATCATTGTGCTCGGCACCGGATTGTCGATGATCGACGTCTTTCTCACGCTCAGTGAACTGGGTTGGGAAGGTAATATGATCGCAGTGTCGCATAACGGAATGATTCCACAAGCCCATTTCCGGGGCATTGAATATCCTGACTTCCTGCCAGAGGAGCCGGAGAGCCTGGGCCTCGAAAACCTGGTCCAGTTACTGGAAAAACATTGTCGACAGCTGCAGCGGATAGGTGAGAACCCAGGCATCGTCGTCGATCGACTGCGGCCCCACACGCAGCGAATCTGGCAGCAGTTTGACCTCGAAGAAAAACAGGAATTTCTCAAATGCTATGCCGCCCGCTGGAATGTGATCAGACATCGGATTGCGCAGCCGATTCATCAACGGGTGACGGAAGCGATAACCGAAGGACGCCTCAAAGTGGTACGGGGCAGAATCACGGGAGTCACAGCTCAGAATGATCACGTCGTTGTGGATGTTCAGAATAAAACCGGTTCAACCCAGACGCTTGAGGGGGGACTGGTCATTAATTGCACCGGACCCAATTGTGGATTTTCCGGCACCAGTGTGCCACTGTTCCAGAATCTGCTCAAACGGGGACTTATCCGGCCAGACGAACTGGATATGGGCATCGATGTCGGTGCCGATTTCGCAGTGATTGATGCGGAAGGAAATCCCTCTGAGTTCCTGTTCGCCGTTGGACCGTTGATGAAGGGGACTCTCTGGGAGACCACAGCAGTTCCGGAACTGCGTGGTCAGGCGATGCGTGTCGCGCAGTTGCTGCTGGATGATGTCGCTCTGGTCACACCGGGACACGATTACCGGATGTCCGTCGAAGAGGAACACGTCATCGAATATTACATTTGAGACGTTGGCGTCAGCCGTGCATCACAATCTTCAATCTTACTCAACCATCGGCTTCACTGCGGTCACAATCGGATAGATTCCCATCGGTTCGGTTACCTGGTCGATGACGCGAAATCCGACTGTTTCCAACATCCTTCGTACATCATCGCCGGAGCGTCTGATATGCTGTAGATTGAAGATTCGTTTGAGAGAGGGAGCACCATGCCAGGGATCGAGAATCCCATGCGTGACCAGATTTCCTCCCCGGACCATGATTGTATGCAAGGCGGCCAACAGTTCGTGTAACTGCTGGTCATTCAAGTATTCGATGAGACCAATCAGTTTAACGATATTCGGTTTGACATCGGGTAATACCGTCTGAATCTCTCGCGCGTCTCCCTGCAGGAAGCTGATACAGTCTGATATTCCGAGTTGTTCTGCCAGTTGTTGTCCGTATTCGAAGGCATCGTCGTCCAGGTCGATCAGGTGAGCGTGGACTTCGTCTGCACTTAACTGCAATCGGGAAATCGCGGTCTGCACATGACGCCCCGGGCCAGCACCGACGCCCATGAGAACGACGGGCCCGTCCGACTGACGAGCCTGGATCAGGTCGATCAGGATTTGGGTTACCGTCTGCAATCGATTCCGCGAAGCTCTGGAAATGGGGTTATCCAGGATCGCCTGTCGATCCAGCAGGTCGACCGGTGCATCTTTACGGTACAGGATTTCCATAGCCCTCCAGCCACCAGGGCGGCGAAAGGTCTCTTCGAGCAACTCGCTCTGACTCGACTGTAGTAATCTTTTGAGCCAACTGGCGGGGATCAGATAATTTTTGTAAGGATTGATCAGCCAGTTCCCGATTCGCTGTCCCCGGGTCATTGTTTCCAGCGGCTGCTGAAGATCTTGGGGAAGCCAGATCGCAGCAGAATCTGTGTCTGACTCAGGTGCTGCCGTTGTAGGTGCCATACCATTCTGCCTTAGTGGTTAGACATTTAAAACTCTGTATTTATCCCATTGCAACGAGAATCTTACGTGGTCCTGCATAAGGCATCCGGCCATGGGCGACACTGAAATTATCCAGGGCCAGCACATCTCCCTGCTGCCACGGGAAGATAACGGCCGTCTCCCACAGGGTCTTACGGACTCCTGCGAGATCCTCATCGGTAATGGGGGAATCATCCCCGTAATACGCGTGGGTCGGCAGGTTTTCTTCTCCAAATAGCTGCAGCAGCTGAGCGCGGTTTCGTTCATTCACATTGGTGATATGCCAGAGATCGGCCTGGTTAAACCAGAGCATTTCTCCTGTAACTGGATGGGCCAGCGTGCCGGGGCGGATGGACCAGGTACGCAGGTTTCCGTCGGCCGTCCATTCAAATTCGATGTCGTTGTCTTTGAGGTAAACTTCGACCTGATCCCGATCACTGGTTTCGAAATAATCCATCCAGGACTTGCCGATCCCCCGCTCCTGCCCATGCATGTTCTTGACATAGCGGACTCCCCGTTCTTCGAATTTCGCCAGAATTTCGGCTGGCATCTCACGATAGAGCTTTCGGCAGTCGACGATCGGCGTTTCTCCGCCGGTCTCAGCAGCACGATGACAGTGGAATACGATCCGTGGAGGGGGCGACTTGGTGTAGGAAAGCTCGTTGTGCAGCGTGATGCGAAACTGGGCAGGAAATTCGGTGGAAGTATATACGTTCCCGGTCACTTTGGTGCGGGGAGATTGCCCTTCGACGTACGGCTTTAACTCTGGAATCAGCGCCTGGGCAACGTCCTGAAATTCATCAATTTCCTGAATGGTGAATACACGCAGCAACACGCCTCCCTGCTCCAGCAGAGTCTGATCCAGCCAGTTCCGTTCCCGTGAGATGTATTCTATCAGGTCACTCAGGGAGGCAGCCCCCTGGTCGGCCGGTTCAATGAGCAGGGGCAGGGTTTGTGGCTTTTCCAGATTCGAAGTCTTCACTTGCATGGGACTTACTCGGAAATAGAGAACGATTGAATGGCACATAGAGGTCAGCCGGAGATTGTTGCTGGAGAAAAGGCCACAATCAGTGGTATCGGCTACTTACTGAACGGGTGGATGATAGTTCTGAATAGATTAGGTGTAAATCCCTTTATATCCCCTGTGATGTTCGTTCTGGGTGGTCAGATGGGTGAAATAGGGTGTTTGATCTGGTCGTCCTGATAAAAACGGGGGTATGTATGCCGATTCAGCGGTGCAAACGATCATGAAACGCCGATAAGGATGAGGGAAATTACCCTCAGATCTACTATGGTCAGAGGGACTCTCTCTGAAGAGAGCAATTTACACTTTGAGACCGTTTCGTATGCACTTCCCCATAGACTTTCGCTCCAGCCTCAGGCTGGTCGAGCATCCGCTTGCAGCTTCTCCCATAACCCTTCTGGAGGAGGTGACCTCTGAAAGTACGGGAGCAGGGTTGGTCGATCGACTACTGGAAATCACAGCTCTGCATAGTGAGCAACCCGCGATTTCCACATCTGAGCGGACCTTGAGTTATGGTGAGCTGATTTTGCTGGTCAGACATATTTCCGAACAGCTGTCTGAGGTCGCCGGTTTTGAATCCGGAAGCCGTGTTGTACTGCTGGTTCCCAATTCCGTGGAATATATTGCTGCCTTCTACGCAGTCTTGTTCGCCGGTGGTGTCGTTGTGCCTGTTCCAGCGAATACGGAGAGCGGCGCGCTAAAGAATATTCTGGATTCAACGCAGGCGATCTGTACGATTACAACTGCCCCGGTTTTAAGGCGTCATCCGGATCTGGAAGAATATACTGTAAAGGGCATGGATTCAGAGGAATCTGTGACCGGAACAGTTCCAGTAAATACACTCCAGCCGGTTGCACGCTCTGAGAAGAACCTGGCTGCAATTTTCTTTACATCCGGTTCCAGTGGAATGCCCAAGGGGGTCATGCTGAGTCACGGGAACCTGATCTCTAACGCGCAATCGATTCAGGAATACCTGCAGTTGCAGGCAGACGAACGGCCTATCTGCGTCCTGCCTTTCCATCATGCGTTTGGAAACTCTGTACTGCAGTCTCACCTTCTACAGGGGGCGCATCTGATTCTGGACGGGAATACCATCTTTCCCGAAAGCATTCTGGAAGCAATGATCCGCCACGAATGCACCAGTCTCTCAGCGGTCCCCGACCTGTATCGGATTCTGCTGGAACGAACTTCATTTAAGCAGACGCGGTTTCCACATCTGCGTTATATGTCTGTTGCGGGAGGTGCCCTGCCCTATGCACAGGCCGTCGAAATCAGCGATGTCATCCATCCGGCCCGTTTCTTTGTCATGTACGGCCAGACGGAAGCTACGGCTCGCTTGGCCTATGTACCACCGGAGCAAATCGCCGGTGTAAGTGACGGCACCATCGGTCAGGCAATACCCGGAGTAACGCTGCAGATCGTGGATGAAAGTGGGCAACTTGTGGATGCAGGTACGGTCGGCGAGCTGCGGGCTCGTGGCCCCAACATCATGCAGGGCTACTGGAGAGATGCGGAAGAGACCCGCAAACGGATACACAATGGCTGGCTCTATACGGGAGATCTGGCCACTTTCGATCAGTCAGGCAGAATCGTCATCAAAGGTCGACGAAATTCACTGGTCAAAATATCCGGTTATCGCGTGCATCCGGCAGATCTGGAGCAATTCGCGCTGCGAACTTTTCCCCTGTCGCAGGCTGTGGCGGTCCCCTTTGAAGCAAAAAATACAGGTACGCGGCTGGCATTGTACATCGAAACCACTCCAGGAGGTACGGGACTCACGGAAGCAGAAATGCTGAGCGTCTGTCGCAGCCAGCTGCCACGCCAACTCGTGCCGGACCGGATCCGGATCTTACAGAAAATTCCATTAAATCACGCCATGAAAGTCGATCGGGTCAAGCTGTCAGAATTGGCAGCAGTCGGCGATCTGTAATCTTAACTTTCGTCTGCAACTGCAAAGGACACGACTAATGAGTGTATCGATTCAGGAACAACTGGTTGAATTTCTAAACTCCGTCACCGGACAGACAATTACTGATAGCACCGAACTGATTGATTCCGGTCTGCTGGATTCCCTGACGATGATGGACCTGCTGGTCTTCGTCGAATCTGATTTTGAAGTACGACTCGATTTTCAGGATATCAGACCAGATTTATTTAAAAATCCCGCCACGATTTCTCAGCTGATTTCAGAGCGACAGGCAGAGCAGAAAAAAGCTGCCTGAAACTACTCTGGACAGGACGTCAGAGTATTACAAATCCAATAGACAGGATGTCTGATATGTATTGGGCGACAAAGAGTAAACCGGTGCCACTCTCCGAGATTGGCTGGATCAATACCACCTATCTCGCGAGTACATCGCTCCGTTGCGATCCGATGCTCGTCTGGGGAACCACGGTCGATACCGAAGAGCTGGATTCCTTTCTGGAAGAGCAGCGCAGACTCAACCGCACTATGCTCACTCCCGCGCATGTTCTGGTACGTGCCGTGGCTGAAAGCCTGCGACAGCATCCGGAAGTCAACCGCCGGGTGATTGGGAAAAAAGTTTATCAGTACGAGGGCGTGAATATTGTCATGCCGATGCTGCAGACCAGCACGGGCGAAGTCGATTGTGTCTTCATGCGGAAAGCCGAAGATTATTCACTCGACGAGATCGCGGGTTACTTCTGGGAGTCAGCCAGAGAAAAATCGATGCAGGTGGCCCGTGATAAAAAACGTGTCAAAGAGGGATCAACGTTTAAAAACGCATTGATCAACCTGGGACGCTGGCTCCGGCTTTCCTGGATTCTGCACACCTCGAAGGTTGGATTCACGGCCGGCAACTGGCTTCGGGCTCCCACCATCTGGCCCTGGCAGCAGGGACTGAATCATGCTGGGGCATTCGTCAATTATCTGGGGTTCTCCGGTGCACCGCCATTGATTGCCCATAAACCCGCGTCGCTCCCACTCAATGCATACTGTATCGCCGTCACCATGGGAGCTACTGAAAAACGCCCTGTCGTTGTGGATGATAAAGTCGTCGTGCGTAAACAGGCTTCCCTGTTTGTGCGGCTGGACCATCGTATGGTCAACGGAAATCAGTCTGCAGCGTTCATCAATACCCTGCGCAGCTTTCTGATGCACCCGCAGAGCCTGGTTCAGCAGTCTGAGGATGCAGAAGTTCAGAAACGGGCTGCCTGAGTTGAAGAAGAGATTCATTTTAAATCCTGCCTCCCACACGAGGAAGTTCCGTACCACGGTCCGTTAATTTTCGGAGCCCACCAATGTCGTCAGCTGATTCTCATTCCAGACAGGGCCTGCAACTGCATCAGAGCGATCAGCGGCAGACACGCCAGGGCTTGTCCGTCGACCAGCTGACCAGTCAGAACGCAGACCGTTTTGAACGGGCCGGGACACAGTGGCGGATTGATCCATCGCATCAGGTGTTCGATCAAGAACCGCTGGGTCTGCCCGAGGAGCACACAGAAACAGAACTGCGCGATTTTATTTTTGAGCATGGCAGATATTTTGATTCCTATCTGGCTTCCGAACCGGATCGTGATCAGTTCTGGTCTCAGGGGAAACGGGGATTAATCTCCTACAAACGCTGGTACCGACATGTCATCATTGGGGGAGGCCTGATTGCTCCCGAACCCCATAAACCTCAACTGGTACGCGAATTTCTGGAGTATGCGAAACAGAACCGGCTATCAATTGCCTTTCACAACATCGGAGAAGCAGATCTTCCCCTGTTTCAGGAAATGCAGTTTCAGGTGACCAAGTGGGGCGAAGACCCGATGATCGATCTGGATACCTGCACCTGGCAGGGAAAAGATTATGAATGGGTCCGCCGACAGACCAATTATTGCCTCCGGCAGGGGATGACCGCCTGCGAGGTTCGTCCAGATCAACTGCATCCGCTGCACTGGTCCGATATCATCTCAGAGGTCATTGAAGTCGCCGACGAATCGTTGACGCGTAAACCTCAAAAAAAAGCGATGCGTTTCTTTGAGGGACGAATTGATAATCATGCACTCGGGCGACGGCGTCTGTTCATTGCCCGCTACCAGGGACGGATCGAAGGCTTTGTGATCTGTAATCCCATTTTGAATGGGACCGGTTGGGCGACAGAACTCTATCGGCATCGCCTGGATTCGGTTAAAGGCACCATGGCCTTCCTGATTCATTTCGTATTACAGCAACTGAAACAGGAAGGTGTTGCGCAGGCCGGGCTCTGTCTGGATCTGGGACGCGACTGTCACCGCCTGCCCGGTGACAGTGCGCTGGTGAGGCACGGCTTGCGATTTGCAGAAAATTATCTGACCAGTATCTTTGATTTTACCGGTTTGCGACATTTTAAAAGCCGCTTTCGACCGCGCTATGAAAAGCGGTTTGCCTGCGTTTATCCCAAGGTCACCATCGGTTCGATTCTGGCCTTCGTCAGTACTACCGGCGTACTCGATCTGCACTACGGACGCTATTCCCGCATCCTCTACAATCAGCACTGCAAACGAAAGCTCCGCCGAAATCTGGCGACTGGTAATTCGTCGCAGTCTGACACTGCAGCTTCGCCGAAAATGAATTCTAAACCTTTCTCTTTGCGGAAGAGTGCCTGATACCCGCGAAACACAAATTTGACCGTTTCGCAACCTGTATCCTGTCAGTAGTTTAGCGTAGTTGGGGACGCAAAAATCTGAGAGATTGATATCAGGTTCCAGAAAAAAGGGACCAAAATTGTCGGTCTTGTCAGCACGTTGACGAGTTTCAGTCAGAGAGATGATTTTTCTCACTCGAAATTCGATTCAGGCAGGAGCAGGCGACGATGTCACGATTCATGCTGATTGCAGTGCTGGGGATGTTCTGCCTTTCCCAGGTCCGGGCTGGGGAGACACGGACCTGGGAAGGGAAATGGAATAACCGCAAGTACAATACGACGGGCCCCTTGAAATGTGTCGCTACATCTGACGACAAGGGAAACTGGAAAGCCACCTTTACCGGGCTGTTTAAAGGGGATCCCTTCAAATACGAGGCAACCTTTCAGTCTAAATCCACAGGCATTCAACACAACCTGTCGGGCAAAGCGACCATTCGCGGGCATGAGTACCAGTGGATTGGCTTGATGAAAGGAGCAACACTCAGCGGAAAGTATAAGTCGAATATCGGCTACTATGGTGAATTCGTTCTCAAAGAGAAAGAGTAAATCACCTTCTTACAATTAGTCTTCCGCAGTAATATGCTCTTTGATCCGTTGCAGGTTTGTCAGACCGGTCGGCTTACCGATTTTCATAATCAGCTTGACGAGCAACCAGCCCCAGAAGGGGATTTCTCTTTCGAAAATAATGCGTTCGACAATTTGAGTGGCGCGTCCACCGGGGATGATTTCATAGACCACTGTCATGTGTTCGGGGTCTCGTTTTTCCGACTCCGTCTGAATGACGATATTACAGGTGACTTTTAACGGGTCATCGTCTTCTGGGACCATACCGGCAAATTCCAGTGTTTTGCCTTTGAACTCCATCTCACCAAAACAGCGATTCCCCTCCACGGTGACCGATTTGATCTTATCATTGATCTTGGGCCAGTTCTCAAGATCGCTGAGCCATTCATGGATGACCTGCGGAGAAGCATTCAGTTTTGTCTTTTCGGACAGCTCTAGTTTCATTTGTGGAGACATCCTGTCAGCTGGTTTGTTTTATAGAAGATTGCTAAGTATGTTTCGAATGGATTTTGACTGCAATACTGAGTTGTTCGCTCCTCGTTCCTGAGACTGATAACAAAATCGAGTGACAGTTCCCGGATCTGCCATAGTAGGGGGATTCAACTCTTTCCCGAAAATACAATTTTGTATATTCTGGTCCCAGGTCTTTTATCTGATGCATCAAATAAAAGTCTATGATGATATGCGAACGGAAGTCGAAGCGGACATTAAGCTGCAACAATGACCTTTCGCTTCCTGATACAAAACCCGGCGAAAGAAAGAGTCAGATGAAAAACAATCCTCTGCCGCGCCTGGACGAAGATTTGGTTTTGAGAGAACAACTGTTACCATTCTGCCGATTGAAACCGGGAGAAATCTGGGAGGATCCCACTGGTCGGCATCGAGTGGCCTGCGCAGATGCCACCAATTCCGAACAGATCAGCAGGCTGATCGGCGAGGATCGTCCTGTCCTGGCGATTCAGGACCCGCCCTATAATCTGGTCGCCTTCGATCTGCGTAATATCGATACGTTTATTGAGTGGTGTGCCGACTGGGTGCGCATGTCGGCCCGCTTTCTGAGTTCGGATGCTTCCTTTTATGTCTGGCTGGGAGCGGACCAGAATCAGCATTTTCAACCACTGCCTCAGTTCATGATGATGATGCAGCAGACCGGGTTGTTCGAATCACGGTCCTTTGTCACCATGAGGAACCAGCGTGGGTATGGCACTCAGAAAAACTGGATGGCCGTGCGTCAGGAACTGTTGTACTACACGCGAGGGAATCCATTTTTTGAAGTGCAATACACGGATATCCCGAAGATCCTGCGCGGGTACTATAAAAACATCAACGGAAAAAAGACGGAGAACCTCGAACGGGGCCGTTCCGAGAACATCAGGCCCGGGAATGTCTGGGTCGATATTCAGCAGGTCTTCTATCGCATGGAAGAAAATGTTTCAGGATGTTATGCCCAGAAGCCGATCAAATCGGTTGAACGAATTCTGCAGGCCAGTTCTCAACAGGATGACTTTGTACTCGATCTGTTTGCTCATTCCGGTACTACGCTCATAGCCTGTGAGCAACTGGGCCGCCGCTGCCTGACCGCTGACCTGGATCCCATTTTCTGTGAGATCAGTATTCGTCGCCTGGAACACTTTCGTGCGACAGGGAAA
This sequence comes from Gimesia benthica, assembly GCF_009720525.1. Lineage (NCBI taxonomy): Bacteria > Pseudomonadati > Planctomycetota > Planctomycetia > Planctomycetales > Planctomycetaceae > Gimesia > Gimesia benthica. The sequence goes on from NZ_CP043930.1 coordinate 4,821,514, forward strand.
TCCGGTTGGCAGAACGGGCACCCCTTTGAAGACATTCCCGATCTGAATCCGCAGACCGTTTCAGAGGGTTAAGCTCTTGTTGCCGGTTTTGCTGAACGCAAAGCAGCGCTGACGATACCCGCTGGTTTCATCCAGCGATGCAGATTGTTGTATTGGTGGTTCCTCATTCTTATAATCGTGGGAGCAGCTTACGTACACAACAATGCAGACCATCATCCTGAGGAGCAGACCAGATGACGTATAAATTCAGCCGACTTGTGTCAGGGGCAGGAATCTGGGGTGCCAGTTTCTGTCTGTTCCTGTTCGTATTCAGTACCACCACAACTCTTGCGGCTGATAAGGTTCTGAAGGCAGGGGCAGCGACCAGCAATATTACGCCTCCTCTGGGAGAATATATCGTCGGTGGATTCAAACCGTTTCCGGCCGAAAACGTACACGATGAACTGCACGCCCGCTGTCTGGTACTGGATAACGGTGAAACCAAAATCGCCTTCGTGATCTGTGACAATCTGGGGATCACTGTTGATGTATTTCAGGCGGCTCGGGATTTCATCAAAGCAGAAACCGATTTGCCACCTGAGAATATTCTGATGGCGGCTACTCACACGCATTCCGCGACCCGCGCCAGCAGTTCCAAATATCACGACTTCCTCGCACGAAGAATTGCTGACTGTGTCCGCTGTGCAATGGAGAATCGGGAGCCGGCACGCATTGGCTGGGGCGGCGTAGATGAACCTTCTGAAGTCTTTAACCGTCGCTGGTATACGACAAATCCTGATTTCTGTAAGAATCCATTCGGTGGGGTCGACAAAGTGCGGATGAATCCACCCCGGGGCAATGCTGCTCTGGTAAAACCCGCAGGGCCCATCGATCCGGAAATCTCATTCATCAGTGTGCAGTCGCTGGATGGTCGGCCACTGGCACTCCTGGCAAATTACTCTCTGCATTATGTGGGAGGCGTCAATAAAGGAGAAATCTCTGCAGACTACTTCGGTATCTTTTCCGAAAAAATTGGCCCCCTGCTCGGTGCGAAGCCGGAAGATCCTCCGTTTGTGGGAATGCTGTCGAATGGCACCAGTGGTGACATCAATAACATCAATTTCCAGAAGCCCGGCAAACGGATGGCTGCGTATGAAAAGATGAACCAGGTGGCAGAACTGGTCGCCAGACGTGTGGCCGATGCCTGTCAGCAGGTAAAGTATCAGGCTTGGGTTCCTCTCGGAGCAGCCAATGCAGAATTGACATTAAAGGTCCGTAAACCTGATGCCGCGATGCAGGCTTATTTCAAAAAGGTGATGGCTCAACCGGAGGGCGCGGAACAGCATCATCGTTACGAGCGGAATTATGCAGAGCGAGTTCAGCGACTGCTGGAAGGTCCTGATGAAATTACTGTAATACTACAGGCATTGAGAATTGGTGATCTGACTGTGGCTGCAATTCCCTTTGAAACCTTCTGTGAAATTGGTCTGGAACTGAAAGAAAAAGCCCCATTTGAAGATGCCTTCACGATTGAACTGGCGAACGGTTACAACGGTTATCTGCCTACACCTGAGCAGCATAAACTGGGAGGGTATGAAACCTGGATGGGAACCAACCGGGTCCAGTTAGATGCTTCAGATAAAATTGTGGCAGTGATCCTGGACCTGATGCAAAAACTGAAATCTCAACCCTGATGTTTCTATACTCATCTTACAGCTGAATTTCGTATCAGAGGTGTGGTTCGATATAATGCGATTTTCTCTCACCCACTGACAGGACCGAATGATGCGCAAGCAACCAAAGCGAATGATGTATGCCGGGGGAGGCGTTTTAATTCTGGGGATCATTCTTGGCCAGTTCATCGGCTTGACCCCCGGCATTAATTCCGGACCGGGTGAGGGAGAAGAGAAGGCAGAACCACAGGCGGAAGAGAGTTCACCCTCCGTAATGGCCTCGACGGAGTCAGATATGATCCCGGTTTTAATCCAACCGGAACCACGAGAACAGAAAACCCTGGCAGAGCTTCCCTTGCAGGTCCTCGATATTCTGATTGATGATCGCAGTTATAAGGTCAAAGCCGACTCACAGCCCCGCGAAAAATATCAGCCTGCTGATATTCAAACAATCCTCACGCTGGCAGGCCGGGCTACCGGGGACGAGGATGGTGTCAAAGTTCGCGTCTATCGTACCGGTTCTGCACGCGTGGTACCGGAAAAAACGCTCAAAGAGGAACTGACAAAATCCGGCCTTGATGCACAACAGGTCGAATGGAAATCTCATCTCATTGATTGAACTTCAAAGTTCTGCAGTCGTCCCTCGCGTTCGACCTGAAGTTTCAAGGGCAGAGGCAGATCTTTTACGAGTTCGCGAAATTCATCACTGCTCTCAAATGACCGTCCGCTGATCTCATAAATCCGGTCGTTGATTTTCAGACCGGCCAGATCGGCAGGTGATGATTTAATGATGTTCGAGATCACCATGACTTCGGGTTCGGTTTCATCAGTATGCCACTGAATTCCCAGTTTGAGCTGATTGCCTGAAAGTTCTACCGGGATTTCCAGTAGTTCATCTTCCTTTTTTCGTTTGATCTGCAGCTTGATCTTTTCAGGGGAACTCCGTACCAGCGCTGCAAATCCAGGCGCTTCTACAGGCGATCGTCCGTCGATTTTAATGATCTCATCACCGACCTTCAGGCCAGCGGCATCCGCTGCTGAACTGGCCAGAACCTGAGTAATCATCAGATGCCCTTCCTCGTACTGGTCTGCATTCCAGGCGACACCCAGCCGGGGCGGATCCTGCGTCGTGATTCTTGATTCCTGATCGATCCCAGCCAGAATATCCTGATCGGCTGACCGGTATTCCGGCTTTTTATCCTGCATGGCAAATTCAAATACCAGCTGGGTCAACAACTGGGCACATTTCTGGGTGCCTGCGTAATCGATTTTGAAGGCGTCATCTTCAGGACGATGATAATCATCGTGTTTCCCGGTATGCAGCATCAGGAAGGGAATCCCCTTCTGATAGAAAGGCCAGTGGTCGCTGTCGGGGCGGATCGCACTGTCAAATTTGATTTTCAGATCCGTGTCACGATGATTGCATTTGACGGTGCAGGATCTCAAACCGATGGACGAACGGGATCCGAATAAAGTCAGTGGTTGTTTTTTGAGCCGCCCGATCATGTCCAGGTTGAAATAAATTTGGATCTGTTCGAGTGGAACACTCGGGTAATTCATCCAGTGTCTGGAGCCAAGCAATCCCATCTCTTCCGCATCCCAGAAGGCGAACAGGATAGAGCGCCGGGGGAGCTCTTTATGCTCTGAGATGGCTTCAATGATTTCCAGCAGGGCTGCAGTTCCGCTGGCGTTGTCATCAGCTCCGTTATGAATCTGACCGACCCCACCCCGACTGTTCGAGGGCTTGCCGTACCCCACATGATCGTAGTGAGCCCCGATAACAATATATTCATTTTTTAATTTTGGATCATTACCCGGAATGACTCCCAGGATATTCCGAAATCCCCCATCGAACTCCTGAAAGTAGCCTTCTTCACCCATTCCGGGTTGGACACCATGCTTCTGTAAAAAAGTGCGGATATAGGTTCCAGCCGCCTGGCCACCCTGAGTACCTGCTTCGCGTCCTTCGAGTGCGTCACTGGCCAGGAATTCAATATGAGATTTCAGCTCATCTGTCTTAATCGAACTGGACGCGGTTTTCGCTGTAACCAGATAACTGGTCTCGGCAGCATTCGACGCAGAGAAACTTATGACCCAGGTCAGGCAGCAGAAAATCAGAGAATACGTGAGCTGTGATGGCAACCATGGATCTTCTGGCTGGATGCTCAGTCCTCTGACTGGGGGAGAGGCCAATGGGAGTTGGGTTTTCCGTTTCACACCAATGATTTCTATTCAAAGTGGAAGGGGGAGATTTTGAAGTCTACCTATTTTTACTCGATGACGTATTTTTGGCTAGTGCAGTATACAGGTGTGTCGATGTCGAGCAAGTAGTAATGGGGCTACAACGACTGGTATTGCATATATTTACGCATTTTCGATAAAACACAGTCTTCGGTCCCTACGTTTCTATCGGCAGAAATTGCTGCTAAGGGACTCTAAAAGAATGACTTAGAGTATGAAACTTTAAGTCATGATGCAATTCCGATTGATCAATAACGACAGGCAAGGAAGCCATGATACGTTCGTTTGCTCAGAATTTAGTCAAATCTACTCTCACTCTAGCTCTGACGCGATTAGGGTTCGCTTTCCTGTCCGGGTGGATTTGCGGCCTTTTTCTGCTCGCCTGTATTCAGCGGTTTCAGACCCTGGTTGGAGCACATCTGTCTGTCACTACAGGCATCGGTCTGGCAACGGTCATGGGAATCTGGCTGGGATTACCCTCTTCCATCTCAGACAGCGTCAATCGTGAGTCTGAAACGACGCTCTGGAAGCAGAAGCGTTTTCGGATTGGCATCACGTTGGCTCTGTTTTCGATCTGGACACTTTGTTTTCCAATACTGCTCTGGCAGTTCAACCAGATCCTGCATCTGATCTCACTGGATCAGGTTTCTAACCCGGTCTTTTTAACGGGACTGATGACACTTTCTGCCATGGTTCTCCTGCTGCCTGTTGTTTTCTGGACTGCCCGCATCTGCTGGTTCTCAGTCAGAGCTTCACTCGAACATCAGTCTGCAGGTAGTACCCCCCTGGTCTCCCCTGTTGCACGTTTTCTCACAGGTGTGACACTCGCATTACTATCGGCTGTCTATTGCCTGGTTCCCGCGTTGGGCTGGAATCTAGCATTAGGGATCGCAGCAGGCACCGCTCTGCTGATTGTGATCAGTCCCTGGCTGCGCAAGCTGGCCACTCGATACTTGCCCGGTATGGTCAGCTGGCTGCAGACTATGACCACTAGCCGTCAGTTAAACGCTAAAACCGATTCCGAAAATGGAAGTATGCAGTGGAAACATTCCCGACTGCTGATTGCCAGCGGCTTTCTGGTCAGCCTGGCGACCGGTTTTCTGACTATCATCATTGAGCGTGTTGTCTTCCAGCTCTATCCGGACTCACTCTATTTGAAAGTGACTGTCTGGGCGGCGTTGCTCGCAGGCGTCAGTGCAGCCTGGATCTGGATTGAAACACGCAGTGCAGCGCGGGGTTCACAACTCGCATCACGCTTGACCCTGGGAGCTGCATTAATCGGAGCAGCGGCGCTGGCACTATTCCCATTCCTGGTGAACTGGATGCTGTATGCCAACGCTTACATCGAATTTGCATTTCTGCTGGCAGTGATACGAGGCGGGCTGCTGACGCTCTTCCTGGCACCTTTGGGCTTCTGCTGGGGTGGTTGGATGAAGCTGTCGATCACACGCCAGTCACTCAGCACTAATAACACTTCCGTCTATCGTCTGCCGGTCTGGCAACCTTTCTGTTTGCTGGCAGGATTGCTCTGCGGGTCCTGGTTGATTGGTACCGCACGTGTGGATCTTAAAACACTGTCTCTGGTGACTACGGGGGCTTTGTCCTGCTTGTCACTCCTGATCTGGGCTGTCCAGTTCCGTTTCCCCCGGTCACGCTGGCAGACAGCCGGCGTCAGTTGTGCTCTGGTCCTGCTGGTTGTTCTGACTTCCGGATACAACAATTATGATCCGCATCGTTCTACGAAACTCCTGTTTTCCACGAATACATTCACCGGACTCCGTTACGGCTTAAAACCGGATCTGCTTCCCTACATGGATGAAGGTCGCTGTCTGTCAGAAGTAGAAGGACCCCACGGAACATATACTGTCTGGTCCTATCATGAAAACCAGCTGCAAATCCGCCGCAGCGGGCTGCCTGTAGGAGTCACCACTACTGATGCAGGGCTGTGCCCCCATACAACAGGGGAACTGATGCCCTTTGTGATACCGGTAACGTTGCATGACCGCCCCGCCGATGTCTTGTTCCTGGGACTGGGATCGGGAGTAAGCCTTAACTCCAGCCTGGATTTTCCAGTGCAGCATATCACCTGTCTGGAATATGATCCGGGACTGATTCAGTTATATCAGGATGAAATTGCTACCCGTAATTCGATCTCAGCGCTGGACTCTGACCGCGTCACTCTGGTGCAGTCCCCTGTCGCTCTGGCCATGGCGTCGCGTGCAAAAACGACTGCTACTTATGACTTGATTATCAGCAATCCCGTACAGTCGGTCGTCACTCAATCTCAGTCAGAGTACACGGCGGACTTTTATCGAAATGTCTCCCGGCATTTGAAAGCTGGAGGCATGTTCTGTCAGCGCTTCCAGCATATTGATTTTGGCGCACAACCTCTGCGGGTAATCACCCGCACATTTCTGTCAGAATTTAAACAGGTAATGGCCATTGAAATTGCGAATGGAGAAACCCTGTTCCTGGCGACCAATTCCGAAGAGGGCTTTGTTCGCCCCGGACTGCTGGATCGCCTCCAGGCACCTCAGGTCCGTCGCACGCTGGCACAGGTAGGCTGGGACTGGTCAGTTCTTTTGAACCTGGCCGCATACTCCAATGAATCACTCCAGCAGATGGTGGCAGATCAGCCAACTTCGGTAAACAACTCGGCCACAGGTCGATTTGCCTTCACGCTGCCCTATGAAATGATGCGCTGGGGACTGAAGCGGGAAGAAGTTCAGCAGATGGTGGGCCAAGATCAGCGGACCGAACGACTGATCAACTGGATGCATAGTGAGCAGGACGACCCGATCGTGCTCCGCAGACTTTCCGAAGTCACAGCGCAGAATAAACTGATGGTGCAATATCCGGATCAGTACTGGAAATATCGCAAGCCAGCCAAAGAACAGATCACTGACAACCCCCGCTCGCTGATCAGACAGGTCGCTGCTGAAGGGTTGAATGAGAATGATTTTATCCACAATGAAGATAAACGCCGGATGCTCTACTTCAAGGCTCTCTCCGATGCGATGGCGAAACCTTCTCCCTCGGTAGAACTGATTACGCGCGTTTCCCGCTTTACTTCGATCTACGACCCGATGATCAGTTACTTCATGCACGATGAGGTCGCTGAACTTTACAGAAAATCTGATGATGCTCCGCCGGAACTGGAGTTTGCTCATCGTCTGCACGCGATCAATTACGGCGCAGGCTCTGACCGTTCGATCAACTCGGTGGTCCGGGCGATTGAACTCGCTGCAGAGAAACCGGAACTCTTCCAGGAGACCGGGCAGCAGTGGGACCATCTGAATGGCTTGTTACAGCATTTGAAGACCCGCTGGGACAATCGTTCCCAGGCTCCGCCAGTGACGTCGAAGCAGGCGTTGCATGATATCGAACTCAGCATGTCCGCGATTGACCTGGCGTTTGAGGCCATGGAAGAGATCCGGGAAAATGCGGGGATTTCTGAACAGGAGTGGTCTTTGCGCAAGAAAGTCCTGGATCGGACACTGGTTCGCCCTCTGGAGACTTATCATCAACGCGTCCTGCCACACCATTACAAGCAGGACAGGAAGAACCGGCAGGAACGCAAGAAGCTGCTGGATAATCTCAACCTGCCTCAAGTGCCGTCTCTGTAACACATTGGTGTGTTTCACAACTCAGACGCCCTTGCGACGCACGACGATCTAAAATTCCGGATTCCCTGAATCTATTTGATTTTTTCAGGGGTATACAGGATGATAGCGCGACAGCAGGCCTGTCTCGTCCCGGCTTCTCTGGCACAGAATATGGCACAAAATCTGTGGCTGTGCTGGTCTCTAAATGCAATCAGATCTTGTGGGCGATGGGCCGGGCTTCTGAAAAATTCTGGTGAAACTCACGTCTGTGAAAAGGGATCGTATGATTTTTCCATATTCTGCTCCGAGCTTTAATCAACGACAATTCGGCTGGCGCTGCGTGTTTAGCCTGACCTTACTGATGGCCCTGTTCTGTTGCGGCTCATTACAGGCACAGGAGACGGACCAGAAAAAAAAGGATGAGGAGCCAGAGAAAAAAAGTCAGTCTGTAGAAGCTCTGTTACCCAAACCTGTTATCGTGGTGAATGTTGCCAGTGTGGAGCGGATCCTGCAGGATATCGACTTCATTTTTGAACTGGCAGAGCGACCTGAAATTGCTGAGATCGCTTCAGCCTCACTGGCAAATGTGAACGACCTGGAGGGCCTCGATCAGAATCGCAATCTGGGTTTCGAATTATACCTGAAAACAGGTCTGCGGCCTCAGCCGGTCTTCATCCCTTATTATCCTGTCTCGAAAATCAGTTCCTTCATTGAAACTTTTCAGAGTATTCTGCCCGGTTTCATGAATGCTGAAGAGCGTCTGCCCCGCGAGGAAGGCTTGTATGTGGTCGAAGCGGGCAACAGCGCGTTTTACTTTCGCATCGAAGATAAATATGCCCATCAGTTTCATCAGCGGGGAGATGCGGCGCTCGATCTGGAAGTCTTTGAAACACATCAGTTCAAAGACCCCGCCCAACAATATCAGCAGCTGACGACTCAATTCGACGCCGCAGCGCAACTTGATATGAGTTCAATTCCAGAACTGATGCGGACTACGTTTCTGGGCTTTTTCCGCACGGCAATCGAAACACAGTTGCAACAGCGGGACGGTGAATCCAATGCGGCTTACGAACTGCGGAGAATGTCGGGCAAGCAGAACTTGGAGAACATTGAATATTTTCTCAATGAAGCGCAGCAGCTGACACTGGGAGCCCATATCGATAAAGAGCAGAAGCAGGGCTTCGTCGATCTGTTGATCAAGGCCCGTCCGAACAGTGATCTGGCACGCAGCATGAAAAACCTGCCAGGCCAGGCCAGTTACTTCAGCGTCGTGACGGCCCGCGAAACATTACCGCTGGCGGCGTCTGTTTCCGTCATCATGCCCCGTCGCGATCGCAAAACCTATCTCAATTATTTGAATTATTTTGAAACACAGTTGAGTGAAAAATTGCTTACTGCTGATGAGCGGCTCCAGCAGACGAATTCCGTCCAGCAGTTCTTTGCCCCTGTCAAATCTCAGGTTAATAAAGGCCACATTGATGCCTTTGTGCAATTGGTTTCGACCCCATCCAAGAAATTTGCCTTGATCGGTGGCATTAAAGTGTCTTCTTCTTCAAATCTGCCGGCTGCTCTGCTCGATATGATCAATCGAGTCGAGAAGAATCCTGATAATAAGGCCCGCATTTTCACAAACGCAGAAACCGTTCAGGGAATTGGCCTGCATCAGTTGCAACCTGATGTTAAAAATGCAGATGATCGACAGCGACGATTCCTCGGCGGTGTCCCCTCGTTATATGTGGGCGCCGATTCTGAAGTCATCTGGTTTGCGATGGGAACCGAGATCGCGGTTGCCGCTCTGAATGAAGCTATCGAGCGGATCCATACTGCAACCCCCGAAGAACGCAAGGTTCAGCGGACGGCTCCGTTTCAGTTCGAGTTCCATATCAAACCCTGGCTGCAGTTGTTCTCAGAAGCGGAGATCAACGATAGTGAAATCATGAAAATCCTGGACGGAATCTTCACTTCAGAAAATGATCTGGTGCTCATCACAACTCAACCGACGGAAACCGGAGTCCGCTCCCGTTTCCAGTTTGACGAGGGCTATCTGAAGTTGCTGGGAGTTTCCATCGGGAAACAGTTTGACCGAAATCAGGAACGGCGTGCGCGACGCAACAGAGAACGCGGACAAAAGCGAGACGCTTTACCTCAGCCCAAACGTTGAAGGTATCGAAGTGATATCCAAGCGTTGTCGGCCAGATCAATCTTTTTTGATGGCGATATAATGCTTGACAAACTGTTCCTGCGACATGGTCACAGTCAGGTCGATGCTGGCTTCTTCGAACATGCGTCGCATGGATCGGCTCTTCTTCCATTCTTCTGCCGAGATGGAATTGTCTTTGTCGCGATCCAGCAGTTTAAAGAAGTAATTCGCCTGGCTGACCATCGGGTCGGAACTGGGGGCCGCAGGTTTTGTTTCTGCTGTCGGCTGAGCAGACTGTTCTGCTGATTTCGATGCTGAAGCTGGAGTCGCACTCGCAGAGGACTCTTGTGGAACTGGCTGGGAAGTTCCTGATTGTCCGGAGTTCAACGCGAACATGAACGAGGCAGCACTTCTCTGCGGGGTACCCGCTTTGGAAAGCTGAATTTCCTTCGGAGTCAGAAACCCGTCACCGTTGAGGTCCATGGAGAAGAACTCTGACAACTTGCCGGGGTTGTTCTTCCGCCACTCATAAAGTCCGATCTGCCCGTCCTGATCGGTATCATGGGGTACAAAATCTGAATTCAGATCCACAGTAGTCCGTACCGGTTTACTGGGTTCCTTTTGTGAACTGCTGGAGTGGCTGCGTGAATCACCCTCGTCACGACCTCGATCTGATTGGAATGATCCGTAGCGTCCTCGCATGGAGTCCCGATCAAAGCCGCCCCGCGAGCTATCATCGCGGTCATCGTCGTCATCCCCCGGGAACGGGAAAAAGAGCTGGGCGGCCCGCCGAAACCAGAACCACCAAAGCCGGGACCGCCAGAACCGCGGGAAAAACCGGAGCGACCTCGGTCATCACTATCACCTCGATCACCGCCGCCGAAAGAGCCACGACGGCTCCGCATCTGTTCCATCACGCGTGGCATGACACGTTCATATTCCTGAGCTGTCATACTGCGGGAGGTGTCAACGCCCGCTGATTCGAGCATCTCTTTAAAGCGTCCCGGCATCCGATCGAATTCATCGGGTTCGATGACACCATTGCGGTTGCGATCCAGAAAGGACATGAACCCTCGTGAGCGACTGTCTCCACCAGGCTGCGCATATGACAGATCAGCACTGAACGTTACCAGCAGTACAACTGGAACGAAATATCGGACAAACCGGAACATTTTCTGGCTCCACATGAAATAGAGCGGTCTTTCGAGTCAAAAACCGTGTTTAATAAACAGAGACAGGGAATTTGCGCATCTTTTGAAATAAGCTGTAATAACCCCGTTTCTGACTCTAACATAGAAACACCAGACCCTTGAGAAAAGATCGCTTCATTCCGGAAGAATCGGTGGATCCTTGAAACGGTCCATAACTCCTTGGGGTATAAGGTGATACTAACTGAGTCGAATTTTTTATCTTGTAATTGATTTTCTGCAGTTCTAGCATAATGATCAAAAGAATATCTTATTTGCACTTCTTTGCCGTTTTATCGCAGAATCGTGATTAAATATGACTCGTAAAATGAAATTCCAGTTCTTCCTGCTCAGCGTACTCTCTTTCACCTTCGTGTGTTCAGAATCCGTACACTCAGTGCTTCTTGCCCAGGAACCTTCCAGTGACTCTGAAGACCGTGGTGGTTTTGGGGGCCGACGGGACCGCGGAGGCTTCGGCGGTGACCGAAGTCGCTTTGGTGGCAGAGGTGGATTCGGAGGCGACCGAGGCGGTTTTCGCGGTGGGTTTGGCGGAGGGGGTTTCAGCGGCTTCCGCGGAGCGATTGGCTTCATGGTGACGCGGGAAGAGATTCAGAAGGAACTCCAGCTCACTGAAGATCAGATCAAACAGCTCCAGGAAGCAGCCCAGGCGATGCGTCCCAGTCGCGAGTTGATGGAACCCTTCATGAACCGCATGCGGGATGCCCAGACCGACGAAGAGCGAACCAAAGTCCGCGAAGAAATGAGTGCTTCCTTTGAGAAACAACGCACGGAGGGCGAAGCCAAACTCTGGGGTCTCCTGAATGAAAAGCAGGCAGCACGCCTGAAACAGCTGCAGCTGCAGGAAAACGGATATCGTCAGCTGACCGATGACGAAACAGGCAAACAGCTCAAACTGACCGACGAGCAGTTGGCGAAGATCAAAGAACTTGAAGAACAGCGCTCGGATGCCCGTCGGGATCTGGGTCGACGTGCTACCTCGGAAGAACGGGAAAAAGTGCAGCAGGAGTTCGACCAGAAAATTGAGGCGGTCCTGACTCCAGATCAAAAGTCTCAGTGGAAGCAGATGCTCGGTCCCGTACTGGTCACAGCCGAAAGCATAGCCACCCCGGGAGCGACTCCCTCTGTCAGCAGTACTCCCGGAGCTGCTCCGCGACCAAGACCGCAGATCCCCGTTGAACCGGAAGGGCTAAAGCCTGAAGACCGCAGCATCTCTTTCGGTGCCAAACCAGTGGCAATGAATGAAAACGAAGCGGATGAGAAAACCGTCCCTGCGAAAAAGCCGGGTGAAGTTGGCAAGATGTCGTTCAACTTCCGTTTCGCACCCTGGGGCGATGTCCTGAAGCTGTTTGCTGAGTCCGCAGGCTATACGCTCGATCTCAACGATGTGCCCCCGGGGACCTTCAACTACTACGATCAGGGTTCTTACACTCCCACCGAAGCGCTGGATATCATTAATGGATATCTGCTGCAGAAAGGGTATGTCATTGTTCGGCGGAATCAGTTCTTGGTAGTTCTGAACATAGATAACGGCATTCCACCAAACCTGGTACCCATTGTCGATGCCAGTGAGCTACCCCAGCGAGGCAAAAATGAACTGATGAGCGTGAGCTTCCAGCTGGAGGGAGTCGACATTGATCAGGTCGCCAAAGAAGTCCAGGCCATTCTGGGCCCGCAGGGTAAGTCCGTTGCACTGAAAACCGCCAATTCGATTATCGTTACCGATATCGGCAGCAACCTGCAGCGTGTGAAAAAACTGCTGGAAGGCGCCATTGCGAATGCCGGTCCTACCGATCTCGCATTCCGCGCGTTTGAATTGAAGTTTATCGATTCCAATGAGGCTGAGAAAATAGTGCGTAGCCAGTTCGGTCTGCCCTCAGCTACCCAGAATGTCAGTGCCAGCTCGTCCTCTTCTTCTTCACGCTACTACGATTATCGACGTCGCAGCAGTCGAGACAGTTCTCCACCTCCTCAGACGCCGACGAAAGATACGACAACACAGGTGACAGCGGACCCGCGTACTAATCGGCTGTTGGTAACTGCGACACCAGCCCAGCTTAAACTGGCGGAAGAAATTATCAAATCGATTGATGTCGACGAGGGCAACATGCTGGCCCCTGGTGGTAACAAGCCTTACCTGCGTGTTTACTCTGTCAGTTCTTCGGATCCGCGGGAAGTGACCAAGACCTTGGATGCGATGATGCCGGGAGTCGTCGTTAATGAAGATGGTCGGAATAATAAGATTCATATCGTGGCGACCCCCAAGGAGCACCAGGAGATTGATGAATTGATCCGGCAACTGGATGGCGAAGGGGGCAGTCAGTCTGTCTCAGTCATCAACTTGAGCAAGCTGGATCCCCTTTCTGCAACCACGACCTTACGCTCTCTGTTCCTGCGGGATGGAAACGACGCACCCACGATCGAAGCCGATCTTCTGGGGCGGCGACTATTGATTCGGGGAACTCCGGATCAGGTGATTCAAGTTAAAGCCCTGCTGGCCCAACTGGGAGAAGATGGCACTGGCAGAGCCCAGGAGAACGCTGATCGTGGCCCCATTCGCACGATCCCTCTGGGAGGTCGGGATTCACGTGAAATCATGCAACTGATCGATAAGCTCTGGTCAGCCTCGTCGGGTGATGAAAACCCGATTCGCATAGTTGTTCCATCACAGGAAAATCAGATTCGGGAACGCGTGTTGGGAGAAGATGAGAATCCTACTCGGAACCGGGGTTTTCGCAATCCATCACGGAATATCAGCACTCCGCTGGATCGACCGATTAATCAGGAACGCCGTAAAACCGACTCCGATCAGACTCGGTTCCTGTTCACAGCCAGTGAGCAGCAGACAGAATCTGATGCAGGGGAGAAGTCAGGATCAGAAAAACCTGTTACGCAACCAGAGAACAAAACACCTGAAGCCTCCACTGATTCCACAAAGAAAAATCCGATCGCGGTTTCCACCAACGGGGATAATCTGATCATCACATCCACCGACCAGGAAGCCCTGGATCGACTGGAGAAAATGATCGATGCCTTGACTCAGGCGATCCCTCCTAAAAATCAGTGGACGGTTTTTTATCTCCGTTCTGCTGATGCGACTGCCACAGCCAAGATGTTGGAAAGTCTCTTTCCCAGCAGTTCCGTTTCCGATACTTCCAGTGATTCCGGAATGTTCAGCGGGATCTCTTCGATTGGAGGCGGGCTGATGGATGCAACTGGGCTGTCCACTCTGGGGATGGGGCCGCAGACGCTTCGCATTATCCCCGAGGCACGTTCCAATGCTCTGTATGTCACAGGACCTCCCGATAAAGTGCGTTCGGTCGAACAGATGCTCAAAGTGCTGGATGCTTCTGAACTCCCCGATTCACTGCGGGATCGTTCTCCTGGCATTATCCCCGTGGAATATGCGTCTGCGACGGAAGTTGCGAATATCGTCAAAGAGCTTTACAAAGACTATATGGAAGCCCCCCGGCAGCAGAATAACTCTCGGGGCGGCAATCCCTTTGCAGCGATGATGGGCGGTCGGGGGTCTCAGAATTCACAGGCTGCTCAGCCTCCCGAAGCCAAGCTGGCCGTCAGTGTGGATGCCAACGCCAACCAGTTACTGGTTTCTGCGAATGACTCTCTGTTTCAGGAGATCGAGTCTCTGGTACGCGAGCTTGATTACTCCGCGCAAATGTCTCGCAAGTCAGTGCGTGTTGTCACGTTGAATAACGGCAACTCGGCTCTGATTCAAAATGCCTTAACCTCCCTGCTCCCCAATGTCAGTGTCAGTACTACCGGCAGTGATTCGCGTAAGAAAACAACGGAACAAACTCCCTCCAGCTCAAACCCGTCGGATAACTCCTCCGGATCCAGCGATCGTGGCGAAGAAATTCGACGGTTCTTCGAACAACGGATGCGGGAACGCATGGAGGGCGCATCGCCGGGGGGTGGTGACTCGGGCCGTGGTTCTTCCGGTTCACCCTTTGGCGGTCGGTCCTCACGTGGTTTCCGATTTCCCGGCAGCGACGGTGGCTCCCGTGGTGGTAGCAGCCGTTTCGGTCGTAGCCGTGGACGATAAACATACCTGAAATCATCTCCTGAAAAGTTCGTTATCCCATCGAGTCAAATCCATGGAAATCAGTGATATTCTCCAACGACATGGCATCCTTGACGAACGCCAGTTGCTGTTAGCCCAGCAATCGGCGAACGGTCATCGTCTGGACCGCGTGGTAATGGATATGGGGCTCGCCTCTGAAGAAGACCTGCTCAAAGCATTCGCTGATGAATTGGGCATGAAATATTTCGAGCTCAAAGACTATCAGGTCGATACCCAGTTGCTGTCGCAGTTTCCGGCAACTCCGATCTTTCGTCATTCCCTGCTCCCCTTACAGCGTGAAAATGGACGCGTACTGGTTGCTTCTGCCGACCCGTTTGACTTCGAAGCCCTGGATGAACTCAGCTCGCTCAGTGGTGAAGTACTGGAGCCGGTGCTGGCGTTACATGAAGACGTCGTTGATCTGATCAAACAGAACCTGGGTGTTGGCGGCGATACCATCAACGAACTGGTCTCTCAGAAAGCAGCCGAAGACGGCGTTGAACTTCTGGAAGAAGTCTCCGAGGAACATGGCGAACTGGCCGACATGGCACAGACTGCATCGGTGATTCGTCTGGTCAACGAATTGCTCGTGGAGGCACTTCAGCAGCAGGCCAGTGACGTGCACATTGAACCACACGAAACCGGGCTGGTGGTCCGTTATCGCGTAGATGGTTTGTTGCGGGTACAGTCGGTACCACCAGAGATTAATCATTTTTATTCAGCGATCATTACGCGTCTGAAAATCATGGCGCATCTGAATATCGCGGAAAAACGACTTCCCCAGGACGGACGCATCAAACTGCGAGTTACGGGGCGTGAAATCGATGTGCGTGTTTCGATCATTCCCATGATTTACGGCGAAGGCGTCGTACTGCGTCTGCTCGACAAAGAACGCATGGTTTTCCGACTGGATAATGTGGGCTTGAATGCGGATATGCTGTCCACATTCCGCGAGATGATCGAGCTGCCGCATGGAATTATTCTGGTGACCGGGCCTACGGGTAGCGGTAAAACTTCGACGCTCTACAGTGCTTTGAATGAGATTAAAAGTCCGGAAACGAAAATCATCACAGTGGAGGATCCAGTCGAGTATCACAGCGAAGGGATCAGTCAGATTCAGGTCAATTCCCGCATCGGATTGACTTTCGCAGCGGGATTGCGAAGCATTCTGCGTCACGATCCGGATGTGGTTCTGATCGGGGAAATTCGTGATGGAGAAACCGCGAACAGCGCTATCCAGGCATCGCTGACCGGGCACCTTGTTTTCAGTACGCTGCATACCAACGACTCTCCCGGCGCTTTTACCCGTCTGGTTGATATGGGGGTTGAAGCATATCTGGTGGCCAGTACGGTAGAAGCGGTTCTGGCTCAGCGTCTGGTGCGTGTCCTCTGTAAACATTGTAAACGACCACATCAGCCTCACCCTGATAAAATTCCTCCAGACTTTCCCCTGGAACGGATGCAGGAAATTTATGAACCTGTGGGATGTCGACACTGCAGAGAAATGGGATACTCGGGACGTATTGGTATCCTGGAACTGCTCATAAATGATCCTGTTATACGAAAATTGTGTACCGAACACGCCAGCTCAGGACAGATTCGCGATTACGCGCGAAAGAATGGCTGGCAGACCTTGAGGGATGCCGGTTGGGAAAAGGTCCTCGCCGGAATCACTTCGATCGATGAGATTCTGCGGGTCACCAAGGGAGATATTTAACTCACGCTCCCGCGGAATGAAAAAGAGTTAAGTCCTGTTTGTAAGTAATTGAAGTCAGTCAGATGCCCGAATTTCAGTATATCGCACGAGAAACAACCGGCCGCCAGGTGACCGGTGTGCTTTCTGCTGCCAATCAGCAGGACGCGCTGAATTCGCTGGCTGCCAAGAGTTTGTTTCCGGTCAAAGTCGATCTTGCAGATGCGGCGAAAGCGCAGCTGAGACGGTCTGGCAAACGGGTTCGGGCCCGCTATCTGTCTGTATTTTATACACAACTGGCCGACCTGCTTAAGTCGGGGGTGCCTCTCTTACGCTCACTGGAACTGTTGAATCGGCAGTCGACCAACCCGTCGCTCAAGCAGGTACTCGAAGAGGTTCGTGCGGAAGTCGCTGATGGAACCCGGCTGGCAGTCGCGATGGGGCAGCATCCCAAAGTCTTTTCGGAACTGGCAGTGAGTATGGTACGTGCCGGCGAGGAAGGCAGCTTCCTGGAAGACGTATTAAAGCGAATTGCCAGCTTCACGGACCATCAGGAAGAACTGAAGAACCGGGTAGTCGGTGCGATGATCTATCCCGCGTTCCTGACCACCTTCGGAACTGTGATCGTCAGCTTCCTGCTGGTTTACTTCGTTCCCAAGTTCGAACCGATTTTTCAACGGATGTCTGAGCGAGGCGATCTCCCCTGGGCAACCACAACCTTGCTTGGGTTCAGTGCTTTTATGCAGTCCTACTGGTTTCTGATATTTTTCGCGATCGCTTTTGTGGGGGCCGCGGTTTATAAGTATATCGAGACAACGGAAGGCCGTCTGAAATTCGATCAGTTCCGGTTGAATGCCTATGGCCTGGGAGCCATTGTTCGTAGCCTGGCTATCGCCCGTTTCTGCCGAATTCTGGGGACCCTGCTGGCCAATGGCGTCCCCATCCTGCAATCCCTGAGAATCGCCAAGGATGCCGCAGGTAATAAAGTCATCAGTAATTCGATTGGTGAAGCCGCAGAGAGTATTTCTGCCGGTAAATCAATTGCCCAGCCTTTTGCCATAAGTGGTCAGTTCCCGGAAGAAGTCGTCGAAATGATCGCCGTTGGTGAGGAAGCCAACAACCTGGAACAGGTGTTGATCGATATCGCAGACAACATGGAACGCCAGACTAACCGCAAGCTGGATATGTTTGTGCGAATGCTGGAGCCACTCATGCTGCTCATGATGGCCGCTGTGGTCGTTTTTGTGATGCTGGCATTACTTTTACCGGTTTTCCAAAGCTCCGGTTTAATATAATAATATGTGACAAGTCATTGGTTTTATCTCACTCGGGTAGAACCCAGAACATTCCCTTCTGGAACAAGTATAAAGTAAAAAGGATGGAGACATGAAACAAATCAAGATTCACAACAGACAACAGCGGCGTGGTTTTACCCTCCTCGAAATGTTGATCGTGCTGGGCATTATTCTCGTGATCGCTGCGATGGTCGTTCCCAACCTGCTGGGAAGCCAGAAAAAAGCAAATATCAAAGCGACCCGCGCCAGTATCCATAATCTCGAACAGGCATTCAAACTCTATGCTGCCGAGAATAATGGTGAATATCCTCAAGGCGGACCGGAACAGTTACAGCTGCTGCTCGAACCCGTCAGCACGGATGGTCAGGCTGCTGAACCCTTTATTGAGTCTCTGCCACTGGATGCCTGGGGGCAGATGTTCCACTACGAGTACCCCAACAATAAAGCGCAGTCCACCAAGCCGGCCATCTGGTCCTCGGGCCCCAATCAGCAGGATGAAAACGGTTCCGGCGATGATGTTAATAACTGGGAGCAGACAGAATAGTTTCTGTCCCGCTCCAGTCTCTGATTTTACCAGAGGATATTCCACGTGATCCACCACCAGTACCAGCCAGGAAAACAGCATTCACGACGAGCCGCTTTTACGCTGCTCGAGATGCTGCTGGTCCTGGCTCTGCTGCTGGTTCTGGTCAGTGTCGTGTGGCCGGCGGTGTTGCGCATCAGTGCGAGCAACCGGCTGCGACAGAGCATGCTGGATCTGAATTCCGCCTTTGCTGCCGCCCGGGTGCGGGCTATTGATCAGGGGGTGATGTATCAGGTCTTTCTGGAACCGGGAGGGCGGCAGTATCTGGTCGTTCCCGTCGATCAGGGACTGCTGGGAAGCGAATCTTCTGAAGCCAATGCGGGTACCATCGCGACCAGTCAATCTGTGCTCTCGGGGAAGTTGCCCGAGGAATTCCAGTTCAGCCAGGAAACTTCCGCAGTCGTGACGGAAGCGGCAGTCCCCTATGCCTGGTTATCAAACCTGCCAAATTCAAAAGACTGGAACTGGATGCAGGGAGCTTTCCCCATCACCTTTTATCCGGATGGGACAGCTGCTTTTGATTTGAATCAGGAAGTTCTGAAAGAAAAGCGTTCCGTGGCTCGCATTCAACTGCGCGGCCTTACCGGTACGACCACGGTTTCCTACGGACAGGGGAAATCGTCATGATCAGCATTCCAACGCAAAAACGCACTCGTGCCGGATTGACTCTGCTCGAGGTCTTAATCTCACTGGCGATTTTCCTCGGCGCACTCACTGCCCTCAGTCAGTTGATTGGCATCGGTTCCCGGGCAGCAGTGCAGGCGCAGTTGCGAACACAGGCAATTCTTAAATGCCAGTCAAAACTCGCGGAAGCACTGGCGGGAGCCCAGCCTCTGGAAGCGGTCTCCCAGGCTGCCTTTGAGGATGAAGAAAACTGGAAGTGGAGCCTGGATGTCCAGCCTGGCGCCTACGAGAACATGTTGCAGTTAACAGTCAGTGTACTCTACTCCGGTGCGGGAGAAAGTGTCACGACCAGCTATCAGCTGACACGACAGATTCGAGATCCGGCAATGCTGCTCGACGCAGCCAACACCGTGGAGTCGGCTTCAGATCTGACACTGGAGGAGCAGCTATGAAACGCTCCTCATCGCACAAGAAAGTTCACAAAGGACGGGCACCCGGGTTCACACTGCTCGAAGTCATCCTGGCCATTGGGCTGACCAGTCTGCTGCTGGCTGCCATTTATTCCGCCCTGGATCTCTACTGGAAATATACGACGCTGGGGCATCGCCAGGTGGAACAGGCTCAGATTGCTCGAGCCGTCTTCCAGAAAATATCACATGATCTGCACTGTGTGACTTATCGACTGGAGACCGCAGAAGCAGAGACGGAGGGCACAGGTACTTCTGATACAGAAACCGAAGAAACGGAAACCGTCGAAATCCAGGTGACCAGTACCGATGATGCCTACACTTCGGGAAACATTGGTGTGTATGGCGATACTCAGTCTCTCGTGCTCCACACCAGCAGACCAGCCCGCCAGCCACTTCTGCTCTCTTCGAATTCAGGGGCAACCACCTCGCCGAGCGTCCGCAGTGATCTGCTTTCCGTATCGTACTTTCTGGCAGTTGCGGGGGCCGGAGGACTGCAAGGGGCCGCCGGCGATCAGTTTCGGAATACTTCGAGGGGTGGTGAAGATGTGCAGGGAGTGGCTCGTCTGGAAGGAGACCGGCTCTCAATGAGCATGGCAGATCAGGCTGCGGCTCTGGAGCAGATGGCGTCACAGTCAGAACTCCTGGCGCCGGAAATCAGCAGTCTGCAGTTTCAATATTTTGATGGCACTGACTGGCTCGAACTCTGGGACAGCACTAAATACGGGACCGTACCGCAGGCAATCAGGGTCACAATCGGCTTTCGCAGCGATCTGCAACAGACTTCGTTGGAGTCTGTGAACGAAAAAATAAATGGTTACAACAATACCTACAGCATGGTGATTGCACTCCCGCTGGCTCTACCTGCGGTATTACAGACCACCGAACAGGACACCAGTTCGTTTTAATCAGACCCCTGATAATAATCCATGAAGTACACCGTCAATTCACAACCTGGTTTTCGTAGCATTCGACAGACACTTGTCGGCAGGCTGTCGGAACGCGCAGGTAGCACTTTGCTGGTCGTGCTTGTGGTCGTAGTGATGCTCAGTCTGGGAGCGTATACCTTTTCGGAACTGATGATTGTGGAGATCGAAGCCACCAACAGTTACGGTCGGGCGATTCAGTCTCGGGAGCTGGCGCTCTCAGGAATCGAACTGGCAGCCGCCTATGTTGGAGATCGCTCTGATGTTGATGGCTGGAATTCGTATCACAATCCGAGTCAGTTTCAGAATATCAATCTGATTCCCAGCGATGTCCCCGGCGTGAGTGGCTATTTCAGTGTTGTTGCCCCGGTCATCTCAGACGCACAATCAAAAACCATTCGCTTCGGTTTGAGTAATGAGTCGGGCAAGCTGAATCTCAATATTCTCGCGACGGAAGAGGACAATGAACTGGATGTTGAGGCAATCACTGCTGTTGACCGTCTGATGTACATCCCGAATATGACTGAGGAAATTGCTTCCGCAATTCTGGACTGGATTGATGAAGACGATGATCCACGTGCGTATGGTGCTGAGAGCGATTACTATGGCACTCTGGAATCACCTTATTACGCAAAGAATGCCCCGCTGGAATCACTGGATGAACTGTTGCTCGTCCGTGGAGTGACTCCGGAACTGCTCTATGGGGAAGATACAAATCGTAATGGTATTCTCGATCCGAATGAGGACGATGGTGATGCCACATTGCCCCTGGACAATGCAGATGGGGTGCTGGATGCAGGCTGGGCGGCTTATCTTACGGTACACAGTCGAGAGATCAATATTCGTCCGGATGGCTCTGAGAAGATTAATGTCAATCAGACGATGCTGACAGAGCTCTATGATCAACTGGAGACCGAACTGGGACCTGATGAAGCCCGGTTCATCGTCGCTTACCGAGTGAGTGGCCCCGTGCAGACTGTAGAAGATCTGGACTCGGGGCCAACCTTGACAACCGTGGGAGGTAATACCTCGGAACAACAGGCTTTAAATGAACTGGCCACCGGTCTGGCCAAAGCGATGTTTTCAGAAGAGGGAGTGACGGTCACCCGGGGAGGTATGGATCTGTCTGCCGGAGCCGCATTCACAATCAATTCCATTTATGATCTGGTGGGATCTGAAGTTGAAATCGAAATCGATGGGACCAAGACAACACTGACCAGTCCCTGGCCGGCAGACACGGCCAGCATGACGACCAGTCTCCCGATTCTCCATGACATGTTGACGACCACAAAGAATCAGTATATCGAAGGACGAATTCAGATCAGTGAAGCCCGACTGGAAACCCTACTGGGGATTCCCGAAATGGATGAAACGCTGGCTCATGCGATCGTAAATTCCCAAATGACTGCTACAAACGGAGCCCCTGCCACAGAAATCAGCCAGGCCCGTCAGACAACGGGATGGCTTGTGATTGAAGGTCTGACGACAATAGAACAGTTACGAAAACTGGCTCCCTATATCTGTAGTGGCGGTGATGTCTTTCGCGTGCAGACGCTGGGCTATTTCGGTCAGTCCGGACAGATGACCCGCATGGAAGCCATTATTGATGGAACTTTTATTCCGCCACGTATTACCTATGTTCGTGATTTAAGTAATCTCGGTGCAGGCTATGATCTTTCGACAGTACAGGGAATGTCAGCGGATCAGTAATTGCAGAGTACCAGACAAACCGGCAGTCGAATTCAGCCTGTTTGAACTCGTTTATTGAGAATTTTATTATGGCAGATTATCTGGCAATCAACTGGGACAAATCGAAGCTGACTGGAGTCGAAGCGCATGTCGGCGTGGCTTCGGTCTCCATCAAACGCACCTTTGAAATTACCTGGCCGGAGCAACATCGTCCTGCGCAGGATCCGGTCTCTGCCGGCAGCTGGCTTAAGAATGAACTGCATCGCCTGGGAGTCTCCGCGAAGCAGGTCCTGATTTCGTTTCCCCGTCACGATTCCACAGTACGACTGATCGAAATTCCCGATGTTCCTCTGGATGAAATTCCCGAAATTGTACGGTTTCAGACGGCTACGAAATCTTCAGTCCCTCTGGGACAGTTAATGCTCGATTACCTGCTGATGCCGGTTCAGGAAGGTAAGACCACCCGCGAAGTTCTCGTTGTCAGTATCGGGAAAGACTTACACGACAAAGCTCTGAAAACATTTCAGTCGATGGGGCTGGAAGTCGCCTCCACCGGACTCAGCTCCGTCAGTGCTGCGGAATGGGTTGCCCATACGACAACGGGAGATCTGGAATCGCCAACATTGATACTGAATCCGACGGACGGTTATCTGGAAATGTCATTGATCCAGGCGCGTCGGTTACTGTTTACCAATTCCGTACCGGTTTCTGAAGCAGACGGAACTGTTTCGAATCAAACAATCCAGACCGAACTGAAACGTTTTCTCATGGCACGCAGTACTCAGCTGGCGGGCCAGAGTATCAGTGCCATCACTCTGATCGGAGATGAGTCCCAACAGCAGTCACTCATTCAAGATCTGCAGGAACAGTATCAGTGTCCAGTCGAAGTTTTAAATCCACTGTCATCTGTTACGACTGCAGAAAGTTGTCTTTTACCAGGCGCTGTGGCAGGACCACTGGGACTCGTCTCTGCTCGGCAGCACAAACGTCTGGAAACAGTTGATTTTCTGCATCCCCATAAAGCCGAAGAAAAGCCGGATCGCAGAAAACTGCAGATTGCTCTGGGAGTCGGAGGCCTGGCGCTGATCGTATTGACGGCGTTTTTCCTCACACATCAGCGGGTCTCAGAACTGGATGAAGAAATTGCAGAGCGACAAAAGGTTCAGCGCGATCTCGATGAACTGCTCAAGCGGGGCCTACCCACCCTGGAGTCGGTGGCTGTGATCGAGGAATGGGAGAAATCAAATTCGCCGACATTAAAGGTCTTTCAGGAACTGGAACGCGTATTA
Organism: Gimesia benthica; assembly: GCF_009720525.1. NCBI lineage: Bacteria > Pseudomonadati > Planctomycetota > Planctomycetia > Planctomycetales > Planctomycetaceae > Gimesia > Gimesia benthica. The sequence continues at coordinate 4,845,004 of NZ_CP043930.1, forward strand.
CCGGGAACAGACCGGATCTATTTGAATGAACTCTCTGTGAGTCGTTCCAGCGGCCAGTCATTGAGCCGTCTGCGTACGACAGGCAATGCCAAAGACGATCTGGACGTGAGAGATCTGAATCAGCAGCTCTCATACAACAATTACCGGGTGCATCCCAAACGAAGTAATAATCTGACAAGCGATACCGATTACCCGGTTCCCTTTGAAATTGATGCAGAGCGCCTGCCGCCTCAAGAAGCCCCCACAACAAAGTCGGCAACGGAAACAAAAAAATAATGTCAGCAGTTTTTAACTGTCTGAGCTGTCACGATCTTGATTAGTGTTGAATGTAAAAGTTATGCAGAAACGAGAAAAAATACTGGCTGCGATTTTTGGGACCATCATTCTGGTCTGGCTCGGGATGCCTGTGATTAACAGCTCCTTCATCGAACCGGTTCAGACACGGCAGAATCAGCTGAAGGCATTGAATCAACAGATCGATCAGAAGGAAAACAAGGAACTGGAACTGCTCCGCTCTGCCCGACAACTCGGTGACTGGGTGGCGCATAGTCTTCCGCCTGACGAGCATGACGCGCAGCGTCTTTACCTTGAATGGTTGAGCGATTTAGCGGAGCTCTCAGGCATTACCAATCTCAAGCTCTCACCCGGGCGGCGGATTCGGGAAGGAAAGACCTATATTGCGATTCAGGTGTCGCTGGAAGGGACAGCAACCTACGCTCAGCTCACTCAGTTTCTGCTGCACTTCTACCAGACCGATTTACGTCAGAACATCATCAATCTGGAACTGGACAGCACCGGGACTGCAAAAGCGGATCAGCTCGAAGTGAAATTAACCGCGGAAGGACTGGCACTGAGTAAAGCCAAGCCGCGCGAACAGCTGTTTCCACGTACCAGGTTGTCTGAGAGTCTGAAATTTGATGCAACCAGTCTGAAACTGAATGGGGCTGGGGAATTCCCAAACGAAACTCCATTCCGTGTACGGATTAATCAGGAATTCCTGACAGTGAATGCAATCAAGGGAGATACGTGGACTGTCACCCGTGGTGCCAGCCAAACGGTGCCGGCACGCTATGATGCGGGGACCCCGGTCGAGCTGGCTCCCTTGAATCAGACAGCGGAAGGAAATACGAAGCTGCAACAGTCGCTGACCGAGGATGCACAATTACTCAAGGTTCTATCGGATCGTTATTTCCCCTCTGGCGAAAGCTTCCTGATTAAAATTGGTAACGAAATCCTGAATGTGAGCAACCGGAATACAACAGAGTGGACTGTCCAGCGTGGTCTGCTTGATACCAGACCAGCCTCGCATAGCAAAGGAGCGGCTGTGACCCAGGTGCCTGAATACCTGCAGGCATTGTATGACTATCAGCAGATCACTGAAAACAGTCCCTTCGCCAAGCCTGTCCCTGATAAGGTCTATCAACTGGAACTTCGCGATATTGGGAAACAGACCCTGATCAGAGGTAACAGCCTGGATTTGTCCCTGCCTCTCACAGGGATCAATCCTTCACAGTCAGCACCGAAGATTTCTGTCAAATCAGATTTACCCGGGATTGTGGCTCAGGCTGGAAAACTGCAATGGGCACCGGCAACAGAACAGAAGACCGGAACGTTTCCCGTAACAATCACTGCCACCCAAGGCGATCAGAAAGTTGAGAGAATGTTCGAGGTCGAGTTTCTCGAAAAAAATACCGCCCCAAAACTGGAAACGGTATCTACTGTGACGGCATACCAGACGCGCCCCTTAACCCTCCAGGTAAAAGCAACCGACTCGGATCAGCCTGCTCAGAAACTGATGTTCGAATTAGAGTCAGGTGCTCCCGAAGGCATGCGGATCAACTCTCAGACAGGTGAGTTGACCTGGACGCCGTCCGTAGCGACAGAAATGAAAGAATACCCCGTGACAGTCAAAGTCACCGATTCCGGGATACCGTCTGCGTCCAGCACACAAAAGCTGACAGTCAATGTCACGTTGGATGATGCATTTTTTACATTTTTAACCGGCAGTATCGAACTGGACGGCCGTCGAATTGCCTGGATCCGCAATCGCGCTACCAATGAAAAACGGGAAGTCAAAGAGGGGGATTCAATCGATGTCGCAGATTTACATGCGGTTGTGAAAACGATCACCGATCAACACATCATTCTGGAAATAGACGGAAAGCCCTGGATGCTCTCTTTGGGAGAAAATTTCAGATCTCTGCGAAACCTGGCCTCAGTCCCCGTGTTAAATTAGCGCCGCATCCCCTCTCTCTCATGTGGCATTTGTAAAAACAAAACCATCCTATCTACGTAGACTTACCTCTCCTTTTATCAATCCAAGATATCCTATTTTGCCTGTCGGTATTCGCCAGCAATGTATTTCTTCCTGCGCCAGTATTCCGGTTGGCGTTGTAAGTTGTAGATATATATGCGCTTAAGGTTGCCTGTCTCCGGTTGAAAAACACCGACTTTCTTGGCAAAAAACAAAACCTTTGTTCAATGTGAATGTTAAGCTTTACCGATAATAACGATTGTAGGGATTCTGTCGGAGATGATCTCGCTCGAGATGCGTCCACTTTCCCGACCTTTAATTCCTCTCGTTCAGTTCTGATTCTAATGGGGTGCCCCCTTGTTTTCTTACAATAGAATAGTCAGAAAATTTTCCAGACATCTGCGTTGTCTGTTAGCGATTCTTATACTGTGCGGTCCAACTCTGTCAGCATACGCGGACAGCAATCCGGGATTTTGGAACCGCCTGCGTAAACATTCTAATACAACGTCTGATCAGTCAGCAAAAGCAGCAGTGGTGACCTCAAAGAGTGTTCCCGTATCCGAGCTGCCTGCAGAGGAACAGAATGAAACACAAAACAGCGAAGATGTTGCCAATATCACCCTGAACCATTTGCAGTCCACCTGGGATCAGGTTCTTCGTAAAGTCGCAGAACAAAGCGGACTGACACTCGTGATGGATGTTGTTCCCAAAGGATTCTTCTCCCGCAGAGACAAACGGCCTCATACCCTCGAAGAAACGTTTCAGATTTTGAACCGGGATCTGGAACCCAAAGGTTTCCGTCTGTTACAGAAAGATAAATTTATTGTCGTCCTGGATCTCCGATCGACAAAGGCTCGATATATCCGTCCGACAATTCAGTCAGCAGAAAATGAATCAGAGCAGCCTCAGCAGAAGCCGTCAGATGTCGAGCGTGTATCACATCAGGAAACTGCACCACCCTCGGTTCCAGCAACCAGAAACGCTGATATCGCCGCTAGTGTAGAACCACCGGCATTTGAGAACAGTGCCCGTCAGCTGCAACCGGGCACAGTTGAACCTGCAAAAGTTCTTTTCAGCGTCCATCCCCGTACCGTTCATAGCACCGATATTCTCAGGCTCTTCTATCATGCTTTTGAAACTCAGGCAGAACTGCAGGGGGAAGGCCCCGGGGGCTGCCTGGTATTGTGGTATTTGAATCACGCCAGCAGACATTAAATCGCGATCAGGACAGTAAAGGTCTGGATGTGATCTCAGCTCGGGTCGATTTCCGTATCGGTCTGGACAAACAGAACAACGAACTTGTTTTCGAGGCATCACGGAAGAAAGCTGCTGCCCTCAAATCAACCGTTCTCAAGCTGGACCGATCTGCCAATGGTTATGCGGAATCAATTCAGCTCGTAACGGGTTCGCCACAAATTGGTCGAGTTGCACAGACACTGCATCAGCAGACACAGATTGCCTCCACTGCAGCCGCTACCCGAAACAGGCCTGCAAAAGGCTATGTTGATCAGCTGGGTTCGCCTCGCGAGCAGCGGGTTGACCAGCTGCGGGAACGTATCAATCAAATGTCGTTTGATGAGGCTCAACCACAAAACCCGAACGCTCCACAGGTACCACCTCAACCGGCTGAAAAACCGGAGAACATTGCCCCTAAGCCATCGTTACCTGAACTGTTACAGGACCTGAGTGGTAACGTCAACATTGAGTCGATTCCCGATCTGGGAGTCCTGATTCTGCGCGGGAAAGATGAAGATGTGAACGCGCTGATGAAGATCATCAAGGAACTGGAAAAACTCAGTGAAGGAACACGCCCCGATATTCATCTGTTAAACCTGCGGCACGTGAACTCTGCTGCTCTGGCAGAACTCTTGAATGGTGTTTACGAAGACCTCGTCAAGCTGCGGGCAATCCAGGGGCAGGAACAGAAGATTAAAATCATTCCCCTGGTAAAACCGAATGCCCTGCTGATTCTGGCTCCGGAAACCGACATGCCCTCGATTCTGAAACTGGCTAATGAACTCGATCAGCCGGTGGATCCGATGAATGAGTTTGGTGTATTTCAGCTGAAGAGCGCCAGCGCCAGTCAGGTTGCGACAACCCTGCGGGAGTTTTACAACGAGCGTGGCGGACTGGGGACGCGGGTTGTGGTCTCACCAAATATTCGCACAAACTCCATCATCGTGCAGGCACAGCCTCGCGACATGCAGGAGGTGGCTGCTTTAATCAATAAGATTGACCTGGATCAGTCGCAGGCGGTGAGCCGAGTTAAAATCTTCCCACTTAAGAATGCCATTGCCGCCGACCTGGCGGAAACGTTGAATGCCACTCTGCAGAGCGTATTAAACCCGGCAGCCGCCCGGACCACGACCGGCCTCGGAGCCAACATCGGTGGCGCCGGCGGGGAAGCCGCACAACAGTTGCAGGAAGCCCGCTCTGTGGTACTCGAATATCTCTCAAAAGAAGGACAGCAGAGTCGGGTACTCAGATCCGGTCTTCTGGCTGACATTCGCCTGATTCCTGATCCTCGGGCCAATACACTGGTTGTAACAGCCCCTAAGGATAGCCTGGATCTGATCGGCGCTCTGATTCAACAATTTGACGAACGTGTCACCACGGTTGCGGAGCTCAAAGTCTTTACTCTGAAAAATGCAGATGCAGAATCAATGGTTACATTGTTGCAGTCAACATTCTCAGAGGAAAACCAGCAGACAGACCTGGGGATTCAGATCGCAGGCGTAAATGATGCGAACAGTAACCTGATTCCGCTCAAGTTTTCAGTCGATCGCCGTACGAACTCTGTTGTAGCCCAAGGGGGCGCCGATGCTCTGCAGATTGTCGAAGCGATTCTACTCAAGCTGGATAGTGCCGACAGCAGGAAACGGGAAACGACCGTTATTCAATTGAAGAATACCCCGGTCGCTGATGTATCTCAGGCAATCAATGAATTTCTCGACACGCAGCGGTCACTGGTTGCCCAGGATCCGGACCTGATCAGCAGTTTCGAACTGCTGGAACGCGAAGTGATCGTGGTTCCGGAACCGATTAACAATAATCTGATCATCAGTGCGACACCCCGTTATTTCGAACAGGTTTCCAACCTGGTCAAAGAACTGGATAAAGAAGCACCGCAGGTGATTATTCAGGCTCTGATTGTCGAAGTGGAATTGGATAACGACGATGAATTTGGTGTGGAACTGGGTATCCAGGACTCCCTGCTGTTTAACCGCAGTCTGATTGATAATGTTCTGACGGTACAGCAGACCGTAACCGGTCAGAATAACGTGACTCAGACCAATCAGACGATCGTGTCTCAGGAAGCAACACCAGGTTTCATCTTCAACTCAGTCAATCCACTGGGGACCAATAACACGAATAACACCGGCAACACCGCAGGCCAGGCCCTGAGTAACTTCTCGCTGCAGAGAGGCAATAGTGATCTTGGATTCGGGGGACTGGTACTTTCAGCCAGCTCGGAATCGGTGAGTATCCTGATTCGGGCCCTCGCAGCAAAGCGGAATGTGCACATTCTGAGTCGTCCACAGATTCGTACCGTGGATAATGTGACAGCTCAAATTCAGGTCGGTCAGATCGTGCCCGTGGTCAACGGGGTTTCTGTTACCGCAGTCGGTTCAGCGAATCCTGTTATCGTGCAGTCGGAAGCAGGGATTATCCTGACGGTTACTCCTCGAATCAGTCCGGACGGTAACATCGTCATGGAAACCCTGGCAGAGAAAAGTGACTTTAACGGATCGAGTGTTCCCATCTTTACCGATGCTACGACCGGTAACGTTGTGGAATCTCCCATCAAGAATATTACCTCCGTGCAGACAACAGTCAGTGTGCCTAACGGACAGACCGTTGTTCTGGGGGGCATGATTACGGAATCTGATACCACGATCGAACGTAAGGTTCCCTGGCTGGGTGACATCCCCGTTCTGGGCATCCCGTTCCGTTACGATTATCTCTCCACACGTCGTAAAGAACTGCTTGTGTTCCTCACGCCGAGAATTATCCGCAACGATGCAGATTCTGAATTCATTAAGCAGGTGGAAGCCGAACGAATTCATCTCCAGGTGGAAAAAGCAGAAGATATGCACGGCCCCATCTTCGCAGTGCCTCCGGGAGAACCGGAATTCATGCCTGATGGCCCTGGTATGCTGGAAGAGATTCCCACGACTGTGATGCCACAATCAAATCTGAATCCAATGCCCGAAACTCCGCCAGCACCTGCTCTGGGGGGAGAAATTCAGCAGATGAATTATGAGACGAAATCAAAACCTGCGATCCCCACTAAACCTGCTCCGAAAACACGATTCAAGAAACCGAAATTTCCCTACTGGAAGCGAGACTAAGTAATGCAGCATTCGATCAGATCTATGCGATATTCAGTGATCTGCCTGTTGTGTTTCATTCCTCTGTCTGGTTGCAGCAGCCTGGCACTGTCGACCTGGAACTGGCAGAATTCCAGACAGTATGCCAGTGCAAAGAAACCGGCAGTGGAAGTGATCGCGTTGTGGGAGCCGGCTGAAGGCAAAGGGGTGGATGGTTTACCCACACGTGGATTCGCCGGGCAGTTACTCTTTTTTCAACACAACAATACGACCCCTGTCTACGTGAAGGGGGAAGTCATGATTTACCTCTATGACGATCAGGGAGAGGGGACCGAGCAGTCCAAGCCGATTCACCAGTTTAAATTTGATTCCGGAGCCTGGCAGGTGCATGCTGTGGATTCGACCCTGGGGCCAGCCTATCAACTCTTCATTCCTTACGTACGAAAAGGGAAGGATCAGGCGGAATGTGCTCTGCGGGTCAAGTTGACTCAAACGGAGGCTCCCGAAGTTTATTCCCGGATGGTTTCCGTCAAACTGGAAGGCAAGAAGCCTTCTGCTGATACCGCTCAACCACTGACTCAACTGTCACCTGCTCCACAACAGAAAGAAGATGCTGTCACCTCCGTCGAGACGCTGGCACGACGTGAGCGCGGCAAGCGACTGGAACTGGCTGCCGATCTCAAACGGAAGCCCGTATCAGTACCGGTTCAGGAACCTGTGATTCAACAGGTGAGTGCCGAGTCCCTCGCGCCGCGCGAACAACCTCCATCTGCCGATGATCGGGATCTGCGGATTCGACGACTGGAAGAACAGTTGGGGCAGTTGCTGAACGAGAAGAAACAGACTCGGATTGAACCTGCACCGGTTCAACAGGGAACTTCGCTTGAATCTCAGTCTGATACAGATTATCGGCAATACCGTCTGAGTGGGAATCGCTAAAGAGTCAGCGGGCGACCAACGGATTATTTGCTTCCCCCCGTAAATGACGATGGTATAATTAGAGAAGTGTCTGCAAGCCCCTGTTCTATCTCCCATTTCAAGGGAATATCATGTTGAATAAATTCTTCACAAGTTCAATGATCGCTGCGGGTTTTGCGTGTGCGGTCATGCTCCAGACACAAATCTGCCAGGGGCAGGTGCAGACACTTTCTACCAGTGGTGGCTCACAATCATCACGGGGTGGTAATCAATCTTTTGGAGGATCCACATCCGGGTTCGGGGGAAGTTCAGGGACAGCACAAACTCCTCTGAACAATCTGCAGACACCGCTCTCATCTGGGATGGGAACGCCACAGAATCTGAATTCTCAGAACAGTTTTATTGGCCGCTCTGATGCCGCGCAGAATGCATTTATTGGTCGCGATAATGCCCAGTCAGCAACCGGCGGTGCTCCCGGACAGAATCGAAATTTTAATCGTGCGACGGGAAGAGGCTCGCAAAACAGTCTGAATCAGCGGAATGCAGGGCAGACAGGGCCCAGGGTACCCGAGTTCCGACCCCAGTTACGAGTCGCATTTACGGCGCCGGCGATTCCCATGAGTAACGTCTCCTCTTCAATCGGGAATTCCTTCGATCAACTGCGAACCCGAAATGACAAATTGAGTGGTGTTCAGTTTCAGGTCAACGCCGATCACAGTGTGACACTGCGTGGTGAAGTCGAATCCGCAGGAACTCGGAAACTCGTCGAATTCCTGGCGATGCTCGAGCCGGGGGTGCGCAAGGTCAACAACGAACTGACTGTTAAAGGTCAGAAGTAAACGGCTCTAGGTGAGTGAAGCCGTCGCTGGTGTCCCAACCGATTTCATGAGCAGTGCGAACTGTTGATCATGATCGCTCATCGAGCCGGCACTCTCTTGAAGCTGATTCTCTGTGAAGGGAATCTTCACTACGTGTCCACTCCCAGGCGCTACATCCACAGATTCTGATTTCTGATTCAGCAGCGACTTCAGTGAGAAGACCGTATTCCCTGCAGGAGTCATCAGCTCGAGTTCATCATTGAGCCCGAACTTATTTTTGACATCGACAATCAGACCGTCTCCATCACGGTCGATGATATCGCCGACAAACTGTTGCTTATTGGCGACCGAACGACCGTGTTCGTAATTCTGCATGCTCTCTGATGCATGTCTCTGGAAGAAACCTTCCGTATAGCCGCGATTCGACAGACTGTCGAGCATTTCCATCAGTTCGTAATTGAACTCCACCCCTGCTGCAGCATCGTCGATGGCTTTACGATAGACCTGTGCGGTGCGGGCTGCATAAAAGAAGGACTTGGTGCGTCCCTCAATTTTCAACGAACTGATGCCCATGTCGGTAAAGGTCTTCACATGCTGTACAGCGCGGAGATCTTTGGAGTTCATGATGTAGGTACCATGCTCGTCTTCATAGGCGGGCATATACTCTCCCGGTCGTTGCGGTTCTTCGAGCAGGAATACCTGGTCCACGATTGGCAGCTGTGGTTCACGTGGGGGCGGGGGATTCTTCAATACGATGTCCCCTTCCAGTGTCTGTACGGCTTCGTTGACTTTATAGTCCCAGCGACAGGCGTTGGTGCAGTTCCCCTGGTTGGAATCGCGATGATTCATATACCCCGATAGCAGGCAGCGTCCGGAATAGGCGATACACAGTGCGCCGTGAACGAAGACTTCGAGTTCCATGTCGGGGCATTCTTCCTGGATCTCTGCCACTTCCTTGATGGACAGTTCTCGCGACAGAATGATCCGGGTCAGACCAAACTTCTGCCAGAACTTGACGGTGGCATAGTTGACTGCGTTGGCCTGCACTGAAAGATGGATCGGCACATCGGGCCAGCGTTCGCGGACCATCATGATCAGTCCCGGATCCGACATGATTAACGCATCGGGCTGCATGTCGATGACGGGTTCCATATTCTTGAGGTAACTGCGGACCTTGAGATTGTGAGGGGCGATGTTGCTGGCGATGTAGAATTTTTTTCCCAGCTTGTGTGCTTCGGCGACCGCATCCGCCATGACATCCAGTTTATTGAATTCGTTTTCCCGCACACGCAGGCTGTAACGGGGCTGTCCCGCGTAGACGGCATCGGCCCCGAACGCGTACGCGTACTGCATGGCTTTACGGGTTCCGGCTGGGGAAAGCAGTTCAGGTTTGGTTACAGACATCGAAAATCACACTCTCAAATGGAATATAAAAAGAAAAAAGTCTTCACGCAGGATAGTACTAATCCTGGGGGCTTTCCATAGGGCCTGGGCAAATTTACTGCCTAAATCCAGATAACCTGCTGAATTATAGTGCCAACGATCCGAATAACCATATCCGTCTGTACTGGTTACCAGGGCCGCGTGTCCGTCTTTTTTGACGAACGACGCCTGGGCATCACGCACGATTTCACCATACTTCCAGACCTTTCCCTCCGGATTATCTCCGGAATCGGAAATACGTCCAATCACGACGGGCAGGTCATCTGTCAGCAGAGTTGCGCGTATTAAGTCCATCAGTCGCTTGAGGTTGGCTTCATACTGCTGGGCAATCTCTTCCGTGTAGGCAGCATCACTTTCTCCCTGCATCCAGACGATTCTAGCCGGCACTAGCGTATCTGGCTCTCCGTCCTGATCGATATCACGTGTCTGTAAGGCCCGTTTCATGCCTGCCAGAAAGTGGTCATATTGGTTGATTCCCTGCCCTGCACCGGTTCCACTGTTGAAATCTGGATCCCAACAACCGAATTTGCCGGCAGCATCGATGGCGATTGAGGTGCCACCACGCGAGATCTTGATCAGTGCCACCGGTTCATCGGGAGCCAGTTCCTTAATCTTGCGGGCGAACGTCAGCTCCACTCCGAATCGATTAGAATATGTATTCGAATTTCCATCCGACTTGAAACCGGCTCCATGACCGGGTTTCAGCGGAGCCCAGATACCGCGGCCATCGACGGGGACGGCATCTGGTGCCGGGTTCGCGTGAAAGATCATCACACCGGAGACTTGGTCACTCAAGTCTTTCGGCAGATCTTTGACATAGCCATAGCCATCCATGTTCGACTGGCCTCCCAGGAAATACACCCGGTAGGTTTTTGCAGTTACCCGATCGATATTCAGCAACAGCAGGGATGAAAACAGTGTCAGCGCGAGACAGACAGAACGCAGCATGGGGAACCCTTTCGCAGCAACCTGAGTAAAAAGAAACCGTACGATTCTGAATGGCACGGTCTTATTATACCGGTTCCCTGAGCGGATTCGACCGGTCAGTAGAAAAGAAGCCCGATGATTACCTTGAAAAGCGGTTCGGCTGGTGATGAGTGTGCTGGTTTATGCGATGATTTCATCAATGGGGTGACCGAAATCCATTTCAATACGCTTATGGCCGGGCACTTCCAGCAGGCGGGCGTTCAGGCCAAGCTGTTTCATCAGGGTGGCATGCACGTCGGTCACATAATGTGGTTTTTCCACAGCGTGGAAGCCGAGTTCATCCGTTGCCCCGTGTGCAACGCCCCCTTTCAGTCCACCGCCGGCCATCCAGATTGAGAATCCGTACGGATGGTGATCGCGGCCATTACTTCCCTGGGATCCGGGGGTCCGTCCGAATTCGGTGGCGAAGACGACGATCGTATCTTTGAGCAGGCCGCGGCGTTTGAGGTCTTTCAGCAGACCGGCAGCAGGCTGATCAACCTGTTTGGCCAGTTTGGAATGACTTTTCTGGAGGTTGGAGTGCGAATCCCAGGCACCGGCGGCACCAGGCCCGTGCATGATCTGGATGAATCGAACTCCCTTTTCGACGAACCGACGGGCTGCCAGCAGTTGCATGCCAAACGGTTTGGTCTCCGGGTTGTTGAGTCCATAGAGATCCTGGGTCTCTTTGGTTTCCTGATCGAAACGAATCACCTCCGGGACAGCGGTCTGCATGCGGAACGCCAGTTCGTAGGATTTCATGCGTGCCTGTAGCGTAGTATCGTTCGGATACTGTTCGGCACTGAGTTGATTCAACTGGTTGACCAGAGAAAACTCAATCTGCTGTTCCCGGTGAGAAAGATCCAGTTCCGGCTTGGCATAAGGGAGCGGGTTTTTAGGGTCGACTTTCAGAGGAACGGAATCATAGGCGGGGCCCAGGTAATGACCGTCGCGTACGTCAAAGAAACGCGGCCCCATATTAATGAACTGTGGCAGGTTCTGGTTTAGAGTGCCGAGCCCATAGTTGACCCAGGCACCAATGGTAGGTACACGCCCATCGAGCATGTGACGGCCGGAATGGAACTGCACCTGGGCACCGTGGTTGTCATCGGTCGTCCACATTGAACGCACGATCGAAATATCATCGACGCAGCCGCCGATATGGGGGAACCAGTCGCTGACTTCGATTCCACTCTCGCCATACTTTTTATAGCCGACCTGCAACGGATAGATTTTATTACGCTGCTGACCATTGGCATCATTGACGACAACCACTCGGACTTTTTTCAGCTTTTCCGGGTCCTGGACGTCTTTCCAGGGAGTTTCACTGATCGATTTCCCCTCGTATTTGGTGAGCATCGGCTTGGGATCGAAGCTCTCCATATGACTGACGCCACCTCGCATGAACAGCCAGATCACACTTTTGGCTTTGGGAGGAAAGTGCGGTTGTCCGGTCGGCGGATGATGTCCGGAGGCCTGCGCCTCTTCCTGCAGCAGAGAAGCCAGAGAGATCCCAGCCAGTCCGGACCCCAGGCTGCCCATAAAATGACGGCGGGGTAACGGGCTTTGTGTCTGATCAGTATATGATGGATGATTCATGAGGCACCTTCAGCGAATGGTGATGAAATCATTATGATTGAGTAAGGCGTGAACCAGGTTTTCGCGGGAGCGCCAGAGCGGCTCTTTCTGCCCGGAAGTCTTGAGCACGGATTGCATTTCCCCCAGTGCCTGTAGACAGAGTGACTGGGCCTCGGCCGTCGGTTCGACACACAGAATCAGTTCATAGGCTTGCTTGACGAATTCCTCGTCATTGGCTTCGGGAGCCTGTTTTCGTAATCGAGCTGTGATTTTACGTGCCATCTGCAGGGAAACTTTACTGTTTGCCAGAGCCAGTGCCTGCTGGGGAACAACGCTTTCCTGGCGACGATAACAGGCAAAGATGTCAGCAGCATCAAACATACTCAGGAATTTTTCCTGGGAGTCACGAGAGTAAGTGAAGTACAGGCTGCGGCGTTTGCTGTCTGTATTTTTATTGGGATCAATAGTCGGGCCACCCAGCGTCAGATCCAGTTCTCCGGCCAGGGAGAGCAGGCTGTCACGGATGACTTCCGATTCCATGCGGACAGTATTCCGACGCCAGTAATACGCATTGGCTGAATCGGATTTGAGTGTCTCTGGGTCGGCATCGCGGGTCGAACTGCTGAGTTGATAAGTATGTGAAGTGACCATCAGGCGATGCAGGTGTTTCATGCTCCAGTTGTGTTCCATGAAATCGACTGCCAGCCAGTCCAGCAGATCCTGATGTAGCGGCTGTTTGGAACGCAGGCCGAAGTCGGTTACATCTTCTACCAGTGGCTGACCGAAGTGCCTCAACCAGATGTGGTTGACGGCCACGCGGGCAGTCAGTGGATTCTGGCGATCAGTGACCCAGCGGGCGAAGGCAGTGCGTCGGCCAGTGCTGGTTGTGGGGTAAGGCAGTGAACGGGAAGCTTCCGTTTCAGCTGGTCCTTCCAGAGCCTTACGCGAAGCACGAACCCGCGTGTATTTCTCACCTGGTTCCTCAATCGCTTTCCGGGCTGCCTGCAGTTTGCTGTCGGCGGTCTGAATCTCTTTGTCCAGTTTTTTCTGATCTGCAGCCTTAGTGGTCGCTTGCCGTTTTTCCTGCAGCTGAACCAGTTTCTCTTCTGCCTGAGCCAGCTCATACTGACGGGCCGCCAGAGCGGCAGCGCGTTTCAATTCGGTCTGTTTCTCTTCGGAGAGATCAGAATATGCGGCTTTGTCTGCGGCGAATGCAGCCTTTAGAGAGGCTTTATAAAGTTTTGCCGACTGCAGGGCCGCTGCTGAGGTTCTGGTCCTGGCCTGCGCGACTTCCAGGCTCGGTTTGGCTGGTTGTTTACCTTGAATCATTTCTGCATCAGCTGGCAGGGGGATAATCTTGACAGAATCGAATTCCGCGGCAGCATCGAATGCCAGCAGATCGATTTTCCCGGCTTCCCGTGCCATTGGTAGCGTATAAGCGATTGCATGTTCGCCATTGAGGGCGATATTGACCAGCTGATCGCGAACTTTGATCTCCAGCTCATAGTTCTCATTCAGGTTGACTTCGCAGGCGTGGCGACCATCAGAAGGATAGATGGACTTCGCATCTTCTTTATAGCTGACCTGTAGCTTGGAACCGGGCTGGACCGCACTCAGGTAGATCATCTTTTCACGATCTCCATTAACATCGAATGCGAGACCAACTGACCGCCATTTATCACCACCCGTAGTTTTAAATTTGAATGTGGCTTGGAAGTCCTCCGGGTGAGTCGTCCTGGATCGCAGGTAAGCGCGACCGTAACCGGTTTTTGTCTGGATCAGTTTACCATCCTGATAGGCCCATTGTCCGGGACCGAGTTCCCAGAGTTCCGTATTGGCTTTTGCAAAATCGTCGATCAGAAAGGGTTGGGAGGGAACAGGTGATTTTGTTTGAGCAACCTGAGACCGGGCTGTCTTTTCCAGTTCCGCCAGTTGCTGTTCCGCTTTCTGATGACTGCTCTGTGCTGCAGCGATTTTCGCGTCAGCGGCTTTTAACTGGTCTTTGATAACAAATTCCTGCAGGGCAGGATGATGTGCGGTCGCGGGGAGAGAGACCGGTGCAGGCTTATATTCTCGGAACGTGAAAATCTCCGGTGTTGCAGGCGGCATGGCCTGACTTTCGTCCGGATCTTTTTCGTTACCCCGGACATGCACGTAGGTCTTGGCATCATTGTGTGCATCGAAGATCCGCGGGAGCCCGTCTTGTTCCAGATCGGTGACTCCCGGAACGGGATCCAGGCGGACCTGATATGGTTCGAAGATGGCCCGCATCTGGTAATAGTCGTGATGCGTCAGAGGGTCATACTTGTGATCATGACACTTGGCGCAGTTCATGGTTAGTCCCAGAAACGCTTTCGATGTATGTTCGAGGGTGCTGTCCAGCCAGGTCGTGCGGTTAAACAGGTAATAGTGCCGTGCGAGGAAGCCGGTCGCCCGCAGTGCATCGTGATCGGTCGGCTTGAGTTCGTCTGCCGCCAGCATGTCCTGCACCATCTCGGCGTAACTGCTGTCGTTATTCAGTGATTCAATTATCCAGTCCCGCCAGTGCCAGATATGCTTTTGGCTGTAACGTAACTGTTTTCCCAGACCGTACCAGTCAGTATAGCGCCAGATATCCATCCAGTGTCTGCCCCAGCGCTCTCCGTATTGGGGACTGGCCAGCAGGCGATCGACGGCTTTTTCATAGGCTTTGGGATCGGTGTCGTTTATGAATTGAGCGATCTCTTCCGGTGAAGGTGGCAGGCCGATCAGATCCAGATAGACACGTCTGAGTAAAATTCGCCTGGAAACCGGAGCGACCGGGGTCAGATTCTGAGTCTGTTGTTTTGCCCCCAGGAGGGCATCAATCGGATTCGAATGATTTCCTGCAGGTAGTTTAGATTTGACGGGAGGCTGGAAGGCCCAGTGGTCTTCCGGACGTCCGGGTATGGTCTCGACCGGCGACTCTGCCCCCTGCTCAATCCAGGTTTTGATGAGTTCGATCTGCTTAGTTGAGAGACGTGCACCTTCCTCGGGCGGAGGCATCTGTTCGTCTCCCTCTGCCATGATCCGGTAGAGCAGCAGGCTGTCATCTGGTTTGCCGGGAACGAGGGCCGCTCCGCTGTCACCGCCGTTGAGCATCAGCTCGCGGGTTTCGACGCGCAACTCGGCTTCCTGCTTCAGCGCACTGTGGCAGGCATAGCATTTTTCGGTCAGCAGTGGTTTGATCTGTTTCAGGTAGTCAACTTTCTCCGCAGCCTGTAAAGCAGGCGTTGAGACAGTGATCAGGGTTAAAAATCCCAGAACTGAAACGACACGAACAGGTTCAGGCAATCGTATTTTCATACATTAATATGTACCAAGGAATCGGGAGGTGAGTAAGTCCTTACTTTTGATTTTTATATATTATATATATTTTTCTTTGTATATTTTATACAAAATAGAGCCAGTCGCAGTGATAATCGGCAAACACAGTGGCCCTTTCCCATCTAGCGACAACTCAGCCAGGTGGGAATAGAGGTAGCAGGTCCTAAGTATCAGTCCCTAAACAGCCTTGCAGTCCGCATTCAGCACGTCTACTATTGCGGAACACTAACGATTCTGAATTGCCGGGAATACAACACATTTCCACCGAGACAGTGCTCAAATCGGGTTCTGTTTGCAGGTTTTAGTGATCCCTGGCGGCTCAACATGCGTTGTGCTCAAGGAAGTCAATTCGATCAATAACGGGGTCTGCTTTTCTGTGTCAGACTCCAGCACCAGTGAATAATGATAAGGAATTCGATCATGGCCGATGATTCCACGATGGGTGAGGAACTGAAACCGGGAGCCGGGCAGCACAAAGATGATGTCCCCGACCGTATCTATCTGATTTCCTACCCCAAGATTGTGTTTCTCTATCCAACCCTGATCGTCTCAATCGCTGCTGCGATTTTTATGACCTTTGCTGGGGAATCAGCGTATGTAGGCGGTAAATCGGAACATACGGCTGAAGTCATGGCCTTGATCTTTCTGGGTGTCTTTGGCTTTAATCTGACAGTACTGGCGTTTGACTTTCCCCGCACCACGTCGTTGACTCTGTTCTTCCTCGGCGTGGCTCTGTTTATGGGGGCCTGGATGATCCTGCGGTTTAACCCGGAAATTGTCCCCGCACTGTCGAATTTCCTGAAAAGTCTGCGTCCCTGGGCCAATTCTCAGATGTACTGGATGTTCTCTGGGATTCTGGGGCTGATCTTCATCTGCGTGGGCATCTATGTTCGCTTTGACTATTGGGAAGTTCGTGGTAATGAACTGCTGCATCATCATGGATTCTTGAGCGACCTCGAACGATTCTCGGCTCCTAACCTGAAGATTGACAAGGAAATCAGCGATATCTTTGAATATCTCCTGCTGCGTTCCGGTCGACTGGTACTGCATCCTCGGAATGAGCCACGGGCCATTGTGCTGGATAATGTTCCCTTCATTTCTAAAAAGGAAAAGCAGATTACCCGGATGTTGGGGGCCCTGCAGGTTCAGCTGCGACCGGACAGCAATTAAGTCATTTGCTGCTGAACCAGATCACACGTTTGTGTGTCGATACCAGACGCGCGTGTGATTTCAAGCTGATTGAAATCAGTTCATTCTCGGTTAATATGTACGTCTTTAGAGTAAGCATCGTTCGCCCGATTATCCGGGTGACTTCAGGAGATTCTGGCAATGGGTAAAAAGGGAAAGAAGAAAGCTTCGAAAGAAGATCCCAATTCGCGTACCGTCTGCCAGAATCGTAAGGCCCGCCACAATTACGAGATTCTGGATACACTCGATTGCGGGATCATGCTGGCGGGGAGCGAAGTCAAAAGCATCCGCGCGAACAAAATCTCCATCGAAGAGGCGTTTGCCCGCGTGCAGGATGGGGAAGTCTGGCTCTTTAACTGTGATATCGCGCTGTATCCGCAGGCGAACACAATGAATCATCAGACCCGGCGTCCCCGGAAGCTGCTGATGAAGAAAGCCGAGATCCGCAAATTTGCTGAGCGGTCTGAGAACTCAAGTCTGACGCTGATTCCATTGACCGTTTATTTCACCCGTGGCCTGGTGAAGGTGAAGCTGGGAATCGCCAAGGGGCGTAAACTGCACGACAAGCGAGAGAAGCTCAAGAAAGATTCCGCTCGCATGGATATTCAACGTGCGATGCGCGCCCGCAATAACTAAAAAAGCCCCGGGGTGGTTTCCCCAGGGCTTTTCTACGAGTTATTTATGTTCTTACCCGGCTCAGTTTTGTGCTTTACTCGGATCGACGTAGAGTTTCAGATGAATCGTCTGGCCCTTCTGAGCTGCAGAACCTGGTACAGGAACCTGCTGATAAACCTGGTAGATCAGTTTGGGTTGTCCTGCAGGATCGCCTCGGTGAAACTGAGGTTTCAGGCCCATATCTTCCAGTACTTTTCTGGCGGATTTAAAGTCATGTCCGACCATATTCGGTACTTTAAAAGTAGCATGCTGAATAGGAGCGATCTGTTGCTGCGGAGCAGGTTGTAGCTCCTGACCGCCATCGGCTTGAGCGACCACTTTACCCTGGAGCTGATAGCCTTCCAGGTCCGGGGTAAATGGACTGTTTCCGAATACTGTAGCGATGATGCCTCTGGCTTTGTTCGCTTCCACTTTTTGGAAACTGTAAACAGTGGACTGATTCCCGCCTGGGTGAATTAACTGCACAGCTCGCGGCAGATACGTATTTGGATCCAACAGGACTTTGGCTTCCTGGTAATTTGCCGCATCTGCCCGCCGACGTGGTTTGACGGCGATGACAATTTGTTGTGGTGAGTTATCTATCAGTTTTAAATAATACCGTTGCTTAGCAGTTTTTGCAGGCATCCCGAACAGGAACGGCAGGGGGCCTTCCATGATATTGGCACCACGACGCTCCAGGGGGATCGGAAAGACTTCGTACGCTTTTTCATCTTCATCAATTTTGAAGATCCGATGTCCGTCACAGATCCATTTCTCATTTTCGCCAGGTTGTAATATGAAGGGTTTTCCTGTTTTGGGATTCACTTTACCCGGCTTGGCATTCTTACCAATTTTCATGCCGGTAATATCGATCCGGCCTTTATCTGGTTTCTCGTAATAGAATTTTCCCTCGGAGCGTTTTTCGACACAGAAAACATCGTCATACCAGATGCGAACATGTTCGCCTTCCAGTTTATTGATTTTGCCTGATTCCTTTTCCCACTTCGCCAGAATGTCTTCTAACGCTTTGGGGAGTTCCTGGACCTGCATTACTGCGTCGGCCGGGTCGGGGCGTGGTTTTCGCTGATCGACCTGCGCTTCAAGAGACGCGGTCACAAGCAGTGTCAGCATCGCCCAGGAGAATAACGTGAGAGCACTTTGGTGTAAGACAGGTTTTGACTTCATTTGATATCCAAATCCTTCCCTGAATTGCAGGTCTGGCTTGAGGCCCGATGAGATTTCGCAATCCGTACTTGTGTAGTAGACAGGTTCATCTGAAAGGTGGGGATGGTTTTAATTGTTGGGTTTCTGAAATGGTGTGGGATTTTATCAGGATAGAGAGATCCTGACCACGTGTGTTTGTGGAACAAATTTACCAGGGGGCTTCCATAAGTTGAACAATCTGATTGGCCAGCTCATCGGTGACTCTCTGGGTCGCTGTCGCCAGGGATTGCCCGACTTCCGGTGCAAACGAAGCCTGGGAAACCAGGTTGACGACATCGGCTGTAATGGGAACCTGCTGTTGTGACAGGATTTGGCCACTTCGCATATCTTCCCAGGTGACATCCACGACAAACTCCAGATTCAGATTACGAGGATCGTCATTTTGAGTGGTTCCCAATACTGATTTATTGATTTTCCTGATGGTCCCGGTAAGCCGGGTATCTGCTTCCACGCCTTTGGCCAGTCGGAAGGGAGTTCGTGACTGAATCTTACGCTGCACGGCCTCGGTTAACTGGTACTCATATCCACGACGCAGAGTCTGATTTTCAAAAATAGGTACATACACTGTCTGTACATCGGGCTGATACGAATTGCCGACGGTGTAGCCGCAGCCTGGCAGGTTGACTGACAGCACCAGCAGCACGAACAGGTTGACCACAAAACGTTTCATAAACTAAGTCATACAGGGTGACACAATTCTGCCAGGCAGAGAGGTTTACAGTTGGATCCGTGCCGGTTCCGGTTCTCCGTCTGACGGAATTCTTCTAATCGGTTCGTCCAGTCCATCCAGTCTCAAACGGGCCGGTGGTTCAAGTCCCGTATCCTCAGCGGGTGCCTGCTCAGCAGGTGCTTTGGACGGGGTGGGAACCGCCTTGGGTTCGTCGCTGCCAAAACCGGGAATGCCCGGAAGTGAGAAGCGAGATGGTTCTGGTTCTTTTTCAGCTGACTTTTTCCCCGGTACCGCGTAATTGGCCCAGAGATGATTCGTATTATCGCGTCCCAGTTCGGCCAGCAGATCGCGGGCCTGATTGGCAAAGGGAGACGTGGGATAATGTTCGATCAGCAGGTTACAGTACACTGCAGCGGACTTGGGTTTGCTGCGACGCATCCAGTATTGAACGGTCTCCCACTCACGCTTCGCTTTTGCGTATTCGATTTTCTGGAGTTCCGTCTTCAGCCGTTGTTTGTCGGCGTTGGGGAACATCCGCAGTGTAGTCTCTTTCAGGTTTCCAGCATCGTCGAGCACGGTGGCATCGTAGCGGGGCCCCTGATAAGACATCAGTTTCACGTGCGTTCCCAACATGAAGGCATCCTTCAGGTGGGGGCTTTTTGGATATTCTTCACGCAACAGGCCGAATGTCCGGTCTGCATCCATGTAACGCCCCTTCTGCAGGTAGTGACTGGCAGTCAGCATGAGAGCGTCATCGGCCAGAGGACCGGTAGGGTCATGCAGCCAGATAGACTTGAGGGCTTCGAGAGCACGGTTTTCGGTATCAAACACAGGGCGACTGCGGTCAAACAGGTTTGGCACCAATGCCCAACGGCTACTGCGTTTCTTACCATCATCGGGCAGTTCGGGGGAGTCCGACCCCGGTTCCTCCAGGTTAACCTGCTGGACTTCACTGCCGGAAATGATCGAGGGATCCTGCAACCAGTGGCGTGCGATGGTAAACATCCGCTTGGTCGTCTGGTCTAGGTGGCGTGTAGAGGGGAAATCCACCAGCAACTGATCGTAGCTGTCCTGTGCCCAGGAATAGCGCTTCCGGGCAAACTGACACTCGGCGATCATGAACTGAGCGTCTTCTCGAATGGGATCGTTTTTGAATTTCTTGACGATTGCCTTGAATTCTTTTTCAGCCTCTTTGTAATTCTTGGCGTCAAACAATTCCTGGGCTTTTTTGTATTCAGTTGCACCAACACCAGGTTTGATGAAGTTGGAGTCCCGTTCTTTTTTCCACATCGCTGTCTGCAGTACGCGCTGCATGGGGCCGCGTACGTTGTCGATTGTGGGATCGTCGGTCACGCTTTTCTTAGACCAGGGTGGTTTCCATGCGGATAATCCGGTCGAACGGTCGCTGAACATGGCGCAGCCCGTGGCACTGACACAGACGCTGAGAATCAGAGCCTGAACTACAGTGCGGAATACGCGTGAAGTTTTATTAAGTCGATCATAAGTGGACATGGTCATCCGTGACTTCCACCTGAGGAAAATGAATTGATTACAGTTTGAGGTAGGACGCCATTTTGGGGCGACGCCCCAGGATATGGGACATGGTAGTTGACAGCAGGTGTCGAATCTCGCGTTGTTGTTGAAGGGACAGGTTCAGTCGCTGGGACAGTACCGTTTTTTCAGTTGACAGTTTCTGCAGTACCGAGATGGTTCCCCGCGAGACACGCACATTTCCGTGTCTCTGCTGTTCACAATCCCGGCAATACACTCCGCCATTATGGGCATCGTAGAGATACGCTTCAGCAGGCCCCAGTTCGCCGTTACAGCCGGCACAGTATTCGAACTGAGGAAGCTGACCGATCTCCTCTAATATGGTTAATTCAAATTTAATCAAAGGTTTCTGGAAATCGTCGTGTTCCTGCAGGTGCTGTATTGTTTCGCGGACTGCGTCGTACAACTCAGGGTGAGGATCGTACTCCTCAGTCAGAGCATCCAGCAGTTCTGCGATGTAATACCCCACATACAGGTGAGACAGGTTTCCAGGATAAGGTCGAAAACGATTCACGAGCTGGGCTTCGGTGAGAATATCGAGCCCGCCGGAAGATTTTCGGATGAAGACTATCCGACATGTGGCAAGTAAGTCAATAGCAGCCTCAAATGAGCTTTTCAGCCGCTTGGCACCTTTCGCCAGACACGCAGTTTTCCCAAAGTCCCGCGTAAACCAGGTAACTACTTTGCTCGACTCGCTGAAGTCGGCCAGTCGAATGATGATACCTTCCGTTTTTTCGTTTGACATAAAGCTGTAACTGCCGGGCGCTTTGAATTGGGATCGGAGGGCTGGTCAGAGGAGGTCTACCGCCTGGGGAAAGTGAAACTGTGATTCCTGAGCCAGGATTCATTCTGGGGTAATTTTAGAATGTCAGCATCGATTGTGGAAAGTGGAACTGACGGGAAATTCAGTTCTCAGAGGGGAATTAAAAAAGCCTGCGAAATACTTCGCAGGCTTTGGTGTTCAGATCACGGGGCGTGCTGTAGAGAGTCACGCAGGGAGTCTTTTAAAAGACGTCCAGATAGAAGTGATTGCCTTTATGGTAAGGACGTTCACTGGGGTAGAAGTTGTGCCAGTCTTTGTTGTAAACCGGGATTCTCATATTTTCCGGATAGCGGTAATAGAGATTGTCATAGCTCCCCTGAGGTCGCTGGAAGTTCTGGGGATAATAGACATAGGGGTAATAGTAGAATCGTTTCCAGTCGGTTGGTTGTCCGCGTCCGGCTGCCTGTGCATCAGCAGGGGAAAAAGACGTGGCCAACCCAACCACAAACAGGAACAACCCTGCGAGCATGAGACGCCGCACCATCATAGTTCTCTCCTTGCCGGTCGGTAGAATAAAGCGAACAGTCCACACAGGGCTGCCCGTAAATTTCAGCAGTCGGACTCCAGTGTCGGTACCGGGTTCCAGTTAATTCATCGGCCAGACCGGACGCATTACGACAGGAAACTTCGGCATAAACCGATTAATCGTCGTAATTGAAACTGTACGGGCGTAATCAACTGCGGCAGAGAACCTGACTCAGGCCAGCTTCGCAGTAGAAATTCCTTCCATGATCCAGTAATCGAGGGCCCGCAGGAGTTCGCGTCCCTGGTTTTGTACTGAATGCTGAGACGGATGTGGGAGTTGCACGTCCGCGCCTCTGGTTTTCCAGAGTCGCATCAGTCGCTGTGTGGACAGCGGCTGCTGAGTGTGGTGCGGATCCAGAAGAATCCGTTTCCCTGCGAGATTACCGGTTTCTTGATACTGGAAATCATGCTTGCTGAAATGTCCCTCCAGAAGAGCGGCTCCCGCAAACAGGTTCTCTGACTGCAGCAGCAGGCGGGTGGCAATTGAACAACCGGTGCCCTTCCCTGCCAGATAAATCCGGTCGGGATGGATGTGGAATACCTTTTTCAATTCTTCTACCGTCTGTTCTACCTGACTGAGAAACAACTCGATAAACAGCTGGCTGTCGGGCCAGCGATAGCCATTCTGTGGTGCTTTGGGATCGATGGCTGGAGCCCGGAAAGAAAGTCCCAGATAATTCCGGGTACTGATTTCAGGCATTACCGTATGCAGGTCGTGTTCAGAGCCACAATCAGGATGCAACCAGATCACGAGCGGATAAGCGTAACCGGCCTGGTAATGTTCCGGGCGGAACAGAGAAATATGCTTCAGGGGCAGATTCAGAGTGGTGTCTGTCTCCGAGGTCGGTTCCGAGTTGCTGCCTGAAGAATTGAGACGGTCTATCCCTCTGCTCTCTGTCTGTAAAACATGTTCAATCCATTTAAGACGTTGAGAATAATCCATTTTCATTTTGCTTTCAGTGAGTTAATCAGGGGGTAGTCTTAAATGTGGGGTTGTCTGGTAGGCTATTCCTGAGCCAGTTCGATCTCAGGTTTTTTCGTGGGATCAGGTGGGGACGTTGATCCGAGCACAGGCAGGTCAACGGCGGAGGCGACTTCGCTCATGGGGAAGTATTTCCCCGGGCAGGCGGTCGCTTTCACATCGCGGTGTCCCTGTACGTTCTGGCTGGAGATATTGTATTCCGCTTTGAGTACTCCCACGAGCTTCTTCACAGCAGCCATTTGTGCGTCTGTGGGAGGTTCATTTTCAAAATTTCCAACCAGACAGATCCCGATCCCTTTCTGGTTGTAGGCATTATTTCCCGCATGGGCTCCATGCATCTGCTCACGCCAGCGGAAGGTGGATTCGATCTCTCCGTCAGGCATACCATTGCCATTGCCAATCACGAAGTGATAACCGATTCCCAGCCAGGAATTACCGGATTTATCCTTTTTCTTGCTGTGCAGTTCGTGAATGCTTTCGACACTGCCTGAAGACGACGCAGTGTGGTGAATCACAATATATTCCCAGTCACGCACCTCTGATTCAGGTTTCCAGGGGTTGGACGGTTCGATTGCAATCGTCGGAGGCGTGGTGAACAGGGGCCCGGTAGGAGCTGGCTTTGCTGCTTGAGCCGGGTATTGAGGGGCTGGCATGGGAGCAGGGGAATTAATAGTTACAGGAGGCAGGGAGTTCCGTTGCGTACATCCCGCGATTTCAAAGGCTGGCAACATTGCAACACAACACATGATGATGCCCTTCATATTGCTGCCCTCCCTGACAGCCCCGCTGCTGATTATTTTCTTGAAAATAAGCTAAAGAATATTCCGTGTGTAATTTTTATAAGTCGGGACTGTAATTCCGAGCCGTTTTTGTGTCAATGCGGGGCACGCGGGTGCTTTGAGGCGGCGACCTGTCAGGCGACAATACATCCTGATTTGTTGATTTGTATCTGCCTGCGGAGCCGGTATTCCCTTGATTTTGAGCAGTAATTCTTTTGCTAGACTATCTAAATTGTCCATTCTTTTCAACAGGCGCGATTTTGAAGCAAAAATTGAATTCGCTTGATTTCGTCTCAAGTCCCGGAAATCCGCTCTAGGATCAGCAGTTGCTCCGCTTACTCAGTTGTAAATCCAATGATGAAGGCCGCGGCAGTCCAGTGGCGAAACCACTCGTGCAGATGAGCGACGAGATCTTCCGGATCCAGCAGTTTTGCTTCTACCAGCACGGCGATCGCTTCTCCGATTCTCACTCCCTCCTGCAATTGTGAAAGCAGTAAGTATTCAGGCTCGGAAATGCTCTCGCGTCGGACAATAAAGTTGCGGCGGGTGATCGCCAGCCAGGTGGTCTGGGGGGCCGGAATGGCTGGTTCTTCTGCCTTCCGGACACTGGTGATGAATTCGTGCGCAGGATAGTGGAACCGGCACAGTCGGAAGCAGGGCGCTAACTGCAGTTTCAGTTCAGGCCACTCTTCGGGAGAGAGGGAGTTCAGTTTTTCCGGTGTCAACAGAGGTGTCTGTTCGATGCCCGGTCCATCAAAGACTTCGCTGTAAAGTCGCTCCAGCGTTGCGACTTCCACGAGGAAATCGGTCCAGTCCGGTTCGTCTGTCTGTTCCCGAGCCGGTCTGTTTTCTGACAGGAATTCAGGGAACTGGGCGCCCAAATCCCCCAGGGTATAACTGGTTGAGGGGCATGACTGCAGATATTGCATGCAGAAAGCCCCAAACGCGGTCTCTCCCAGAACAGCGATCAGTGCCGGGTATTCCTCACTCAGGCATTCCAGTAACCGGGCGTAATAGGCGTTGGCATAGATTCCGATTCGTTCCTGACTGGTCAATTGACTGGAGCGGGTAATCACAGTTTCGAGTTCATCAGGATTCAGAGGGATCGCAGACTGCGCATCTTCTGAAGCAATTCCGTCCTGGATTTCTCCCGGCCAGGTAATTACAGCCTGCATCCAGCGCTGAATCTGATCCAGATGGCGAGGTTGCTGACTCATTCGAATTCCGCCGCGATAAATGCAGCCGGATGCGGGATTGCCTCAGAGTGGATAGACCCGCTTTCCGGGGGATCCTGAGCTGGAATGACCAGATTTTCATCCATGTATTGTCGAGCTTTTAAGACTTCCGCATGCACGGTCGGGAAAGGCGGAATGTCGGCGTCCCATTCCAGCAGTGTTGCCACGCCTCCCGTACGCTGATGTAGCAATTGAAACAGGTTCCAGACCGGATTGACCACATGGCCGTTGTGGGTATCAATCAGATGCGTGCCACAGTTCGTGTGGCCCGCCAGGTGACACTGCACGACGCGTTCTGCCGGAATTGACTCTACGTAAGCGACGGGATCAAATTCATGATTCACGCTCGAAACATAGACGTTATTGACATCCAGCAGCAGTCCACAATCGGCTTCTTCCGCCATGCGACAGATAAATTCACACTCACTCATGGTCGAATCCTGAAACTCAAGATAACTGCTCGGATTTTCGAGAATCAGGGGCCGTTCAAGAATCTCCTGAACAGTACGAATTCGTTCGACGATATGTGTCAGCGTCGCTTCAGTATAGGGAATCGGCAGCAGGTCGTGGGTGTTCCGACCTGCCACTCCCGTCCAGCAGACATGGTCTGAAATCCAGCGGGCGTTAACTGAGTCGGCCAGTTTTTTCAGTTTATGGAGATAGTCCCGATTGAGGGGATCAGTGCTGCCGATTGAGAGGGAGACCCCGTGCATAACGATCGGGTAGCGTTCTGCGATCTGCTCCAGAACGTGGCGGGGGCGTCCCTGCGAATCCATGAAGTTTTCGGAAATGATTTCGAACCAGTCGACTTGCGGCTGATGTTCAAGAATGTGTGAGAAGTGAACGGTTCGCAGACCGACTCCCAGTCCGAGGTTTTCATGTCCAAGACGCTGCTCTGTCATTCGTCTTTCCCTCTGAGCGATTTCCCGAGTGCTGTTGTGTTTACAGTGTGGTGATCTGGCTCAAAAAACAGGCCCCTGATCCAATGTGCTGGATGAGGAGCCTGGCGATTCTACTTTATGAGAGATTACTCTTTTTTAGGCTCTGGAGCGGGACCGACTTTCTTGCCGGCTTTTTCCATCGCTTTTTCGAATTCAGCGCGGGCCAGTTTCCAGGCACCTTCCATCAGCGGAATATGACAGCCCCCTTTTCCTTTACAGGAATTCATACCGGGGTTGGTGCCACAGCCACCCTGGCCTTTGCACTCATTCTGACCAGAGCAGGCATGCTCGGCGACAGAAGCACAGGCACCCAGGCCAGCACAGTCATTTTTGATGCCTGCGTTAGTTCCTTTGCAGGTATTCAGTCCACGACAGACGTGTGGCTCTTTCATCAGCAGGCTGACATCTTTATTTCCCTTTGCTGCTCCTGCATCATCGGCATGATCGTGGTCGTGATCATCGTGTCCCTCCGAAGTCGAGCTACCGGCTTCTGGCGTCTGAGGGGCTGGTTCTGACTTTGGCTGGCAGCCCGTCATTGAGCCAGCGACCATCCCACCAAAGGCGGCGAGTGTCATTCGATTAAAATCACGTCGATTGAGATCAGGGCGTTTCATGGAATACCTCAACGTTTCTATCGCAGGAAAGAATGAAATTTCAGACAAGGAGTTAAGACTAAAACCCGCTCCTCAATTGTTCTGTGAGTTATCTCACATTTGACTCTGAATTTAAACTGCGGATACGGGAATTCAAAGAAAAATCCCCCTTCTCCTGCTCTCAAAGTCTGCGCTGTAAACTCCATGAATTTCAGAGTTTGAGTATTCAAGTCACAGGCAAGGCCTGCCTGCTGGAACTGCTTTTGTAAGCTGCTTTACAGTCCCTGGCGCACAGAAAGACGATCTTCATCACAGACGGATTTATGACAAAATTATCCAATAAAATTTCAATACTTTACGTATGAAGTATGTTGACAACTCTGAAAAAACTACCGACACAACCTACCCTGCAAAAGCTGTCGCACTGTGAAACTGGGGGAGATAAATCCCCTGCGTTATCCTCAGTGTTTATCTGAGCTTACGAATCGTTCTAAACCTCAAATCAATTACAAAAATCTGATCCAGAATAATCCTGCAAACTGAACGAATCATCAAATCTGTCCGATATGTAAAGCGTGCAGGAATTTTTGGGCTACTATCATAAGGGATTGTTATGCGCGCCAGGAACTTACTCGTTCTGACATTAAGTTTTGTTTTTCTTCAGTCTTTCACTCCCGCCTTAAGAGCGGATGAAATCAGCTGGCAAACCAACCTGAAGCAGGCTGCCCTGCAGGCCCGTGCTCAGGAAAAATCGATGTTCATTCAGATTGGAGCCAGCTGGTGTGGCTACTGTCATAAAATGGATAAGGAAACCTTCAAAGATCAGAAGGTAATTAAGCACATCAATTCCTGCTTCATCCCTCTTCGCGTGGATGCAGATGAAAATCCGGAATTCGTAGAAGCCATCGGTGTCGCCGGTCTGCCTACAACGGTCATTATTTCTCCCGAGCTGAAGGTGGTCAAAAAGCTGTCAGGTTATGTGGCTGCCCGCGAAATGTCGGGACACCTGCAGAAAATCTGCCTGGTAAATCATGAGCAGGCTGCTCCTGCGAAAACCCAGACAGCCGAAATCAAGAAAATGAGCCAGAAGGAAGTGACTCCCGAGTTTGCTTTCAAACGGGTCTGTCTGGTCAGCATGCTCGACGATCAGGAGCTGCGGGAAGGGAATGCGAAGTTCACTTCAGAATTCAAGGGACGTAAGATTTGCTTTGCTTCGCGTGAACATAAACAGAGGTTTGATGCGAACCCGATGGAATACTGGCCGGCTTTCGATGGCCAGTGTCGTGTATCGAAACTGGAACGAAATCAATCTGTCGAAGGTGATCCCTACGCAGGGGGCGTCTATCGGGAACGTCTGGTGTTCTTCTCCAGTGATGCAGAGCGGGAACGCTTTACATCAAATCCCTCTTATTACCTGGCACGGTAATTAAAAAACACCTGACAGCTTTCTTCAACTCAGGTTGGAAGAGAGAGGAAGAACAGACGCTGCCAGGTGTTGCCAATAATCAATGTATTCAGACAGCCTGAAACCAAACTGGTCTCAGGCTGTTTTTTTGTTGCTTGGCTTATTTCACGGTTTCAATTGATTGAGGATCGAGCCAGACGAAATTGCCTTTAGATGCAATTTCTTTACCTTTGACTTTGACCTTCAAGCTCTCAAAACGGCTGTCATACAGGCGGGGATGAGATTTGTGAGCACCTTCGATCACATAGATCTTTCCATCCTCGCTTTTAACGGCGAGACCCAGTTCACCGGGATCCTGTTTAGGATGTACGCCAAACTGACAGGCGGCACAACCGGTGGTTCCAGTGACTGAGACTAGCTGTGATGCAGCATCCGTGGTGCTGCTGGTGCTGGTGTCAGCTTTGAGTTGGGAAATATATTTATCAGGACTTGCCTGGAATTTCTGCATGACGGCTTCACTGGGAAACTGATAACGCATGCCTTTATGGATGGCGGTAAACTTCGCTTTACCCGGCACATCTTTTCCACCATCGACCTTGCAGACGATGCATTTTCCGTCACAGGCTAGATCGACGTCTGAGTATTTTGCAGGTGCTTTATCAAATACGGCTTTGATCTGTTCGTTGGGGAACAGAAAGACGCGTCCCTGGTAAAAGCTGATGTGATCGACGGTTCCCGGATTGCGATGACCATCATGATGGGCATAACAGACGGTGCAGTCACCCTTGAGTGCCGGCACATACTTTTCGGGGCTCGCCTCGAATTCCTGTTTCACTTTTTCAGATGGAAAAAGATAAGTCTGGCCATCGAAGACCACCTTGAATTCCGGTTTCCCTTTGACAATTTTCTTTCCATTCACCAGACAGACGGCACAGTTTCCATCTAATGCAACGGGAGCTTCTTTGGCTTCCACGGCATGGCTGAGCATGACAGTTGATGCCAGAAATGCTGCCGTTAAAAATACGCGGACCAGATTCATTCGTTTCTCCTGAAAAATAACTCGAACAGACGTTTTTAGGTTGGGCCATGGTTCGAACCAGGGGGCGGCTGTGTCAGTCGGTCCCCTCGTGGCATGTTTTGAATCACAACAGGTGAATCACAGCCTCAGTATTACAGGCGGTCCGGGTTCAATCTGTGGTGTATCTCACACTCTGAATAATTTTCTATTCTCGAAAAGAAATGTGGTTACGATCTGTTAGTGCTCAACGCTGGGAATAAAAAACGGTCTTGCATCAAATGGCCAAGTATTGATAATCCCTGTCTCTCTCCCATCTACAGAGCATTTCAGCGAACTCTCAAGTCCTCTCCAGTTATTCAGTTATCAAAACCAGGTGCCTTATGTGGTGCACAAGTTGCCAGTCAGATGTGGCTGCCGAAGTCTCTTCCGATTCCACGCGGATCCATTGCGCGATCTGTGGAAATGACATGGGAAGTACGGCTGCAGCTCGAATCAGTGATAAAACCAAAGAAGCCCGCGAACTGCTGGCGCGCTGGTCGAATCGCGATATTCTGGACCCCTACGGGCCTCTGACAAAAGCCGAATCACGCGTGCAGGCAGCTTCTTCGTTATTTGCTTCCACAGAACAGAAGCCGCCCGAAAATTCGAAACCGCCAGTAGCAGAACCACCGCAGGTGAAGGAAGTCCCCGTTGCGGCTCCGAAGAGTGAACCCGCTTTCGCACAGGATGACTCTAGCAGCTGGACAGACGAAACTTCAGAAACGGAAGCGTACAACACAGAAGAAGTCGAAGAAGAATACGAGCCAGTAACACCGCGCCTGCATTCCGATTTCCGTGATATCCAGAGCCTGATCGAAGAAGAAGATCAAAAGCCGAACTGGCTGGGACTGGTCGGTCAGCTGATGGCCTATGGTGGGGTGGCAGTCTTGACGATTGGAACGACACTCGTGCTCTGGGGATACTATGGTGGACCAGCCAATTATGCCTCTAACGGCTGGTTGATCAGTACTGCCGGACAGATGCTGCTCTTTCTGGGAGTCATAACGCTCGTCTCTGCAGGCATGGAACAGACCTCGAATTCCGTCACCCGGCGGATCGATCGCCTGGGGCAGCGAATCTTTCTGTTTGAACAGGCCATGCTTGATCAGCAGCAGGAAGCAGAACGCAAAAAACGAACCGCAGCTTCTCGCTCTGCATCAGAAAGATCAGCAGAACTGCGAAAGTCCGCCTGAGACGATTGCTGGCAGTTCCGTGGTGAGAACTTACTCAGTGAATCCCCGGGATTCGAGTTGTAGCAGGTGCGCTTTCAGTGAAGTTCCCTGTGGTGCAGAGAAGCCTCCCAGTTTTCCTCCCGCAGCAACAACTCTGTGACAGGGGATCAGCACCGGAATTCGATTCCCGGCCATCACCGTTCCTACCGCGCGAGCGGCCCGTGGCGAGCCTGCTTTGCTGGCCAGCTCTCCATAAGTGATTAACTCTCCGTAGCCGACCTGCTGCAGAGCCTGGACGACTCGGGCCTGGAAGGCCGTCAGTTGAGGCAGGTTCAGGACGATGTCCTGAAAATCAACCCGGGCTCCCTGAAAATAATCCTGCAGTCGCTCCCGTAGCTCTGGAAACCAGTCGGCTTCTTCGATTTGTTCCTCTTTGAGCTCAGGATTATGCTCGCAGAATTTTTGCAGTGATTCCTGTGCATCAGCGCGGGAATGGTGTCCCATCCAGAGTCGGGTTACCGTATTATCCCTCCCCAACAGTCCACACCAGCCTGTTTCGGTGGTAAACAGGGAGCATTTCAGCAGAGATGACTGACCAACACTGGTTTTCTGTTCGCTACTGCGAACTCCCTGCGGATCAGCAACTGTTCTTTGACCCATCTGAAAACCTCCGGTAGAATAGGCTGACTATTGCGCTTCTGAATCTCGGACCCTGACCGGGTCGTGCTGCTAATATACAAGATGATAGAACGATTATGCACCCTTACAGTATGCTGTCCGACGATTATTTCGTGAACCTGAATTTATGCACGGAAATGACGCTGCCTTCCTCGCGGGATACGGTACTGAATTTTTTTGAGCGGGTGCAGAAATCGTTTCCCTCGATGCGCAATTTTTATAACCGGGGCGAAAACGGCTTCATTCTGGAAGAAGATAAGGAAGAGGTCGGTCAGCAGCGGTGGATGTCCCTGGAAACGCAACGGGTCTGCAGTGGCTATTTCAATCCCAATGACCCGGATGACTGCCTCACTCAACATCAGCTTATGCTGGAGCTTGTGCCCTATATGCTGTCAGTCAGTCCGCTCGACTGTGAGGCACTCGACTATATTGTCGGCTTTGATTTTTCTTATCGGGGAAATCACGACGCGCTGGTCGCGGAGGCGTTGGGAGCAAATCAGGCCGTGGACAGCCTGTTACAGATTCCCGGTTCCCGGGCATTGAATTATGAACCTTCGATTACCCTCAGCCTGGATGACTCCTGTCGCTGCCAGGCACGCCTGATGATCGAAACCCGAACGAACGCCTATCAGGTCCGCCGTGACGATTTTCCTGACGAGCAGATTTCGGTGTTCTTTACCCTCAGGCAGTACGGCAGTCTGTCGGCAGACACCCGTCTCGAAGACACCATGTATGATCTGAAAGCAAAATCAGATCAGTTGATGAAAGACTATGTGATCGACCAGGTTCTGCGTCCGCTGGCACAGGCGATCTCAACGAAATAACGCGAGTGAAATAAAGTCAGTTTCAGAGAATGGGGGCCGAACCAGTTTCAAAAAACGGGCGACCCCTTTAAAGTAATCAGCATTGAGAACACTTCCGGAATAACTTCAACTTCAAAGGGGATTCTTTCGTGGCTTTACAATTAAGTGATTTTGCTCAGTCTCTTACCGTGGAAACCGCCTTCAGTGTTCTGGCAATTGCGAAACAACTCAAAGCGCAAGGCAAAGATGTTGTGGAACTGGAAGTGGGAGACAGCCCCTTTGACAGTACCGCTTCCGCGAAGGCTACCGGAATTGAAGCCATTCAAAATAACCAGTCGCACTATTGTGCCTCTCCGGGGATTCCCGAGTTCCGTCAGGCGGCTGCCGATTTCGTCTCCCGTGAGTTCCAGGTTGATGCCAAGCCGGAAAATATTGTTGTCGGACCTGGTGCCAAGGTCTTCGAGCAGTTCTTCTGTGAAGCTTTTCTGAACCCCGGGGACGGCGTACTCGTTTTCAGTCCCTACTTCCCGACCTATCTGCCAAACATTGAACGCCGCGGCGCGCGGATGGTGCTTTCCGACCTGAAGCAGGAGAATGAGTTCCGACCCGATCTGGCTGACATTGAGAAATTCATCAATGAAGACCCTGCTCCCAAAGCGATCTTCCTGAACTCACCTCACAATCCTACCGGCGGTGTGATTGAGGAATCTGATCTGAAAGCGATTGCCGACCTGATTCGTGGCAAGAACATTGCCGTCTTCAGCGATGAGCCTTACTGTCATATGGTCTGGCAGGGTAAGCATCATTCGATTCTGGCACAGCCCGGAATGATGGATCAGTGTGTGTCTGCTTACACGTTTTCGAAATCTTACAGCATGAGTGGCTGGCGGCTTGGGTTCTGCGTTGCCTCAGAAGAGGTGGCGACCTCCATCGGCAAAATGGTCAATACCACCCTCTCCTGTACTCCTCCCATCGTGCAGCTGGCGGGGGCAGCAGCGCTGAATAAGGATTCGCAGGAACGCGATGAGGTCATGTTGAAGTTCCGAGAAAAAGTCGTACTTCTGACCAATAAGCTGAATGAGATCGAACATTTTCATGCCCTCGATCCCCATGCCACATTTTACGTATTCGTAAACGTTGCTCCCGTCTGTAACGAACTGGGAATCACCAGCCATGGTCTGGCTCTCTATCTGTTGCAGGGCGCCGATGATGATTTCGGTATCGCATGTCTGGGAGGCGAATGTTTCGGCGAAGCCGGTCATGGATTCCTGCGGTTCAGCTGTGCGGAACCCAACGATCGTCTGGAACAGGCCATTGACTTTATTCCGGAAGCGCTCTCCCGCAAAGATCGAATCGCCAGCTATCTGGAAGCACATCCGGAAGCACGACAGAAAGCCCCCTACAAGGTTTGATTCCGGATGAGGATGATCTGTCTGCAGGGGATTCGGTAACAGTTGACACTCGATTGGGCAGGGAAGTGATGCATCGTTATCAACTTTTGATTCGTACGCTGCTGATTCTATACTTGATGGTGCTGTTTACCGCGACTCACGTCCCTTTGAAAAAAGGAACGATCCCTCAGGGAACCGATGTGCCCCTGCATTTTATCGCTTACGCAGGGCTGGCGTTTCTACTGACCTGGTGGCTGTCACTGCGCTGGGATCGACTGCCCCTGAAGCGTCTGCTGTTGATCGTAGTGGGCGTGAGCCTGTTTGGAATTGTTGATGAGCTGTTACAGGGTATCCCAGTATTAAAACGGGAACCGAGCGTCAAGGACTGGGTTGCCGATACGCTGGGAGCCGTGCTGGGAGTCGTACTATACCTGACGCTCTCAAAGCCACTGCAGGTACTGAAGCAAAAGTTAGCGGGACCGCAGGAGTCAGAGCAGACTGACTCCGCGGATTAATGATACGTCTGCTTATTCCTTCTTGCTTGTAGAAGGGGTTCGCCAGTGTCGGCCTGATTTGCTCAACAGGTTTGTTGCCCCTGAGGGGCCCCAGGTGCCTGCATAATAAGGTTCCGGTGTATGATCACCTTTCTCCCACTGGTCGAGTACGGGTGTGACGAATTTCCAGGCAGCCTCCAGTTCGTCGCTACGGGTAAACAGCGTGGAGTCGCCGCGGAGTACGTCCATTAGCAGTCGCTCGTATGCTTCGGGCAGACTTTTGTGATAGGCGTCTTCAAAGGCGAAGTCCATGGTGACCGGCTGGATCTGATACTGCATCCCGGGCCGCTTTGTTGAAAACTTCATCGAGATCGACTCTTTGGGTTGAATACGGAAGATCAGTTCGTTCGGCTTGCGTTCCACCAGCGAACAGATATCGCCATCACATTCAACGGTTGTAAACAGGTTCATGGGCGGGTGTTTGAACTGGATCGCAATTTCACTGACCCGTTCCGGCAGCCGTTTGCCGGTGCGTAGATAGAAGGGAACCCCTTCCCAACGCCAGTTCTCAACCATGACTTCCATCGCTACGAATGTTTCCCGACGGGAGTCGGCGGGAACACGTTCTTCTTCACGGTAACCGGGAACAGCCTGTCCGAATGACTGGCCAGCCGTGTATTGACCGGCAATCGCCCAATCGGAGATCGGGCCTTTCGATCCGGGGGCCAGCGTTTTTAGCACTTTCAGTTTTTCATCGCGAATTTCTTCGCCGCTGAACAGAGCCGGCGGTTCCATGGCGATCAGGCAGAGCAGTTGCAGAACGTGATTCTGTAACACATCCCGCAGGGCTCCCGAGCGATCGTAATAGCCGCCTCGACCATGCTCGATCCCCTGAGACTCCGCTACGGTGATCTGGACGTGGTCGACATGATTACGGTTCAGGAGAGGTTCGAAGATCGAGTTACTCAACCGGAAGAGCAGAATGTTCTGCACGGTCTCTTTACCCAGGTAATGGTCGATGCGGTAGATCTGATCTTCGCTGAGCAGTTCGCTTAACTGGGTACTCAACTCCTGGGCCGATTCTAGATCGTGACCGAATGGTTTTTCAATGACGACCCGCAACCACTCTTCGCTCGTATTTTTGGGAACCATCCCTGCGCGGGAGAGTGCCTGCACAGACGGGTGAAACAGTGAGGGAGCCGTGGCCAGGTAGGCAACCCGCTTCGAAATCGTGTCGCCTAAAGTTTCCCGTTCGACCGCTTCGATCGTGTCCTTGAGGTGGACGTGATCGCTCTCGTCTGTGATATCGACTTCCCGGTAGTAGAGCCGTTTCGAAAACTGTTCCCATTTTTCATCGGTGACTGTCCCGGTGCGGGTGAACTGTGAGACGGTGTCGCGCTGCTCGTTGCGAAACTCTTCATCCGTCTTGGAGCGACGTGCCAGACCAATGATCGGCAGATTTTCACAGAGGTAACCTTCACTCCACAGATCATAGAGTGATGGAATTAACTTACGGGCGGTCAAATCGCCCGAGGCTCCGAAGATAAGAATGGTTGCGGTGGTCAGATCGTTCGAAGAGTTTGAATTGGCCATGATGGACGTTCATGCCTTCCGGGAAGAAAGATTGGAAAAATGAGCAATATGTGTCGCGCGCGTAGAGTTTAAATCTGGGCCGTCTGTTCTTCAATCAGGGCATCCAGTTCGCTTTTAAGTCGCGGCAGAATCTCATCATAGGAGTAGCGTCCCAGAGATTCACTCCCTTTTTTGAGATTCACATAATTCGGCCCGCACCAGAGTCCCAGGTCGGCATCATCGGTTTCGCCCGGTCCATTTACGCGACAACCCATCACGGCAATCGTCAGCTTGTGGTCTTTGGCGTACTCGGTCATCTTCTTGACGTCAGCCGCCAGGTCGACGAAAACTTCATTCTCTACCCGGGAGCAACTGGGGCAACTGATGATGTTCAGCCCCTTCAGATCAAAGTCGACTACCGTTCGTACCCGGCCTTCCGCGATGTCTTTCAGAATCGCGCGGCCGGCTTCGATTTCTTCCCCCTTGCGGTCGTTGGGGACAGTTAGCGAAACGCGAATCGTGTCGCCGATCCCTTTGCTGATCAACTGCTCGAAGGCCATGCGGGTCTTGATGATCCCGTCGGGAGGCATGCCGGCTTCGGTGACGCCCAGGTGCAGCGGGATATCAGGGCGCTGTGCAGCAAAACGGGTGTTAACTTCAACGACTTTCGCGGGATCCGAATCTTTCAGAGAGACACAGAAGCGAGTGAAGTCAATCGATTCCAGAAACGTACAGTGATCCAGTGCGCTTTCCAGCATAGGCGAGATCGAGTCTGCAGGATCGTATTTTTCCAGCTTGGCAGGGTCGACCGAGCCACAGTTGACTCCGACGCGGAGTGCACAATCATTGTCGCGGGCGATTTCGGCAATGAAGCGGACTTTATCCTGCCAGGGTTTTTCCGGTTCGTGGTGATACAGGTGCCCCGGATTGTAGCGGAGTTTATTCACGTATGGGGCTATGACTTCCGCCAGACGATAGTTCTCCTGCAGGTCCACGCTGATGGGAACCGTTGTCTGCTTGCGAATTTCGATCAGGGCGGCTGCTTCGCGACGATTATCGACGGCCACACGCACGATGTCCGCCCCTGCCTCTTCCAGGGAGTGAATCTGGGCAACAGTGGCATCGATGTTGCTGGTCTTGGTCGCTGTCATACTCTGGACGGCGATCGGATTCGCGTTGCCGATGACAGCTGAGCCAATTTTCACTTCTCTGGTCGGGTTGCGTGGTAACTGCAAGTGACAGGTTCCTTTAAGGTTAAATCAAAGTTCAAGACAGGATTGTAGTCCCCGGATTGTAAAAGATCGGGGGCACGACGTCCATTCATGAAAATGGCGGAAAATCAATTGGGATTGACAGATTTTCGATGTCGATTTACAAGCCTTCGCAGGATTAATTGCATTTTATGCAACAGGTATGGATACACAAAGTAGGTGATAGCAAAAATGAAGCGTCAGATTGCAGGGATGCTGGTCGGTTTCTATCTGGTAAGTGGATGTGGTGCTGAGTCGCAACCAGCTGCACAGCAAGCAGTTAAAGCAGATAAAGCACAATCCGTGGAGCAAAAGCAGACTGCGCAGCAGGACACCGCCGCCGTGAAACCGGAGCCCAGTGCGAAGCCAGCTGCGACACCATCTACCTCTGAACCTGCGGCACAGCAGGCGTCTGTCGATCAGGCCGCTCAGAAGAAAGCGGAAGAGCTGTTCCTGCAGGCACGTGCCTTGATTAAACAGGGCAAGCTGCCTGACGCGACGCGGGTACTCAACTCGGCCATTACGCTGAATCCCCAGGTCGCCAAATACTATTTCCACCGAGGCAGCGCCTGGGCAGACCTGAAGCAGGACGCCAACGCCATCGTGGACTTGACCAAAGCCATCGACATGCAGCCTGGCGTTGCCCAGTATTATTACACACGGGCACTGTTTTTCATGACCCGGGGTGGCGGCCAACTCGCGTTGAACGATTTCACCAAAGCGATCGAACTCAAACCCGACAGTCACCATGCATACAATAACCGTGGCCTGCTCTTCGCGACGTCTGGCAAGCTCAAGGAAGCCCGTGCTGATTTTGAGCAGGTGCTCAAGATCAAACCGGACAGCCTGGACGCCATGAACAACCTGGGTTTCACACTGATGAATCTGGGTGAGGGTGATGAGGCGATTAAGATCTTAAACAAAGTCATTCAGGAAAACCCGAAGTATCTGAACGCTTATGATAACCGGGGACTGGCCTGGCAGAAGCAGGAAAAATTCGACAAGGCGATTGCCGATTTCACAAAGGCAATTGAACTCAGTCCACAGAATCAGAAGTTCTATCGTCAACGGATGACGGCTTATGAGTCAGCGGGTGACAAGAAAAAAGCAGACGCGGACAAACAGAAACTGGTCTGGTTACAGCAACTGGCTGCCATCAATGAGCAGCTGGTTAAGGATCCGGAAAATACCGAGTTGCTGCTGGAACGGGCACAGTTCTTTCTCGCTTCAGAAGAACGCGAATCTGCCATGCAGGATTACGCGAAGATCGTCGAACTGACCCAGGATACCGGCCGCGGTTACCTGATTCGGGGCGCACTCTATCTTGAAGAGAAAGAGCTGGATCGTTGTATTCAGGAATGTTCGCGTTCCATCAAAATCCAGCCGAATCCCGAGGCTTATTCAGTCCGCGGCGATGCTTTCATGCAACGGGGCGATCTCGATCATGCCTTGCGCGATTTTGAACGTGCCCGCCGGATTGACGAAGTCGTCGCCCAGGCATATCTGAAACGCTCTGAAAATTACAAGAAGCAGGGCAAGCATAAACTGGCGGCTGAAGACTTCGAACGTGCGGTTGCCATCGATCCTTCCCTGGGACCGGAAAAGCTGAATAAAGAGAAAACGGCTGCAAAACCCGTGATCCGTCCCATCGATTAATCCGTTCTCAGAGTGGCTTCGACAACGGCAAAAGATCGGGAGCCAGACCTGTTTCACAACTCAATCAGGAACTGTTCCCATGAGTGGCGGATTTCTGGATGACAATGCGTTCTCCGATCAGAGACCACGTAGAACCGACTCTTACGAGATCAACGATCTGCTCTTCCTCGGATTCAACTCGCGTGTTATGGCATTAGACCGAGACACCGGTGCTCTGATCTGGAGCTGGAAAGCGCCTAAAGGACGCTCCGGCTATGTTGCGGTCATGGTGGATGAAGAACAGCTATTTGTCTCCATTGATGGATACACTTACTGTCTCGATCCCTTCAGTGGGAATCAGCTCTGGTTCAATGGCCTCAAAGGCTTCGGTTATGGTATCCCCACCCTGGCGACTGCTGGTAACCATACCAACTCGGCCGGGGCAGCCGAAATGCGGGCCCGCGAACAGCGCAGGCGGAACAATAACGCACAATAAATCAGTTTGTGACTGCTAAGACTGTGACTGCTTAAGACAGCAGCTCGGCGTTGGTCAGATGCCAGTGTTCCTGGTCAAGGATCGTATCCATCTGTAAATCAGAGAACTGAGGGTTCTGATATACGAAGACCTGAGTCGCCGACTTGCGTTGGAAAAAACCGAAACGGGATAACAGCTTCCCGATTTCCTGTCGACCGAAATAATTCATGACGATCGTATCCATCCCAATCTGTCGGCACTGCTGAATAAAAGCAGCCAGCATTGTCTTGAGAGCCGATTCATCTTTGTAGAAGAAGTCCTGAATCCCGGCAGCGTGGTCTCCGTTTCTGCCTGTCTCGCCGATCACATACACGATGTATCCCAGCAGTTCCTGATCTCTGTTTTCCAGCGTCATAATCTGGAATCGGGAAGTCGGCTCCTGGCAGAATCGCCATTCCAGAAATTCACGCGTCCGTTCTACTGTGATCAAACCCTGTGAATGCCGAGTGAACAGATCATGAAACCGTTCATCAAAGGGGGCTTCAAAATTGGTGTTGAGACGTGGTGACAGGAACGTTCGAGACTCCAGTGAATAGAGACGCAGCCCCAGATCAACAAAGGTGGCTGCTCCTTTTCTCACTAGCGGGTTTGAGATTTTATTTTTGAACTTATACTCGCTTCGCAGCGGCATTACCCAGTGCTGGAAGGTACCGACTTTTTTGTAGCGACAGCGCTGGAAAACGGCAGCGGCGGTTTCCGTCATACCGTACACGAACTTGAAGTCGGTTTCAGGAAGATGTGAAACCAATGCTCGTTGCAACTTGATGGCAGCCTGAGCAGAGCGATGTTCGGGATCAATGTTAATCGCCTCGGCCTGACCTACAGACAGTGGCGCTCCCTGATAATTCATGCGTCGACTGAGCAGCCCCGTTGAGCCGATCAGCTTCCCGGCTGCTTCTTCCCGGGCGAGCCAGCAGTAGTTTTGCCCGAAGGGATTCTGTCGATGCGACCAGTCGAACCACTGGGAATCATTTTTATCAAAATTCCGATTAATCAGGGAAATCAGTTCTTCCTGATCGTCACTCGGTTGTGCCTGAGTGATTGAATAGCCCATTCTATTCCAGCCCGCTTCAGTTAGGAAATAATACCATTGAGGTGTT
This sequence comes from Gimesia benthica, assembly GCF_009720525.1. Classification (NCBI taxonomy): domain Bacteria; kingdom Pseudomonadati; phylum Planctomycetota; class Planctomycetia; order Planctomycetales; family Planctomycetaceae; genus Gimesia; species Gimesia benthica. The sequence goes on from NZ_CP043930.1 coordinate 4,884,914, forward strand.
TATAAACGACTCTGAAGTTTAGGCCATGGAACGGCCTTGTCAAATCGGATCTAACGGGTGGAATTCCACTAGCGAGGCGTAAATTCAGTAGTTGTCAGCTGCGAACGTAGGCGTTGATCAGCAGATCAATCAGGGGCGCATTTGCGGCGGGAAAATTTAAGGTGGGCAGTTCCTCAGCCGGGATCCAAAGGAACCCTTTCAGATCTTCTGTGAGCAGATGTGCGGGCGCAGCTGGTTCCGGGTGACATAACCAGAAATGCAACAGCACGTCTGCATGATCGTATGCGTGTTCGACGTAGAGCAGCTCTTCCGCGGGGCGAACAGAAAGCCCCGTCTCTTCAAGACACTCTCGGGCGGCGCAGGCATCCGGGGCTTCCCCGGGTTCACATTTCCCCCCTGGAAACTCATGATGCCCTGCGAGAGTTGTCGAGTGATCACGTACACCGATCAGGAACTGCCGCTGGTGTTCCACAACGGCAATTCCGATCCGGTTCGTTTTGCGCTCATTCATAACAGACATCCGCTGTGAATGGGGTTAGCGGCTTTCGGTGACGCGGCCAAAGATCATGCGGCCGGCACTGCTCTGCAGCACACTGGTTACTACGGCATCCACGTCGCGTCCAACCAGGTGATTGGCCTGTTCGCAGACCACCATCGTTCCGTCGTCCAGGTAACCGACACCCTGGCCCTGGGATTCACCTTCTTTGATGATCTTCAACTGGATGTGTTCTCCAGGCAGATAACGTGGTTTCAGCGAATTGGCGACATCGTTCAGGTTGATGACATCGACCCCCTGCACGCTGGCAACCTTATTGAGGTTGAAGTCGTTAGTCACAACTCTTCCCCCCAGTTTTTTCGCTGCCACCACCAGTCGCTGATCGACGGTGAGTCCCTTTTCTTTTTCTGTCTCTTTGGCATCGTACATCGAGATGTCGACGTTTGGGTTATTCTGCAATGCGGAAAGAATATCCAGGCCACGACGGCCCCGGACACGCCGGACCTTGTCACTGCTATCAGCAATATCCTGGACCTCTTTCAGGATGAAGTCAGGAACCACCATTTCCGAGTCCAGGATCTTGGTTTCCACAACGTCGGCAATACGACCATCAATCAGGGCGCTACTGTCCAGCACCAGGGGACGGCCCCCCTTCAGTTCCCGTGAGAACTCAACATAAGGCACGATGAAACGGAAATCGTCCTTGGTCTGTAAGAGAAACGATATACACAGGTAGGGGAGCGTCAGCGTCGAGATCATCACCACACCTTCCCCCCAGGGCGTTTTAGAAATTACCGGGCTTAGAGCCTGGATCAGCAGATAGCTGAGCAGAACACCGACCAGCAGGCCGAAATAAATGGCAGACATCACCTCGATTCGCTTCTGGCTGATGAGCAGGTCCAGGCAGGTGACGCCCTGGGTCAACATCATGAGCAGGACAAACGCGATCAGGGGATACTGATCCACGGGGCTGGGCGGGTTAGAGCTGACGTACGTCGCGATGGCTCCCGCACAGACAAAGGCATAGAGCACTCGAATACTGATTAACAACATTGGTATTAGGTCACTTCAGGTATAAGGCAAACTTCTAGTTAGTTGTTCCCTATGACTCCTGAACGCTGACACGCATCGCATACTTCCACATCCGGGGACTGTTCGACAGCCTGGGATGTAGATCCAGAAACATTCCTGAACTCTGAAACGGGTGTAAGACATCCAGAGAGTTTGGGAATGATTTTGAGTCGGTGATCAGAGTGGTTGAATCAATACAGATGATTAATCAACTCGTCTGAAGGACGCATCCGGTGGGAAGGATCTCGTAAAAGATCCCTGTCCTGAGGGGTGCAATCTGTTCGTGAATGAGCCGGTTGGTGCTGGTTCATTTTCAATGCAGGACCTCGTCACTTCCTTCATTAAATCTGTGGAAACCAAAATAAGTTCTTCAACAGGCATCCCGGTAACAGATACCGAGGCAACAAAATCATTGTGTGATCTCCCAAACACACAACATGCTGCAGCTTGTTTCCGGCTGGTTAGCCGGCATAGAGCAAGCTGTTATTATAAACCTTACGCCCGTATTACGGGTTAAGGATGATCGTACACTATAGCCAAACCCCAGGTCACCTGCCACTGAAAAAGATTCGGTTAGAACCGTTTCCCGGATGAATTTCAGGTATCACTTTAGTTGGACATTGGTGTCATTAAAAAAGAGAGTCCCCACCAATGAAAAAATGCTCACAGATTTGGATATCTGTAAGCATTTTAGCGAATAATTCTCTGCTTAACTGCCCGCCGCGGGACCACCCACGGGAGGGGCAAATTTGATCTTCTCAATATAACGAATGATATGCTTGCCCGAAGAATCAAGCCGACCGGTGCAGGCACTGACGGCCTTCAGGGTGTACTCGTAATGCAGGTTGTAATCGGCTTCGATTTCGACTTCCATATCTTTGGTGATCGGGTTGCCTGGTTTGCCGATGATCTTCAGAATCTCGTGATTCAGTCCGGCAAAGACATTGGGACCGTTACCCAGGTTGACCTGACCCAGACGGATCGTATTCAGCGATCCATCTTCATTCGCAACCAGACGAACTTTGATATCCGGGAAAATATTCGGGTCCTCAGCCGGAGTCGAACTGTCCGTGATCGGCATGTTGACGTTGAAATCCCCTTCGGGTTCAACAATGTTCAGAGTCAACATGAAGAAGATCAACAGCTGGAAAACCACGTCAATCATCGGCGCCATCTGGGGCTCGATTTTTTCTGCTTCTCGGCCTGAGCTGCGTAACTTCATAGGAACCTGTTCCTGTTATTGAATACTCGCATGCATAGATGCGTTGAAAGATACCGTTATTGAATCTTCTGCGTCGCCTTGAAGGCAAACTTGGTGAAACCATTCTCCTGGGCGAGCTTGATCAAATCCTGAATCAGCCCCGTTTTAACAAGCGCGTCGGCACGTAGAATCACAGGCACATCTTTAGGATCCTGATTCTTTTGCTTGTAGATTCGGGCTTCCTGTTCCAGTTTGGCACCAAATTTCAGTACCGGGATCTGTTCGCCATTATAAAAGATATAAGCTTCGGGGTCGGTGATTTCGCCCTGCGTGTTTCGGTCGAAGCCGATGTTCAGAACCAGTTCATCAGCGGCTTTGACTTCGGGAGGCTTGGCCAGTGAGTCGGAAGGGAGTTTCACCCGTTCGTCTGCCTGGATCTGCTCGAAGTTGGTAATCACCATGAAGAATGCAATGAGCTGAAAGACGATGTCGATCATGGGGGTCATGTCAACGTCAGCCACAGCCGGCTTCTTTGTTTTGATTTTCATCGGTTCACTCTTTTCTCCGACAGAAGTCACTGCTCAACTGATGAGACAGTGAATCTGCTGGAAATTAGTGGTTTATTTACTGCTGGAAGAGAAACGGTTCATCAGGCTCTCGCTGATCATGCCGACTTCCAGTGAGAAGCGGGCAACCCGGTTTCGCAACAGGCTATAGAAAATCATCGCGGGAATCGCAACGGTCAAACCTTCCAGCGTGGTAAACAGAGCGGTCGAAATACCGTCAGCCAGTTCGGAAGGTTTGGGGGAGGTTGCTGAGTTGGCGATGGTCTGGAAGCTCAAAATCATACCATACACAGTACCCATCAGCCCGATCATGGGAGCGATAGCACCAATCAGAGCCAGATAGCTCAGCTTGTGTTCCATGGCCATGTTTTCGTCTTCGCCGACTTCCTGCATCCCTTCGACGGCTTCCGAGTAACCCTGATTCAGTTTGCTCAGACCCGCTGCCAGTACGCGGGCGACGAATGAGTCATCGCTTTTAGCCAGCTCGAAGGCACCCTGGTAGTCTTTGTTATTCAGCTTTTCCTCGAAGGCACCGATCAGATCAGGTGGCATCAGGTTGTCGCGACGAATCGAAAGTACGTTAGCCATGATCAAGGCAACCATCAGGAAGGACAGGAGCAACAGGATCAGACCAAAGAAACCGGAAGCACGAATCATCCAGGACAGGAAGCTTTCAGAGGCAGCAGCAGGTGCGGCACCGTTGGCAGCAGGCTGAGCTCCACCGGCTGCCGGAGCTTCGCCGGCAGGGGCTTCTCCAGCCGCGGGTGCTTCACCAGCGGGGGCTTCGTTAGCGGCAGGTGCTTCACCGGCAGGAGCAGCTTCATCCTGGTAAGCAAAGCTGCGGGCAGTCAGCCCCAGCGGTGTCATCAGGACGGCTAGCAGTAAAAACAGGCTCAGGCTGCGGTAAGTCAGTGAAGTCTGATTCCGTTCCAAGGAATTCCCCATCATCATCGTTGTGTTCTCCGGTCTACTGAAAGGAGTGTTAATCGTGGATATTTCGTTTTTGTACCTGGAAGTCGTAAATGCTTGTGGTCGTTATTATTTATTGGCCAAATTTGGCTTGTAAAGGGTAGACATGCGGTTTCTTGCCAGCAAACTGACATTCGTAACGAATATTAGCTTCCTGAGGCTTTTTGCGACCATTCACTGTCCGGATACTGCTGCTGCAGGACAGCTCGTGCTTCCGCACCCCGCTCTGGCTTCTGCACTTTTCCCCAGAGATTGGAGAGGTGATACAGCGCTTCTGCGTGCAGACCAGGTTCAGACGGGAACAGGACGTCGACATGCAGATAAGCAATCAGAGCTTCTTTGGATTCACCCAGTGCCTGGTAGCAGTCACCTTTTTTGATATAAGCTTCTGCCAGCAGGGCTTTCTGCTGAGAATTGACATTCTTGATCATGTCATCCAGCAGCTGGATCGCTTCTTTGGGTTTCCCCTCTTTTTCCAGACATAAGGCGCTGCCCAATTGGGCGGCCCGTTTGCTGGCCAGTTCTCCTTCGGTTTTGCCATCCATTTTGGCGACAGCATTGAAGGCGTCCAGAGCACCTTTGGTGTTCCCCTGGGCCAGCAGCACGCGCGCCTTCATGTTTTTGGCATCCATCTGGTAGTCTTTCCAGGGAGACCGCTCTACTTTTCCAAAGGCAGTGTTCGCATTGGCATAATCTTTTTTGGCCAGATAGGCTTCCCCGAGGAGTTTCTCCGCGGGGTAATAGCGGAAGTGATCCGGATTGGCTTTGATAAAAGCGTCGAGCAGTTTAATCGCGTTGTCCAGCTCGGCAGCATTGGACTGGGCTTTTTTCAGGCTGGCCCGGGCGATCATGAACTGCAGGTTCTTCTTCAGATTCTCGCTTGCACCAGACTCGGCTTTTTTGTATTCAGCCAGGGCTTCGGTATAGTTGCCGTTCTGTTCCTGGTTACGGGCGATATTCAGCTGCGGCGGTTCCCCGTCCCAGCGAATCCGCTCGATATCGTTCGCAGGGATCTTTTCGGTGGTCGAACCGCGTTTGAGTGACAGTTCCGTCTTGGTGTAGCCACTGACATCACCCAGCTGCGGACTGCCTGAATTAGTATAAACGGTATCTGCAGCAGACGCGGATGCGGTGCCCCAGAGCAGTGAGCCTGCTAACGCCATCAAACTGAAACAGATGGAACGTTTCATAAGTTGATTACTCCCCAACGGTATGAAATAACTTTTCTCAAATTGTCTTATCTAAATCAATCAGTCAATATAACGACCGGTTCCGCTAAGCGGTCCTGGAACCATGGTTCTAGGATTGGCTGTCTGAGCCGGGGTTCGATTTCTTCTGCTGTTTGGCCTGGGCCGCTTTTTTCTTGGCGATCGCGGCTTTACGTGCTGCCAGTTCTTCGGGCGACATCTGAGCCAGCTTGGCTTTGCGGGCTGCAATCTCTTCAGGAGTCAGTTTCCGTTTTTCTTTACCGGAACTGCTGGAAGAAGATTTCTCTTTACTGCTTGTCTCTTTGCTCGCGGTTTTCTCAGGGGCCGGTTTCTTAGGCTGCGGTTTGTCTGTAACAGGAGCCGGTCGAGAGGCTTTTTCCGGTTTGGAGCGACTCGGTTTAGGAGACGCTGGAGGCGGAGCAATATTGATGTCGGCAGATGCAGTTCCACTCGCAGCAAACTGGTAAGAGGGCCGCGATTTCTTACCTTTGAGACCAAAGAAGAAGAATGCCACGGCACCGCCGATTCCCAGTAAAATCACGACCAGGAACAGGATGGTGCTGGAGCCTCCCTGGGCAGCAGCCTCCTCTTGTGACTGCTGTGCCACCTGCTGCTGAGTATTCGCTGGAGGCGCTTCCTGCAGCTGAGCTGCCTGATTGCTGGCGACTGTTTCCGAAGCTGATTTGCGACGTTCCAGATCCTGCGGGTCATCACCCAGGTCAGTCTGGATCTGTCGGTAAAGCTGGTTGAATCGCTCGTAGACATCATCGGGTAGATCCACACTGATCTGAGCAAAGACGTTTGCTTCCGATTTAGCCATCTCCAGTTGTGAAACATCGTTGCTGGCAATGCCGTACTTGCGACGCGTATCGATACTGTTGTACTGCGCGTCGTAATACATTTTCTTCAGGTCGTCTCGACCGGAGGAGGCCATGGAGCTTGAGAGCAGCCGTGCCAGATATGCCCAACCACGAATCAGGGCGCCATTTTCAAGCTGCATCCCGTTGATTGCCTGCATATACTTTTCGTTGGAATTCCCCTGTCCACTCTCTGCCCAGTCCATCAGGATCTTGGCGGCTTCAAACTGAACTTCGGGGGACTTGTCTTTTTCCTTTAATACGGGAGTGAGCAGCGTGAGGGCTGCTTCAAACTCATCCTGTTCCCGTTTGCAGTTCACCAGTCGCAGAGTAATACCGACTTCGAAATTACCGGGAATGAAATCGCCCGTGGCTGCCTGCCGTTTCTTAATTTCTTCGAAGGCGGCTGCTGCTTTATCGAAATACTTGCGGGCCGTGGCGGGATCTTCGCTGGCTCCCAGTCCCATTCCATAATAAGTCTCTCCAATCCAGACCAGTGATCCGTAAGTCTGATCTTTCCGCTTGAAGATATCATTCAGGAAGGTTTCCAGTGATTTACGCACGTCGGCCAGGCGTTTGGTATCGCCGGTCGCTTTCAGACGTTCAATTTCTTCGGTGATTTTTTCACCCAGCTGCCGATACATGTCGGTAATTGCTTCACCCCCGGAACCGGAGGCGGATTCTTCCAGCTGCTGCATGGCCTTCCGGGCCAGATCGATCTGCTGCAGGCCGATATAACCACGCAGCTGTAACTGGTAGACCAGGTTGGCAAATTCGGAACTCTGCACCCCTTTGGCAGGGCGTTTTTTACCTTTAGCGACGTGAATTGCTTTGAGTACAGAATGCGGGTCTTTCCCCAAGATATCGATGGCTTCCTGGTAGTTGCCTTTGTCCAGAGCTATCTGTGCCAGAGAAGTCTTGGCTGCGGTCAGGATTTCAGGAGCAGGATCTTTAGCCGGCACCTTTTTCTCTGTGGCAGCAATTCCGGTTCGCAGGTGTTTCTCAGCCAGTGAAGCCCACTCATTCAGATTCGCGGGTTTGTCGTCAGAACGACGGGCCAGAGCCGTCAGATAACTGTTCCAGTAAGCCTGTCCAGCTTTGATCTGGGCGTCGACATATTGAGGGGCCGAAGCGGGAACCTTGGAATACCATTTGGCTGCTTCCACCGGACGCTCGGTCTGGCTGTAGATGTTACCCAGCTGAATTTTCGCATCGTTGGCCCGATCACTTTCCGGCCATTTTTCCGTGATCAGGTTACAGATACTCTCCATGTGCTGATTGTCGACATAACGTTGCTCTTTGGGGGAATCGTTATAGGCCTGCAGATAACCTGCCAACGCCAGATAAGCGGCGTCCAGGGCGACCTGAGAGCTGTCTTTGTCGTGGTAATTTGCGACGAATTCGCCGAGTACCGCACATTCATAACTCCGCCGCAGGTTGTAATAGGTGTAGCAGAGCAGGAAGCGGGCGTGGTCGAGTTCTTTGGGATCGGTTTTCTTGTCAGCCAGCTTGAGGCCCAGCTTCAGCAGACGAGCCGTCTCTTCCATGAACTGGTCCAGTTCCACCTGCGCCTTTTTCTTGTCGGCAGGTGTTTTCGCTGCGGCTACCTTCTCCTTCAGCGTTTTGGTCTGCTGAATACGATCCTGCCCCAGGCCATAAGCGGTGGCGAAGTCTTCGGGATCGCCGCCTGCCCGTCCTTGAATTTTCGCGTTAATTCGGCCGATCATCAGGCGGGAAACGTCACGAAACTTCCCACGGAAAGCATTCACGAAGCGGGCGTTGGTCAGTGCCTGACGGAGGATGCGTTCCTGGTCCGCTGGTTTCACCCCTTCCTGGGTGGCCAGTGCTTCTTGTGCCCGTGCCAGCTCCCAGGTGATCCCCTGGCCGACGGCGGTGCGTCTGCGGGACCGGTTTTCCTTGAGCCACTGCTCGGCTTCGTTGATGACCAGCTGATAGTCTTTTTTCTTTTCATCATTCAGACAGATCAGGCGAAACTGCAGAATGTTGTCTTTTAACTGCCGGATGGGTTGCGATTTACCCGGGTGCCCCAGCAGTTCATTATAAATCCCCAGGGCCCGGCCCAGTTCGCCCTGCTCTTCAAAACATTTTCCCTGCCACATGCGGGCATACAGACCACCCACCTGACTGCGGTAACGTTCGTGAATCTTGGCGTACTCTTCCGATGCCTTTTTCAGCAGACGGTTGAAGTCGGCACTACCGGGATCATAAGTCTGCGCTTCTGCATAAGTACATTGAGCCAGGTCCAGCTGCGCACTCATGAATTGAATTTCCGCTTTGGCGCGGGCTTCGTATTTTTCCGGCTCTTTATTTTTATCGATAAAGGTTGCCGGGAACGATTTCCAGGTCTTTTCGTGCTGATCATAGGCTTTCTGGAAGATACTGCGTGCCTGGGCAATCAGCTTGCGGGCTGCTTCCTGATGGGCCTTCTTGTTGTTCTGCTCTGAGGGGGATTCTGCCTTGCGGACTTCGACTTCCGCTTTCTCCAGAATAATCTTTCCCCGTTCCGTATTCGCGGTACCCGCTTTGGGGTGATTCGGGTTCTGTTTGGCGAACAGTTCCAGCTGCGCCAGTGCTTTATTCAGCGTCTCTTCCTGTTCTTCGGGAAGTTTCTGGGTTCGCGAGAACAGCATCAGGGTCATGGCACGTTCGAAGGGAATCAGCTCGCGGACCTCTTTAGGAGTGTCCTTGGCTGCTTCGATCTGATTCAGGTAATCGAGTGCGATATCGTGATAATTTTTCTCACGCAATCCCTGCACAAATTCCAGATACTGTTCTTCTGCAGGGAGAGAGGACGCGAAAGTCAAAACCGTAAACAGAGTCACGATCGAAACAAAATGGAAAAGACGCATATTCTAAATTCCATCGCTAATGAACGGATGAACCGAGGTCGTGAGAGATGAGGAATCGATACCTGTGACATCACGCCTGTCGAAAGCACCCCACAGAATGGGCGTACCCCGGCATACATCATACCTACTTCGTTTGTCAAATGTTCGCTGTCAGATAGTAATTTTCTGCGAGAGATGATTTTTCCAAGATGAAAGGGAACCTTTCTTTACAGAAAATCTCTATGAATACCAGCATATCCCGACGTCGGGGAGTCTGCAAGAAAGATGCACGGAATCGTCCAAATTCAAGCTGTTCCTGCGCCTGACTGGCCTTCCGGTCTTTCCTTTTAACGCAGACAATCACTGTTTCCTACGTGAAAAAAGACCATAAAGTTGGACTTCCGACCGATTTCAAAGTGAACGACTGACCGATTCGGTTTGTCTTTACAGGAAAAGCAAAGTCAGTCCCGGCTGGAATTTGACGCTGAGCCACGTTACTTATATGCTGTGAAACACGCTGGCTGCGCAGTCCCTGTATGGGTACCGCGGTCCGTCCGGAGAGGTGACAGAGTGGCCGAATGTGCCGGTCTCGAAAACCGGTGTGCCGCAAGGTACCGGGGGTTCGAATCCCCCTCTCTCCGCTTTTCAAACTGACCAAACGCGCTAAGTTATTGAATTCAATAGCTTAGCGTTGTTTTTTGCGCGTCGTAATAAACCCCCTGGTGCACAGTTGGTGCACACAGTGTGCACAGGAGGTTTTGATGAGACGACGCAAAAAGTCTGCGCAACGCAAACGCGTTGGTCGCGTTTCGTACTATCTTCATCACGGTGCCTGGTATCTTTACTACCGTGATGGAGACCGGCCATTCCGGTTGCGAGTCGCTGACACAGAGGGTGAAGCCGAGCAGATCGCGGCGCAAGTAAACGCGCAGCTGGCTTCGTCCAGCCCTACTCTGTTTTCCTTCACGTCTGTCAGTTTTTCAGAACTGCGACAGGCCTTCCTCAATCATCACGAAACCGTGGTGCGATCTTCTCCCGCCACGATCAGACGCTATCGATCGGCATCCCAGCATCTTGAAAACTATTTCAATGAATGCCGCCCGTCTGATCTGGCGCATGCGATCCGCACAGACCATTTTGTAGCCTGGCTGAGGAAGCAGAAAGTTTCCCCTAACGGCCATCCGAATACGGCCAAACGGGCACTTCGTGATAAAGGCCTGCGCTTCGTATTGGAAGTCTGTCGATCGGTATATATCTATGCCGCCCAGCAACGATTTCTTCCCCCCTACTTCGAAAACCCTTTCTCCAAGCTCAACCTGGAGCGAATGAGAATCGAAGATGCCAAACCCATCTTTGTTTTCGATGCGGATGACGAACTGAGATTCTTCCAGAAAGCGGATGACTGGACTTTTCCCATCCACTTTATTCTTGCCAAGACAGGATTAAGGTCGGGCGAACTGATCCATCTGCTGATCGAAGACGTCGACCTGGAAAACGGATGGCTACTGATTCGCAACAAACCTGAGCTGCACTGGAAAATCAAAACCAGGCGCGAACGCTCTGTCCCCTTGATCAAGGAAGCAGTTGCCGTCTTACGCAGGGTGATTGGCAATCGAACGTCAGGCCCTGTATTTATCCGGCACCAGTTTGATCCCCTCAACTCGCCTTTGGGAAACCTGGACCAGATGGCACTCCAGGAAGAACTTCAGCAACGCATCTCACGTGCTGACTCAGGGAGTGTGCTCACTATTTCGCAAACCATGGAGGAGAAGCTCGCCAGAGCCGTCTGGCGTGAAGCCGGCGTGATTCGATCGGAGCGTGTGCGGACATCGTTTATCCGTACTGCAAAAGCGGCAGGTCTGAAACAGTCTTCCTGCCCCAAAAGCTGGCGGCACTCTTTTGCCACACTGCTTCAGGATGCCAACGTCGATCCACTCATTCGCCAGATCACACTGGGGCATAAACCGAGCGAGGACGCCCGCAGTGGTGGACTGGGGATGACAGGCGTGTATACGCACACTCGCGCCACCACACAGAAGCGAGAGATCGAACGCGCTCTTCGCCTCTGGCCCCAGTCTCTCGCCTATGCGAGGCAATGGACCAATTCTAACAAAGTCTGAGTCTAAGCATACTGACTCGCTTTGAACACATTAATAAATACATATCCATTTAAAAGGGAGTTATAAGCATGAGCTACAGAGAAGAAGTTGAACTTGTACCACGGAACGGTCATATCCTGATCGTTTTAATCGTTGCCCGAATTTCGGGCTGTGCAAACCAAAAAGAACTCAGCCTGGAGGATCAGGTCGATCATGCGAAAGAAGTTGCGCAGGAGTACTATGGGGGAGAGATCGACTTTAGAATCATCTCCACAAAAGGGAAAGGTGAGCGTCTCGACCGTCCAGAGCTACTCGATATCGAGGAGAGGCTCGAAGCGAATGAATTTGATTTAATGATCTTCGAAGATATCGGTCGTCTGGTACGCGGGGCTGCAGCACACACGATGTGTGGTACTGCGGTGGATAATGGTACTCGAGTGATTTCACCAAACGACGACTTTGATACGAATGATTCCGATTGGGAATCCAAAGTGATGGATGCATGCAAAGAGCATATGAAGCATAATGAGCATACATCACGTCGGATCAAACAGAAAAAAATGAACCGGTTTAAAAAATATGGTGCTGCGACTCCTTGCCCCATCGCCGGTTATATCAAACCAGATGGGGCCGAGACATTCTCAGACTGGTCTAAAGATGCAGATGCTGCTGAGTACATCAAGGAAGGGTTACAGACCCTAAGAAGGACACTGAATGGTGAAGCCGTTGCGGAATACTTTAATGAAGTGGGATTTTCTCCAGGCCCCTATTGCAGAAAAAAACAATGGGACGGGAAAATGGTACTCCGTTTCTACCGCAACCCGATTTTAAAAGGCTTGCCCGCACGGGGTACCATGCATACCACCAAGAAGCACAAAACGGGCAGAAGAACTTCTACTCGCAATCCCAAAGGGCCCACTTACCGGGAAGAACCACATCTGGCTTTCTTCTGTCCTGATGAGATTGACCCGGTCCTCGAAGCACTGGAAAAGAAGAATGCCCATTTTAAGCGTAAGAAAAAAACAAACGGCGTAGATTCAAGATATCAAGTTCCCAAGAAACGGACTCGGGCCTTTGGCCAGCATGCCACCTGTTATTACTGTGGCCATCGTTATGTCTGGGGAGCCAATGGCATCACCGACAGTCTGATGTGTTCTAATTCGCGGTCATGGCACTGCTGGAATTCCATTGGGTTTAATGGACCTAAAGCCGCCCGGAAGCTGCTGGGAGTAACCCTGGAAAGCCTTTCGTCTCTGGAAGGGATTGATGCTCAGTATCAGGAGATCCTGCAGCAGGCACAATCTGGTGGGCCTGAAAAACTTCGTACCCGTGAAAACAAACTGAACCGGGTCGAGGATGAAATTGAGCGTGAAAGTGAAAAGATCAAAAAACTGATCAGAGAGATAGATGGTGCCGATCCGAATCTTTTATATGAAATGATGTCGGAGTTGAGCGAACGGAAAAAAAAGCTGTCGCTCGACCGTGTAGCGTTCGAGCTTGCCAAAAAACGTCAGCTGAATCTTCCGAAATCAACTTTGGAGCTCAAAGAGATACTGCAATATCACCTTGAAGACATCGATATACACTCTCATGAGTTCGGTGACTTGATCCGGGAACTGGTCCCTGAAATCCATGTCTACCTGGTACGTCGCGTATCTGGCGGTCATTTACTGCCTCGTGCCATGCTCCGCCTCAATCTGGCGGGGAGTATTCCAGATGCTGCTTCGATTCCCGAATTACAGCAGTTGTTGTCTCGAAAAATAACTTTGGATCTTTTCGAACCGACTCAGCGCGAGTTGATTCGTCCAGAAGCTGTCAAACTGGCTGCCACCGGGTTGGATCAGCGTGAAATTGCCAGCCAGTTGGAATGTAACCCCACCCAGACGGCAGTATCGAATGCCTTGAAGCTGCATCGGCAGATGCTGGAAAAGGGGCTGACAAATCCCTACATATTTTTGGATGAACCGCCTGGCGACTATAAAAAGCTGCGCAGGCACAATAACCAAAAGTATTCTTTTCAGGCGAAGTCCGGTTATCAGCGGCCTCCGCTCTGAAAATGAACGAACCCATTGATTCCTGATCCGACCCCGGCAACTTGCCGGGGTTTTTTAATGCGCTATCTGAAAGGAGCCATTTTGAGAGCCAGACACTCCAAAACCAAAAAGAAAAACGTGAAGCCAACTGGCCCCGTCATACCGGGCAGTCCCGTCCATCGACTGTTACAACTGATTGCCAGATCAATCGTCAAAAAGTATGAACCGGACGACGCAGAACGGGATTCCCGTAAAAACTAAATTATGCCGCAAAACGTGTCATGATAAATAGGGAGAGCTTAGCCATTGAAATCGTTGAGCAGTCCAGTACCGGCAGTGTGCCTGATTGACGATGGAGTTAATGCCCTGATAAAAAGTCCCTTCGACAGAAAGGAGAACAATGATACAGAAACAAGATTTCATGTTGATCCGAGCGGCCCTGCAGTTCTGGTACGAAGAGATGGATCTCAAGGACCCAGACGTGTTCGCGATCTATTCAGGTGGCCCCAGAATCAAGCCAGCCTGGCAAGAAGAAGACATTCAACAACTTCGCCAGCAGTTGCTGGCAGCACAACTACGCTATACTGTGTGCCATTCTGATGCGGCCAGCGTAAAGACTCCCCGTCTGTTTAACTCTCCGGAGGTTGCCAGACAGGCGATGGCAGACGCGTCTGACCGCCTGGGAGTCGTTCTGGTCACCCCAGCGGTTTGAACTCCTTCAAACCCCTTCCATCAGTTCGGCCAGGCTGATGCCGAGTGTCTTTGTGATCCGCTCAATATTTCGCAGGGACAGATTCCTCTCCCCCCCGTTCGATCCCGCCGACGTAGGTCCGGTCCAGCTCACATACGCAAGCAAATTTCTCCTGCGAGTAACCTTGCTCTTTGCGCAGTTCCCGGACCCGCTGTCCAAATCTCACCAGGAGAGTCCTCCAGGATTCAGTGGGAATGCAGCAGAACAAGCAGTCCCCAAGCAAACGTAAAAACAAAATATTTCAACTAGATAAGGTTGGTAGGTTTTATGCACGAAGAAAATAACAAAACGATTGAAAATCCCCCGAGCCAGTGGTGGCTGGCGAAGCATGGTGTAGCGGAAGGTCCTCTGTCTCACCAGGAAATCTGTGATGCCTTGCAGTCAAACAAAATCAGCCTGGCTGATTATGCCCACTCATCAAATGAGAAGGAGTGGAAGCCGCTAACTGCCTGGAGTGAGTTCGATTCTGGAACAGAAGAAGCCGGTCTACAATCTCCTCCGGCTCCCCCAGTTGAAAGCTATCCCACCGACCCTCTGATCACGAATCCCAGGCTCCCCGCCATGGCAAACTGGATCTGTATCTACACGCTTCAGATAGCTCCCTGGCTCTGGTTTCTTTATGTCATATCACAAATGACCTACGGCACTGTGTTAGACGAAAAAGATCCTCTGATGGGGGTTGAGGCTTTAGCGATGTTTATCAGCATGCTTGTTTCATTGGGGGTGACGATTTCATTGTTCATAGGTGGGGCTCGACTTAGAGCGTTAAGCCGTTCAGGCCCGAATATCATTATCCTCAGTATCGTGGTCGCAACAGCGGTCCACCTACTGTTGTCTCTCTGGGGGATTGGGATTATTGCGATGGCTGACCAGAGCAACTTTGCCTCAAAAACCGTAGCAGTCGAGTTAATTAACTATTTTGTAGTGATCGTCGAATTGTGCGAATGGGCGTTTCTACTCACGACACTTTTCTGGCTGCGACGTAACGCCCACTTTCTGCCCCTGACCTGAAGCCCCAGAATAAATAGGAAATATTGATTGGTTAACCTTAACAGTAAGGAGAACGTCCCACGTGACAGAATATCCAGTCCCCGAAAACCGGGAAGCCACAGAGTGGCGTTTTGATGACCAGGGCCTGCTTGCAGGCCCTTACTCATATATTGAACTCATGGAATATGTTGAGCTGGACTACATCCAGCCGGAAACGGAAATCATTCACGAAGACGGCCGGAAATATCAGGCATTTGAGGTCGGATTATTTCCCGGCTTCGTCCCTGAAAAACCAGACCCTGCGGAGGAGTACAGGAATGCTGTGACACCTTTGCCTGGCTGGAATTTCCTGGCAGGAGTGGTCGTGTTTTCTTTGGTTTCATTTAAAGTGCAGCAAAAAGTTCCAGAAGGTCATTGGTTCAATGGGATCATGCCATTCTCGATGATCATTGGTGGCTTCGCGATGGTTTTGATTGGCTGTTATACCGGTTTGACTGGAATTGCTCACAGTTTCAGCGGCATTCCACAATATCGGCCTGTCTTCAACAGAATTGGAGCCGTGATTGCCATTGTTTTTGGCACCATATTGATTTTCTGGGGATTTCAAGTGCTTCTCTTCAGCAAATAGTTGCCCAGAACAGATTTCAATTCATTTCCTCAGAACTGTGAGAGCATCGTCGACCTTAATTCTGGCGAAAAACGCGTCATAATACTTGAAGAAAAAGAGAAGAAGCCAGGAGAAATGACAAGCTGGAAAAATTAGATATCAGGCGCGTCTCATCATCTAAATTTTGGCCTAAAACGTGGCATGATACATGAGGGAAACGCTTACCTATCATCGATCGCAGTCGATCTTATTTCAAACTCGTCATCAGTAAAAACGCCCCGCATTGCACATAAATGCGGGGCGTTTTGTGTTTACACATCCTCAACAGAAAGGAGCTTTGCTTGGAATACATGGTTTTAACGTTCGTCTCTGTCGCCCTGTTGCTGACTGTCGTCTCTTTCATCAAGGAACGGCGGTTGCGGCTGGCGCTGCAGGGAATTCTCAGACACCTGATTCAACGCTGGAGGGCACATGGAAAAACCGACTCTACCAATCACACTAACATTGATCCTGCTGACCGGAGCCGGCTGTAGTTCCGACGAAAACAGCCGTGTGGCCGAACTGGCAACACGGCAGCTGGAGCGCCAGGCTGAGCAGAACCAACGCATGACGGAACTCCAGCAGGAAGTTGCCTCCGGTTCACGGGAACTGGTGGAAGCAGACGCCAGATCCCGGCAGGAGATGGTCACGCTGCAGCGCGAGATGCAGACCGAGCGAAACGAGATCGGATACCAGCGGGACCAGCTGGAGGCAGAACGCCGTGAAATTGCTGACAGCAGAAATCGTGACCCGATCATTGCGGCGGCGATCACCAGGGTGACCATGGTGGTCGTTAGCCTGCTGCCCCTGTTGATCTGCTGGTTGCTGCTCAGGCAGAAAATCGAACCCGCTAACGATCAGCAAATGACAGAGCTGCTACTGGATGACCTGGTCTCAGCAGAACCGTGGCTGATGCCGCCTGCGAACACAGATCCAGACAAACCGCGGCTGCCGGATTTCCCGCAGCCCCCCGATCCTGGAAATCCCACAGAAAGGAGCACATGAAATGTCACACATAGTCACGATCAAAACAGAGGTCCGCGATGCCGAAGCCCTGGGCTTGGCCTGCCGACGACTCGCACTGGGAGAGCCCGTTCACGAGACCGTCCCGCTGTTTAGCGGGGAAGCCACGGGCTATGCAGTCCGTCTCCCCGACTGGCGGTATCCCGTTGTCTTTGACGTCGAACGGGGCCAAGTCCGCTACGACAACTTTGAAGGCCGCTGGGGTGAGCTGTCTCACCTCAATCGGCTGCTGCAATCTTACGGCGTGGAAAAGTCGAGTCGTTCACAGTGCACCCCATGCAATGGTTTCAATTGAGAAATGATACAAATATTGCCTGGTTTTATATTACCTAGGCTATTCAAGTCAGCGTTCGAGTATGGGTTGCATACTCATGTATTTTATATCGTCCAGTCACGCCATAAAGGAGAGTCAAATACGATGTCCCATATTGTTCAAATTCAGACCGAAGTTCGCGATCCCGTTGCGGTATCCTCTGCCTGCTCCAGACTTTCGCTGCCTGCACCAACCCAACGTACTGTTCGACTTTTTAATGGAGAAGTTTCTGGATTGGCAGTCGAGCTTCCCGGCTGGCGGTATCCTGTAGTCTGTCAGCTTGCCTCCGGCCAGCTTCAATACGACAACTATGAAGGCCGTTGGGGAGATCAAGCTCATCTCAATAGATTCGTCCAGATTTATTGCGTGGAGAAGGCTAAATTAGAGGCCAGAAAGGCAGGCCATTGCATCAATGAACGAACACTACAAGACGGTAGCATACTGATTCAGGTACAAGTAAATTCCTGAGTTTCTTGCGGATATCATGTCTTGTTCTTGCCCTTTGTGTTTTTTGTTTTGGGACCAGGAAACCTACGGGGGGATGGAGGTGCGGTCAATTCCCGACATTTCGCTTCGTCTGCGGTAATAATCCAGCGGCCATCATCAGCTTTGCGAGCGTTAATTTTCCCATCCTTAATCCATTGATGGATTTTTCCATATTTCACCTGAAGCTTCTGAGTTAATTCAGTGATGTACCACTCATTTTCATTGAGCGGGCAGGAATTTTGATATGACGATTTTTTAGTCGTCCTCAATCCGTAACGGAGCATCAGCATTCGCACACGTGATTCGTTAAACGGCAATCCCCTGGGCGTCAGAAATCCCTCCTCATTCAACTTGTTGGCAATCTGTGGTGCAGAGATTTTTGAGTCCAGCAGTTCTTTCAGGTATTGCATTAGTTGCGTTCCGGTACTGAGTTTCGAGAGCTGTCCGACAGGCCGCCGAAAACGCGTATAGGTCTGGTGACCGCCGGCCCAATGGATTCGCGCCTCCACCCACTCACTTTTTCCTTCTACATCAATGACCACATGGTCAATGATCTCACGGAGAATTTCTTTTCGATCCACGTCCGTTGTGCTGGCGGCGGTCCACAGGGCAGGAACATTTGCTGCTAATCCCTTGATTCGTTCCTGATCTTCGTTGCTCAGTGACTTTGGTCGCTCTTGTAGAAAACGCTCGTATTGTTCTTCCAGTTCACGTTGGGAACGTAGTTTTTCTTCCCAGGCCAGTTCCAGTGTTCTCGCTACCAGTCGATTCTCTGGTTCGACTGCATGATACTGTCTCGCGGCACGCTCTGCTTCGTAAGTGGCCCGCTCCAGTTTCTGGCTCCATAATGTTTGAGATGCTTCACGTTGTTCATGGAAATCGGAGGCAACTTGACAGCTGACAGCCAGAGCTGATGGTTGAAGCGCCAGCATTGCCAGTCTCACCACTTCATCATCTAAGGGTTGTGCTTTCAGTCTTTGACAGACTGGATCAGCATAGAGCGAAGATCGTGCGGAACACTGGTAACTGGGCCTGGAATTGCTTCCTCCGTACTGCGTTCGCAATCGATATCCACAGCGTCCGCACACCAGCATCCCTGCCAATAATGCTCGACCTTGCCGCACACTCCCACGCGAGGAGATGATTGACCGGTTCTGTTCCAGCCGCTCCTGATTTTCTTCATATTGAGACCAGGAAATATAGGCTGGAAATCGATCCCTCAATAAGACCAACCATTCGTTCCGTGATAAGCGGCTTGGACCTTTTTGTTGTTTTCTCT
This sequence comes from Gimesia benthica, assembly GCF_009720525.1. Lineage (NCBI taxonomy): Bacteria > Pseudomonadati > Planctomycetota > Planctomycetia > Planctomycetales > Planctomycetaceae > Gimesia > Gimesia benthica. The sequence goes on from NZ_CP043930.1 coordinate 4,903,751, forward strand.
TCTGACTTTGGCAACTACGCCCAAACACATAAGCTCCTGCATAAACCGGATGAGTAAGCATGTTCTGTATGGCTGTCTGGTTGGGACGTCTCCATTCCAGTTGTCCTTTGTTAGGGCCTGAGGATGGTCGGACTGGCATGCGAATCCCCTCAGCAACCAGATGACGTAATACGGCATGCATTGTGCCTAACCGTTCGAACTGATCGAATATAGTTCGCACAACCCCCTGAGCCTGCTCATCGGGATCAAACACCAGTTCGTCAGCCGAGCGAACATAACCAACGGGGCCTTTACTTAACAATTCACCGCGACGTGCCTTTTGTAGAGCACCTTGCCACATTCGCTGTCGCAGGACGTGCAATTCGGCCTCGGACATGGTTCCCTTTAGTCCCAGCAGGAGTCGGTCATTATAGGATGACGGATCGTATAGTCCATCAAGGTCGGAGATCAGTGTGTCAAATAGAGCACACAGTTCCAGCAACTGATACCAGTCTTTGCAACTCCGTGCTAAACGAGACATTTCAACCCCCAGGATGACACCAACATGTCCCAATGCCACCTCACTGAGTAAACGCTGGAAGCCCAGTCTTTTTTCACTCGAAGATCCCGAAAATCCTAGATCATCATCAATTACCAGAATGCGCTCGGTTGGCCATCCCAGTCGTTCAGCCTGGGCCACCAGACCATACTGGAGTTGAGTAGATTCCTGATGGTGCTGGACCTGATGGACGGAGGATTGACGTACATAAACAACAGCCAGCCGTTCCTGATGATGACTTTTAATTTTTTTGTCACGAGCTGCCAGCAGATTCTGTTCGGGGTGACTCATTGTCCGGACCTCCTTGTGGTTGGTTCAGATTTTCTTGAATTAGCAGACTGAGCCGACCGATCAGTCGCTTTTGTTTCGCTGGTGGCATCTGATCCCAGAGCGTCGATGGACAGATTGACTGCTGGTTTACTGTGGGCGGGGGGGGACTGCGGTAATGTCCCCGTCAGCATCTCGGGTGAGCATGACTGGTCTCCTGAGAATAGTGAAAAACGCTGCTCGATCCATCGGGACAGCTTCAACAATTCAAACGGCCCAATTATGGGTATTTCAGAAAAGGAGTCTATAGATGTTTTTTTATGTGTATTCTGATGCTTTCGAGAAATGTCGTCTGGAAGCCCGTCGCAAGGGACATTCTGTCCTGGAAAGCCAGCTCAGCGACGGTTCCATCAAACTCACCATTCAGATCGGAGAGGGCCAGTGAAAACCATTGAAATCATTATCTCTGCCGACGGTCAGTCCCGGATCGAAACTCGCGGCTTTACCGGTTCCCGTTGCCGGAACGCCAGCCAGTTTCTGGAAGGCGCTCTGGGAAAAGTCTCCTCGGAACAACTGACCGCCGAATACCACCAGACGGTCCAACATCAACCCAACCAATTACGACAGGAGAATTAGTTTTCACTTCATATGAAATACAGGAATTACCTAAACGAGTTTACGAAGATCCCCGCCCAGTGCGTGTCCTGGTCGTCGTCGAAGGGACGCATGACATCGAATTCCTGACACGCATCTCGACGCTACTCCATGCCGAGCAGCCCGCACTCCCTGATCTGGCAGCCATGGAAGGCAACGGGGAACTCATCTTTCTGCCCATCGGCGGCCATCCCCGCGCCTGGATCAGGCGACTGGCCCCACTTCGGCTCCCTGAGTTTTATCTCTTTGATCGGGAAAGCCCTCCTGAGACGGAGCAACGGGAAACGCTGGTTGCTCAGATCAACCGCCGCCCCCACTGCCGTGCTGTGCTGACGCGGAAACGGAGCCTGGAGAACTACCTGCATCCCCGTGCCATTGAGGCCGTCGCCGACATCATGCCCAAATTCGGGGACCATGATTGCGTGGCCTCAGAAGTGGCACAGCGGGTATTCGATAGCCGGCATGACGACTATTGCTGGGAACGGCTCGATCGCCATCCGCAGATCAAGCTCAGGAATCGGGCCAAGCACTGGCTCAATACCAGTGCGGTTGAACAAATGACGGTTCCCCTGTTGCAGGAACGCGATCCAGACGGGGAAATCATCTCCTGGCTGGAAACGATCGGCCATCTGGCTGAGACCGCTTAAACCCGCTTCACACATCTATTTCTTCAAACCATTAAGGAAACACTTATGTTACTATCCGAACGACTGGCGGAAAACGTACGCGCCTGCTTTACCGGCATCTGGATTCAGAGCCACGAACATGACGAGGCGTTGTTGGAAATTACCCGGCTCTGCCACAGTGAAGACTGGGGCCTGCTCTCCTGGGACATCGACCGGGGGTTGCAAGGGACGGAAGTCATTGGGGAAAGCGACTCATCGTACCCCGATCCCCTGGCAGCCATTCATAGTCTCAACAGTCAGGCCGATCCAGATCGCCCCACGCTGCTCGTGCTCAAGAATTTCCACCGGTTTATTAATTCCCCGGAAATCATCCAGGCCCTGACGCAACAGATCAGCCTGGGAAAGCAAACCAGAACCTTTGTGATCGTCCTGTCCAGCCTGGTCCAGATTCCCCCGGAGCTGGAGAAACTGTTCGTCTGCCTGGAACACGATCTTCCTGACCGGAGACAGCTGGAGGAAATTGCCTGCAGCATTGCCACGGAATCCGGCGAATTACCGGAGGGAGCGGAACTGGAGCGTGTGCTGGACGCCGCCTGTGGACTGACTCGCTATGAAGCCGAAGGCGCTTTCAGTCTTTCCCTGGTAAGACACGGACGAATCGATGTCTCCGTCGTGCTGGAGCTTAAGGCCCAGACGTTACTGAAAAGTGGGCTATTAACGCTCCACAGCGGCTCGGAATCATTTGATGACCTGGGAGGCCTGGAATCCCTTAAAGCCTTTTGCCGGCGTGCGCTGCGGCCCAGATCACAGGAATCAACCCATGTGCGTCCGCGGGGTGTGCTGCTGCTGGGCGTCCCAGGTACCGGGAAAAGTGCCTTCGCCAAAGCACTGGGAAAAGAGACCGGAAGAGCCACACTGACACTCGACGTGGGAGCCCTGATGGGCGCGCTGGTCGGCCAGACCGAGTGCGCCGTTTAACGGCAAGTTGAATCCCACGCATAGCGTGGACAGGTTTTGGAATTTATGACCTTGTGGGTCACCGGGATTACCTGAAATGAGTCGAAAGACCAAGGGGAAATATAGCACTTCCGGAAAGCGGCTGATGGGTGAAATCGTTTATCCCATGCTCCGCAAGACCCGGTCGGTACGGTTAAAGCTTGATTGCCTGAACTCTAGCTTCCAGGGCGTAATGGCCCCGCAGAGGATACAACGATTGAAATCCTCTTGTCGCTGCATACCTGAGTTCTTCGGTTGCTCAGGGAACATTCCAGCACGACACCGAATGCCAACGAGGCATTTTAAGGGAGCGAAAGGAGAACCTAACCCGACCTATTACGTTCAACTTGCACGGAAAGCGGGATCGCCTAAGGGGCGCGAGCCCTATGGTGACGGAGCCCCCATAGTAGTCCGCGGTCGGGAAAGCCGACTACATGGCGAAGGGGGGCAGGTGTTTGTGGAATTCAACATTGAGGGAGTGCGAGATGCACACAGTTCCTAAAATGCAATGGATTCTACAGGATAGAGGCCGTCGTGGTCTTTGCTTGGAACGGGTCTATCGCTACCTGTATAACCCTGAGCTCCATCTTGCCAGCTACGGAAAAATATACCGTAACAATGGTGCGATGACCAAAGGGACAACACAGGAAACGGTAGATGGCATGTCCTTCCAGAAAATCCAGCGAATCATCGATTGTCTGCGTGACGGTCGTTACCACTGGACTCCGGTCAGACGAATTTACATTCTCAAGAAGAATGGTAAACAGAGACCGCTTGGACTGCCAACCTGGTCAGACAAACTGGTTCAGGAATCGATGCGTACCATTCTCGAATGGTATTACGAGCCTCAGTTCAGTGATTCATCCTGTGGGTTTCGGCCCAGACGCGGTTGTCACACCGCGTTAAATCGAATCGCCAAAACATGGACTGGGACGAGTTGGTTCATCGAAGGAGATATTTCCGGTTGCTTTGACAATATCAATCATGAGATATTGCTCAACATCCTCCGGGAAAAGATCCATGATGGCCGATTTATCGACCTGATTTCAGGGTTACTTAAATCTGGGTATATGGAAGATTGGAAATACAATGCCACTCTGAGCGGTTCTCCGCAAGGAGGCATTGTCAGTCCGATCCTCGCTAACATCTACCTTGATCGCCTTGATAAGTTTGTCGAACAGGTACTTCTTCCTGACTTCAATCGAGGTAAGGTGAGAAGGACCAATCAAGCTTACCATAATCTTCACAGAATGGCCGCTCGCCGGAAGAAAAGCGGAGACGTTGAAGGCTATCGAGAATGTATGCGGAAAAAGGGATTATTGCCGTCGAAAGACCCCAATGATCCAAACTACCGCCGTCTTCGATATGTTAGATACGCCGATGATTTTCTGTTGGGCTTCTGCGGTCCCAAGCAGGAAGCAGAGGAGATCAAGAATCGACTGCGCGAGTTCTTACAAGAATCGCTGAAATTGAACTTATCTCCAGAAAAGACGCTCATTACCCATGCTCGAACTCAGAAGGCTCGCTTTCTAGGTTACGAAATCTGCGTTTCGCATAACAATTTGCATCGAGCAAATGGCGTGCGAAAGAGCAATGGAAATGTCTGTCTGCTTATTCCTCCCGATGTCATTAATGACAAGATTAGCTGTTATCTCAAACACAGCAGAATCAGTCACCGTCCTGAACTTTTACCCGATCAACCATTGAGCATCGTGGCAAGATATCAGGCGGAATGGCGTGGTCTGGTTGAATATTACCAGCTTGCCTGGAATATGAATGCCCGGCTAGGAAGGTTGTTTTACTTCATGAATGTTTCACTTGCCAAAACCTTAGCGTGCAAATTTCAGATTTCGCGCAAGGCTGTCTTTGACAGGTTCAAAAGTGAAATAGAAACACCGCTTGGTATGCGAAAAGTGTTGCTGATACGTAAGGAACGCCCGGATAAACCGGATCTCGTTGCGTACTTTGGCGGCATCAATCTCGCAAGAACGAAGATAATACGGAATTGCGATCCCCCGCTACGAGTACCGTTTAATCCAAAGTGCGAACTGGTCGAACGATTGTTGGCCGATGAATGTGAGCTATGTGGAAGAAAAGGAGCCTGTGAGGTTCATCATATCCGCAAGCTGGCAGAAATCGACCAACCCGGACGTCGAGTGAAGCCTGATTGGGTTAAACGTATGATAGCGCGGCGTCGTAAAACTTTAGTCGTCTGTGTCTCCTGTCATCAAGATATTCATAACGGGAGATATGATGGCAAAGCTATCTAACACTGGAGAGCCGTGTGCGATGAAAGTCGCACGCACGGTTCGGAGGAGGACTGTTGGAAAAGTACCGACTCATTCAGTCGGCAACTCGCTGGCAGTCTATCCTACGGAGCGAACCAGACAAGCGCTCCGAATCGTTGATGCGATGCAACCCGCCGTCCTGTTCATCGACGAAATCGAAAAGGGTCTGAGCGGAGCGGCCTCGTCCGGACAGTCTGACAGTGGTGTCTCCACGCGTATGCTGGGAACGCTCCTCAGCTGGCTCAATGACCATACTTCGGATGTGTTTGTCGTCTGTACCGCCAACGACATCTCAAAGCTCCCCCCGGAACTGATCCGGGCTGAACGCTTTGATGGTCTCTTCTTTCTGGATCTGCCGGGGGATGGCCAGAAGCAGGCGATCTGGAACATCTACCGCGAACAGTATGGGCTTACAGAAGACCAGGAACTGCCTGAAGATCGACACTGGACCGGATCGGAAATCCGGGCCTGCTGTCGCCTGGCAGCCCTGCTGAATGTCCCGTTAACCCAGGCTGCTGAAAACGTGGTCCCCGTGGCCGTCACAGCCGCAGAATCAGTGGCCCGACTCAGACGCTGGGCCAGCAACCGTTGCCTGTCTGCAGAGCAGCCAGGCGTCTTTGTCCACGGAGAGCGGTCGGGAGCCCGTGCACAACGCAAACTCTCCCGTGATCCCCGCAGAAACTAAACCTGACTTTAATCAAGGAGAAATGACTACTATGGCTACGATTGAAGAAGTTGAGACCTGCCACGATCCGATCGACCGACTTCGGGCGACAATGTGTGCCACGCGGGTCAGTTTTGAATGGTTTGGTACCCGGAAGTCACTCACACGCGACCAGAAGGCGCAGGCCGCTGAATCGTTTGGGGCGGAAGGGGCGTTCCTGAGTGCCGGCAAAAAGCTGCTGGATACGGGACATCCCCGTTTCCGGGCCGTGAGTGCCGTCCGCAACCAGGTACGGAAATACTGGACCTCGGTCAGTCTGCCTTTCCCGGAACCGGGCATCCGCTTATTGCGGCAGGATGCGCTGAACGCCTTCCAGGAACAGATGCGTCGGTTTACGGAAGAACTGGCCGAGGCGGTTGCGGAACTGGATGAACAATACCTGTCTCTGAAATCGGCGGCGCGGGAGCGACTGGGGAGTCTGTTCAATGACGACGATTATCCCGCATCACTGGTAGGACTGTTCGAAGTAACCTGGGAATTCCCCAGTATCGAACCGCCGAACTATCTGCGACAGCTCAATCCCGAACTCTACGAACAGGAATGCCAGCGCGTGCAGTCGCGGTTCGAAGAAGCGGTCCGGCTGGCCGAAGACGCCTTTCTGGATGAACTGTCGAAGCTGGTGTCGCATCTCACGGATCGTCTGAGCGGTCAGGCCGACGGTCGCCCCAAGGTCTTCCGGGATTCGGCCATTGGAAACCTGCACGAGTTCTTTGAACGTTTCCGGTCGTTGAATGTCCGTTCCAACGAGCAGTTGGATGCCCTCGTCTCTCAATGTCAAAACATTGTGGAGGGGATTCAGCCCCAAGAGTTGAGAAAGCGGGACGCACTCCGGCAGCAGGTGGCCTCCGATCTGTCTGGCGTTCAGGCTGCCCTGGATGGACTGCTGGTCGACCGGCCGCGGCGCCAGATCATGCGGACTCCTAAGTAAGGATGCCGCATGCAAATCATCATCACAGCTGAAGGGCAAATCCGCTGCATTTATGCGGAAGTCATCGACCTGGCGACCATTGGTCGCATGCGCATTTCTCGCGGGTCGTTTGTGGAACCGAATGCTGACGGTCAATGGATCGTGGATCTGTCCCCCGTCCTAGGACCGCGACTGGGACCGTTCCCCCTGCGGAGTGTAGCTCTGCAGTCAGAGATCGACTGGTTGGAGCAGCACTGGCTCTCCCCCAGCCCCTGAAAATGGAATTACCTAACAATGTGCCCCGGTCTTGCAGAATTATCTCTGCAGGGCCGGGGCTTTTTTATTGAACCATTTGTTTTTAGGAGACATTAGATGAAACAGTCAGACTTGAATCGGGCTGTCGCCCTGGCCACCGGCGAGACGATCGCCACCGTCAAACGGCTGGGCTTTTTACTGGCGGAGCCCCATGAAACCGTTGATCCGGATTCAGAGACATTGGGACCGCAGATCATCGACTGGGACGAACTGGACAACCAGCGACTGAGCCGACAGACAGAGGGGCTAAATCATGTACCGTCATTGGTGTGACTCCGACCCCAGTGGCTTTCACTATCTCAGTCAGGCAGATGCTCCCTTCCACTCAAATCGCTTGCAGATGCTCCATAGTGGGCGGCAACGAGGACGACGCGCCGTTAAGTCTCGGCGCAGAAAACGGCGTCGCAAACGAAAGTCGCTTTATTAAAGCAATGACTCCTGATTTACCTCTTCAATTCAATTCCAGAAAGGAATGCTATGAAAGTTTTACTGATTAATAATGATGGCGGCGGATTCGCGGACTACATCGAAGTTGCCACAGGAACCACGGTCGCTCAACTGTTCGAACAGCGCATGGCGGACGCGAACGCCTCGGACTACCTGATCCGGGTCAATCGACAGCCCTGTCCTCCCGATCAGACGTTACAGGACGGGGACCGGATTTCGATCACTCCGACGAAGATTGAAGGGGCGAAAATCTAGCCGTTGTTGAAGTGAATGATTTTGTCTCTGACAGGCTGTCGGAATTACGGTTCCGGCAGCCTGTTTTAAATTTATGGGAGTAAATGAACTATGAAACAGAGATCGAAAAGGGTCTGGCGGATGGCCAGTCTCATTGAGGAACAACTCAGCTCACAGGAATGTGAGACAAACATCGGGCTGCCGGAAGCGGCCTGGTTAAGCTGTCTGCGGTTGATCCGCATGAGACAACAGGCGCAGGAACGGGGTTGGTTCCAAGCGACCTCAAGACTGGATCGGGGACTGGCAACGGAGGTACTTCAGCTAACGCGGCAACTGGTGACGTTGCAGCAGGAACTGGAGTCTGCCACTGGTGAAAAGCCTGTTCCTGCAATACGCATCATCTACGAAGACCTGCTGACTCTGGAAGAGGAGTTCGGTGATTACATCATCGATCTCAAGAATAAGACAATTTCAGTCGTCACAGAGTCGATTGTGCTGGAAGGCGTGTATCTGGGAGCGTTTGAGATTCGACTGGAACTGGCAGAACTGAATTCAGACTCACCCTTTCACTATCACGTATTTGCTCAAGATCCGCAACCGCCGATCACCGATGAAGCAGTCACACATCCGCACGTGCAGTCTGACAACGTCTGTGAAGGGGACGCCCGTGTGCCCATCAAACGTGCCCTGGAACAGGGACGACTGCTGGATTTTTTCGTGCTGGTGTCGCGTTTGTTACGCACCTATAACCCGGAAAGTCCCTATGTCGCGCTCAGTGACTGGCACAGTGCAGAATGTCACGAGTGTGGGGATGTCGTGACCACTGAGGAACAGACCCACTGCACTAACTGTGAAAATCGCTTGTGCCGGCAATGTGCCAATCGCTGTGTTGACTGTAGTTCCTCATTTTGCCACGACTGTGCGACCCGCTGTGAAATTTGCCGTGATGACTGCTGTGAATCCTGCCTGAAAGAGTGTGTGCTCTGTTGTTCCAACTGTTGTTCAAATTGCCTCGATAATGAAGAAAGGTGCCCGATCTGTGAAACACAGGAAGACGAAGAAACGTACGAACCGGACGAGGAAACCACATCACCGGAAACAGTCTCTCCTGCCGGCACTCCGCTTTAGTCCAACCGCCTGGGCCAAGCTGCTGTTTTTGCGTGATTATGGTGATACGGAAGTCGGCGGCTTTGGAATCGCGGCCTCGACGGATTTGCTGCTGGTCCAGGACCTGCAACTCGTGAAACAGACCTGCTCGATGGTCCATGTTGCCTTCGATGATGAAGCGGTGGCGAATTTCTTTGATGATCAGGTCGATGCAGGACTCCGCATGGAGCAGTTTGGTCGAATCTGGATACACACCCATCCGGGAGCCTGCCCGGAGCCCAGTCCAACTGATGAGGCGACCTTTGAACGCGTCTTCGGTCGTTCTGACTGGGCGGTGATGTTTATCCTCGCTCGGCAGGGAAGATCTTATGCCCGCCTGCGGATGAATTCCGGTCCCGCATTTGACTGCGAGATTCCGGTTAGGCGGGATTACTCTGAGGCCTTTCCCGGTTGTGATCCCGAAAACTGGGAACAGGAATATTTAACGAACGTAATTCCCGAACAACGCAATCTAGACAGTCCGCTATCGGCACTGGACGGTTTTGACTGGGACGCCGACTGGTTTTTCGATGAATCTGATCTGGAAGGAGACTTGAAATGACAAATACGACAGTAGACCGTTTTCAGAGGCAAAGTGGCCTGGTCCCCGCTGAAAAGCTTTCACAGATTTCGGTGACTGTCATCGGTGTGGGAGCCATTGGCCGTCAGGTGGCCCTGCAACTGGCGGCGATCGGGACACCGCGTATTCAGCTTGTGGATTTCGATACTGTTGAGTTGACTAATATCACGACTCAGGGATATCGGAGACAGGATTTGGGGGCGAATAAAGTCGAAGCAACCGCTAAGGCCATTCAGGAAATGGATGATTCGATTCAGGTGGAGACGATCCCTGACCGGTTTCGTCCGTCCCATTCCATAGGAGAGGCAGTTTTCTGCTGTGTGGATTCGATCTCTTCTCGTGCGGCAATCTGGCGATCCGTCAACAGAACGTGTGAGTTCTGGACAGATGGCCGAATGCTGGGAGAGACAATTCGGATACTGACTGCAACAAAGGATTCTGTAGTAGACCGGTATACCGAAACACTTTTTGCTCAATCGCAAGCTCAAACAGGCAGTTGTACCTCACGCAGTACGATCTATGCAGCCAGCATTGCTGCGGGACTCATGGTGCATCAGTTTTCTCTCTGGTTGCGTGGAATCCCAATAGACTACGATATGTCTCTAAATCTTTTAGCAAGGGAGATTGTAGTCAATTGACAAATTATTATTCATTTTTATCTCTAAGGGAAAAGCAGGCCACCAGCAATGGTGGCCTGCATGCATTTTTTTTATCTATCAGAGAATGTCATCCATTCCAGAAGACCGCGGGCGAAAACGTTCAAGGTCAAGTATCCCAATTAGCATATCTATTTCTGGATGCGGTTAAGGGGGCAAGGTCAGACTGATCGTCTTCATAACAGCTGGGACTGCTACCCTAACCGGACACCGCAGGGGTCTGAAAACCCTTGTTCATTCGCATTCCAACTGGTACAGGTTTTTGAGGCAGGTCAATATCACTCGGATCGTGGCAGTCAGTATTGCAGCGAGGAGTATCAGCGAACCCTAAAAATCAACGGGATTCAATGCAGCATGAGCCGCAAGGGAGACTGCTGGGACAATGCCGTGATGGAAAGCTTCTTTGCAACGCTCAAGAAAGAACTGATTCATCGCCAGAAATACGAGACACGGGCATCAGCCCGGCACAGTATCTTCGAGTACATCGAAGTGTTTTACAATCGAGAAAGGCTCCATTCATCTCTGGACTATCTGAGCCCCGAAATGTTTGAGCAGGCAGTATAACCTAATTCCAGCGCCCACTATTTCTGGGGAACTTCAGATACCAGTTTGACGATGCACAGCACCTTATTCTGCAAATTTACTATTCTCAATTAAAGTTTTTCTTAACCATTTGGAATACTTCAAATCTAGTGATTGAAATTCATTTACAGACATAAACGGAACTAGTAGCTTATCGCTATTTTCACCTTGTTGGAATTTTTTGTACTGAACTTCTCCAAAGTTATCTATTTTATTTGAATTCAAAGAATATTTATGTACTCCTTTTCCGTAAGTCCAACCACTTACTGTTGAAATAGTTAATATATCTTTATCACCTTCTTGAGACAGCTTAGCAGAAATGACTCCTTTAGATGTAAGAATAAATTCTGCCCACGCTTTAAGCTTATATTTTTCATCAGTAATGACACAGACTATAGGAAAAAGAGGTTTTACTCCAGGTTTTAGATATTGATTCAATAGAAATATATTATAGACATCGCCCGAATTATTCTGGAACTTTGATTGCCATACAATCCGCTTTTCTAACCCTGGAAAAAGATATGTACCAATAAGTCCTGAACTCCATGCCGCATCATCAGAAATAAGATGATGTAAAAGTACTTTATCTTTCGAGCTTATTTTACTTTCCTGAATTGTATTCCATAATTCATCTGAGCTTACCTGGGTAATCGTCCCCCACCATATCCATAGTGGTATCAGACAAATAGATGAGAATATGAATAAAAAATTTCTTACGATATAGGTTTTATGAATTTTTGTGTTACTGCTTTTCATGGATTTGCAGCTTAAAAGAAAATTAGAGATTTGTATTTGGACCAACATAGGCAGCCCCCTCTGTTAAGTAAATTGAAAAAGCGGCCCTGACCTTGCCCCCTTAACCGGAACCAGAACTTGATATACTAATCAGGATTCTGACCTTGCCCCCAACTCTGTACCAGTTGGAATGTTAGAGATCCAAGGTAAATTCATCCCTGGCGCGCCAGGGATGAATTTTTCGCGAACTCCACCGGGGTCTGATTTCCCAGTGAGCTGTGTGGGCGGTTTTCGTTGTAGTCCAGCCGCCACTGGTCGATTTGTTCCTGAGCGTCTGCCAGGCTTAAAAACCAATGCTGGTTTAAACACTCCTGGCGAACTCGCCCGTTGAACGATTCAATATACGCATTGTCGGTTGGTTTTCCCAGTCGACTGAAATCCAGAGTCACTTTGTTGAAGTAAGCCCACCAGTCCAGACTCTTTGAAATGAACTCAGGGCCGTTATCCACACGGATTGACTGGGGACAGCCTCGAGCCGCTTTAACTCGATCCAGAGCTGCTACCACATCATCTCCAGTCAGTCGGGTTCCCACCCGAATGGCCAGGCTCTCACGACTAAAGTTATCGACTAACGTCAACAGCCGGAACCGCTGCCCGTTAAACAGCTGATCGGCCATGAAGTCCATGCTCCAACTCTCATTGGTGCGACTGGCTTGCTGACGTGTTTTCCGAACCTGACAGCTCCGATTCCGCCGGGGACGTTTTCGACGCATTTGCAGGCCTTCTTCGACATAGAGCCGGTACACCAGCTTGTGATTGACGTGCCAACCCTCTCGCGAAAGCAGGATATGTAACCGCCGATAACCGTAATGCACGCGGGTACTGGCCAGATCACGTAACCGGATACGTAATTTGGTCCTCTCGTCTCGAACACTTTTGTAGCGGTGGCTGGCTCGTGGAAAGTTCAACGCCCTGCAAACACGACGTTCGCTTTGGGAATAACCTGCCTGAAGCCGCTTCACCACTATGCGACGACGATCAGACCTCATACCTTTCCCTGGACGACATCCTGCAGCATCTTCTTATCGAGGCTGAGGTCGGCCACGAGCTGTTTCAGCTTCTTGTTTTCTTCCTCGAGTTGCTTCAGACGCCGCAGTTCAGCCACCCCCATCCCGGCATATTTTTTCTTCCAGCGATAGAAGGTCTGCTCGGAAATGCCCATCTTGCGGGTCACTTCCGCCACTGTGGTTCCTGATTCAGCCTGGCGTAAAGCAAAAGCGATTTGTTCTTCTGTGTAGCGTTTTCGTTTCATAGATCTGATCCTTTTCCTGAATACAAGATAACAAAATCTCTCGCATTCCGCATGGATCAAGAAACGGGGGGAAGGTCAATTCTGGACCAATTGAGGAGGAGTCAACATGCCCACCAAGCGTCATTCATCCGAACAGATCATTTCAAAACTCCGGGAAGCGGAGGTCCATCTCGCTCAGGGGATGACGATTCCCCTGATGTGCAAAAAACTGGGAATCCACCAGCAGACATACTACAAGTGGCGTCGTGAATACGGTGGTTTGCGGATGGATCAGGCGAAACGTCTGAAAGAGTTAGAGAAGGAAAACGCCCGACTCAAGAAGCTGCTGGCAGAGTCGGAACTGGATAAAGCCATATTGCGGGAAGCTGCCTCGGGAAACTACTGAGTCCGTCGAAACGGAGTAAGGCGGTGAATTTCGTAAGAGATTCCCTGGGGCATGATCAGGTTTCGGAACGCCGGGCCTGTCGTGTCCTGGGACAATCCCGTTCCACGCAACGGAGGCAGCCTGTAGTCCCTTCCGATGAACCCCGGCTGGTTCGGGAGATCATCGATCTGGCGAGTCAGTACGGCCGTTATGGTTATCGTCGTGTGACAGAGTTACTGCGACGGCGAGGCTGGAAGGTGAATCACAAGCGAGTGGAACGGCTCTGGAGGCAGGAAGGCCTGAAAGTCCCACAAAAGCAGCCGAAACGTCGTCGATTGTGGTTCAATGATGGTTCCTGTGTCCGTTTACGTCCCCGGCATCGGGATCATGTCTGGAGCTACGATTTTGTGCATTGCCGGACTCACGATGGCCGGGCCTTCCGGATGCTGACTGTGCTTGATGAATATACCAGGGAGTGCCTGTGTATTGATGTGGAAAGGAGATTGAACAGTGAAAGCGTTCTGGAACGCCTCAGTGACCTGTTTGTGCGTCGTGGAGTCCCGGATCATATTCACAGTGACAATGGTCCCGAGTTCACGGCAGAGCGGGTTCGAGACTGGCTCCGCAGAGTTGAAGTGAAAACCTTATTCATTGAACCAGGCAGTCCCTGGGAAAATGGTTACATCGAATCCTTCAACGGAAAACTGAGAGATGAATTGCTCAACGGTGAAATCTTCGATACGTTATGGGAAGCCAAAGTGCTGATCGAACGCTGGAGGAGAGATTACAACTCGATCAGACCGCACAGTTCACTGGGCTACAGAGCCCCGGTACCGGAAGCGAAGCTGTTCTGCTCGCCTGCTTCCGCTCCGCTCCAACAGGCGAGCAGAACAGCCATTGATACAATAGAACACTGAGTCTTGTGACTGGTGTCATTATCGGGGGCAGGTCAAGTCCGTGGGAGAATGGATATGTAGAATCATTCAATGGAACCTTGCGGGATCAGCTGTTGAATGGCGAAATCTTTGACACACTACTGGAGGCGAAAGTGTTGATCGAACGCTGGAGAAGGGAATACAATACGATCAGGCCGCATAGTTCGCTGGGCTATCTACCACCTGCCCCGGAGGCAATCGCCCCTTGTTTGCCAACTTCCGCTACGCTACAGCTGGCAAACAAGGATACTGATAACCACTTAGGAACTGTAACATAACAACTGGTACCGTCCGTGGGGGCAGGTCACTTCAGTTTCCATAATAAATGGACTGTGTTTTTAGATTTCGCAACTTGGTTTTGATCGCTATGTTAATAAATCCACACTCAAGAAATTTCTCTGAATTAACTTTCGTTGCAGTTTTCGTGACCGTCCATATTTTCATGGTAATGTGGATGTCAGCAAACAACTCCCCTGCCCCCGACGAAACAGCACATTTAACTGCCGGTTTACACATCCTTCAAACTGGTCGATTTGATCTGTATCCGGTAAATCCTCCCTTAGTGAAGTGTTTGGCGGCTCAGTCAATAGCATTAGCAAAACCACAGATGTACTGGGATACCACCATTATTAAAAACAAACCGGAATACCGTCCAGAATTTAGTTTGGGTGCACGATTCGTTCGGTTGAATCGCACACGTATTAGGTTACTTTTTTTTAATGCTCGCTTGTCGTGCCTTTTGTTTAGTGTGATTGGGGGCTTGGTCTGCTGGAAATGGTCAAGAGATCTCTATGGACCATCTGCAGGACTATTTGCATTGGCACTATGGTCTTTTTCGCCTAATGTTTTAGCATGGTCGGCAACGATCTGCCCAGATGCAGCTGCAGCTGCATTAGGTGTTTCTGCAGCTTACTGTTTCTGGCGATGGTTGATCAATCCAGACTCCTTAGGGGCAATGATCGCAGGCATTGTTCTCGGCTTGGCACAGCTAACAAAGATGACGCTCATCATCTTCTTTCTTCTTTGGCCTGTGGTTTGGATCACTTATCGATTCT
Source organism: Gimesia benthica (assembly GCF_009720525.1). Classification (NCBI taxonomy): domain Bacteria; kingdom Pseudomonadati; phylum Planctomycetota; class Planctomycetia; order Planctomycetales; family Planctomycetaceae; genus Gimesia; species Gimesia benthica. Next base: position 4,919,112 of record NZ_CP043930.1, read on the forward strand.
CTCAGGCTCACGAAAATTCTGATACGAACAAGAAACCAAGTTTACCCGAGCTGTCTGCTATCCTTGTCGTTGCATTATTTGTGCTTAACCTGGGCTATGGTTTTGAAGGTACCTTTACTAGATTAAGTGAATTTTCTTTTGTCAGCAGCACGTTAACCGGAGAGGGGTCATTCACAGAGGGGGGGGGAAATCGTTTTAGAGAGACATGGCTAGAGAATTGCCCAGTCCCAATTCCTTCAAATTATTTGCGAGGTATGGATCTTCAAAGACATGATTTTGAAAAAGGGTTAAGCTCCTATCTATTAGGACAATGGCAAGATAAAGGATGGTGGTATTATTACATTATTGCATCCCTGCTCAAAGTTCCTTTGGGAATTTTAGTCCTCACTCTCATTTCATTTCTACTTTCTTTGAAATTCTCGAATAAAACATGCTTAAAGAGTGTGTCTGGTGACAGCAACCGGCCAATATGGATTCACGAAACTGTTTTGCTGATTCCCATGATTTCTTTGTTTATCTTAGTAAGCTCACAAGATGGCTTCAGTCGCCACTTCCGTTACCTGCTTCCTGCTTTTCCTTTTTTGTTCATCTGGATAAGCAAGACCGCAGTTCCCAGTCAGAACAAGTTACAATTGTTAAGATTTGCCAGCTTGACTGCTCTTGGCTGGACTGTTGTAAGCAGCTTGCTTGTATTTCCCCACAGCATGTCATATTTCAATGAATTGGCTGGTGGAACTGAAAAAGGGAATCGTTACTTGTTAGGTTCTAATCTTGATTGGAGTCAGGACTACTATTATTTGCAAGATTGGTATGATGAGAATCTTAAAATGCATCCCTTATATGTACTGTCGAATAATACTTTCTCCAGATATTTACTGGACTTAGAGGATGCTGGCCCCTCTCCACCATCTCGCCATGTAAAACACTCTCTCAGCAAAGATATGGAACCAGGTCCTATTCCAGGATGGCATGCATGTAGCGTAAACCAAATTAACAATCAAACTGGCGAATACTCGTATTTCAAAAATTTTACTCCAGTAGCAACAGTAGGAAAAACTATATACATATATAATATATCATTAGCCGAGGCAAATCAGGTCCGACGTACTTTGGGTGTGGGACTATTAGCTGATCCTTCCACTCTTCATAGAAGTTCGCTTTCTTCAGAGAAGTATTCGAGTACAGACTTTCCATATGAATTTGACTCAAATAAATTACCTCAAGAACAATCATTGCCAATTCAAATAGCGGTATTAGCAATAGATCAACATGATGCAAAGGAGTATGACAACTTAAAAAAAACATTAGATCCGATCCCTTTTATTGTTTGGAATTTTCTTTCAACTGAAGAAATTCAAAACGGTAGATTGGCTGATTTTAATGTTGTTATTGTTCCAGGTGGCAAGGGGGCAAGATACGCAGAGCAATTGGAGGAGAAAGGAAAACAAGCCGTTTTGGATTTTATTAAATCAGGAGGTGGGTATATTGGTATCTGTGCTGGAGCTTATCTGGCAACTGATAGATATGAATGGAGCTTAGGTATTATAAATGCAAAAACAATGACAGGTAAAGTAGAAAGTTCTGGAGATGGTCTCATAAATATTACTGCTCGCGGTGGAGGAAAAGCAGAAATTGAGTTAACACCCGCAGGAAAAGAGGTGTTTAAGTTAACTCCCCAGTTAATCAGCATTCGCTATGCTGGAGGACCTATTCTATCTCCAGCCGGCAGTTATGATCTCCCGTTATATTCAGTGCTTGCACGCTATCGCTCTGAAATCTGGGCGTTCGAAGCACAACGAGGAACGATGGATGGATCGCCAGCTGTCATTGCTTCAAATTATGGATCAGGGAAAGTCATTATTTTTAGTCCTCATCCTGAGGTATATCCTGAAACTAGGGGTTTATTAAGTGATGCGATCTTATGGGCAGCTAAACGAAAGCCTACTCAGTAATGTGGCTTACGGAATTTGACTTGACCTGACCTTGCCCCCAACCTTGTACCAGTTGGAATGTTAGAGTGACCTTGCCCCCTTAACCGGAACCAGAACTTGATATACTAATCAGGATTCTGGACCAATTGAGGAGGAGTCAACATGCCCACCAAGCGTCATTCATCCGAACAGATCATTTCAAAACTCCGGGAAGCGGAGGTCCATCTCGCTCAGGGGATGACGATTCCCCTGATGTGCAAAAAACTGGGAATCCACCAGCAGACATACTACAAGTGGCGTCGTGAATACGGTGGTTTGCGGATGGATCAGGCGAAACGTCTGAAAGAGTTAGAGAAGGAAAACGCCCGACTCAAGAAGCTGCTGGCAGAGTCGGAACTGGATAAAGCCATATTGCGGGAAGCTGCCTCGGGAAACTACTGAGTCCGTCGAAACGGAGTAAGGCGGTGAATTTCGTAAGAGATTCCCTGGGGCATGATCAGGTTTCGGAACGCCGGGCCTGTCGTGTCCTGGGACAATCCCGTTCCACGCAACGGAGGCAGCCTGTAGTCCCTTCCGATGAACCCCGGCTGGTTCGGGAGATCATCGATCTGGCGAGTCAGTACGGCCGTTATGGTTATCGTCGTGTGACAGAGTTACTGCGACGGCGAGGCTGGAAGGTGAATCACAAGCGAGTGGAACGGCTCTGGAGGCAGGAAGGCCTGAAAGTCCCACAAAAGCAGCCGAAACGTCGTCGATTGTGGTTCAATGATGGTTCCTGTGTCCGTTTACGTCCCCGGCATCGGGATCATGTCTGGAGCTACGATTTTGTGCATTGCCGGACTCACGATGGCCGGGCCTTCCGGATGCTGACTGTGCTTGATGAATATACCAGGGAGTGCCTGTGTATTGATGTGGAAAGGAGATTGAACAGTGAAAGCGTTCTGGAACGCCTCAGTGACCTGTTTGTGCGTCGTGGAGTCCCGGATCATATTCACAGTGACAATGGTCCCGAGTTCACGGCAGAGCGGGTTCGAGACTGGCTCCGCAGAGTTGAAGTGAAAACCTTATTCATTGAACCAGGCAGTCCCTGGGAAAATGGTTACATCGAATCCTTCAACGGAAAACTGAGAGATGAATTGCTCAACGGTGAAATCTTCGATACGTTATGGGAAGCCAAAGTGCTGATCGAACGCTGGAGGAGAGATTACAACTCGATCAGACCGCACAGTTCACTGGGCTACAGAGCCCCGGTACCGGAAGCGAAGCTGTTCTGCTCGCCTGCTTCCGCTCCGCTCCAACAGGCGAGCAGAACAGCCATTGATACAATAGAACACTGAGTCTTGTGACTGGTGTCATTATCGGGGGCAGGTCAGCGGCTCGAGGCTGTCCCCAGTCAATCCGTGTGGATAACGGCCCTGAGTTCATTTCGAAGAGTCTGGACTGGTGGCTTACTTCAACAAAGTGACTCTGGATTTCAGTCGACTGGGAAAACCAACCGACAATGCGTATATTGAATCGTTCAACGGGCGAGTTCGCCAGGAGTGTTTAAACCAGCATTGGTTTTTAAGCCTGGCAGACGCTCAGGAACAAATCGACCAGTGGCGGCTGGACTACAATGAAAACCGCCCACACAGCTCACTGGGAAACCAGACCCCGGTGGAGTTCGCGAAAAATTCATCCCTGGCGCGCCAGGGATGAATTTACCTTGGATCTCTAACATTCCAACTGGTACAGAGTTGGGGGCAAGGTCAAATTGAAATGTTACCACATTTCAGGTGGACTCGGTTAAGGGGGCTAGGTCAGAAGTCCATAGAGCTAAAGGCAACCGAGATACACAATATCACTTTACAAATAATGCGTAATCACTTGACATACACAAAACTCTCCTTATATTCAAATTAACAATACATCACAATCTAAAAATCCACAATCTATACAAATAATAGGATAGTTAAAACTGAAGCAATTAAAATTACAGTATTTTGCCGCCATTTTTATGGATGCGCAACACATGGCCACCCCCCCACCCTTGGCGATAGGGAGCATCATTATTTTATTTACCACGCTACGTAGTTTTTTTATGCTGCATAATTTGTTTTTGGAATGTGTCAAAACCAATGCCAGACTGTCCATGTTTTTTATAATTCTGCTTTTTTCTATCGTTGGTTGCACCCCTGCTACAAATGACATCGTTCACCTCAAGAACTGTGACTATCATTGTAGTGAATTTAATGAATACCTTCTTAAATCAAGCCTTGGGCTGGACCCTACCAATCCAAGTGACAATGGCGTTTTAGAGGATATACACAAAAAAAACAGTCCATATGCGAACTTGGTAGAACCTGTGTCAATTGATTATTGCTTGGATAGCTCACACCTAACCCCTGAAAAACCAATTCTTCTTAAGCACGCAAGCGGGCATACGTACTTCCTCCTTAGTGCAGTAAATACTGAACATGGTGTGATGTATCAGCTTGTGCATGGTATATCTGATGTAATACTACTAAGTAAAAACCAATTAAAAGACGAGCCATTTACAGCCTGTTTGAAAATAAACTCTCCAGTCAGCAACGGGATTCCTATTCGTATTGGCACCGGCATGCTGAAACTAGACAAAGTTTTTAACTACTTTGCTAAATTAGTCGGTACAGGAAAAGCACAATGTCGCTATTCGATAAAAAACACAGGGGAAACTGCCATTCTTATTGGGCGTCCTGAAGCATCGTGTAGCTGTACAGTTCCAGAAATGAACAAGGAAGTCCTTCTAGAGTCTGGTGAGTCCCATGAAATCCTTATTTCAGTTTCACACACTACTTCTAGATTGCTCCACGAAACTATTGATATAAAGTGCACTGAACCAAAGAGTAAGAAATCTAAAGAATTTAAATTATTTGTATTTGGCCACAGAGTAATTGGTGCTGAACTTTATCCCAGCCAGCTTGATTTTGGAACTGTTGGTCTTGGTGAGACTTCTGCACGAATAGTCACTCTTTCGGAAAATAATGAAGATCAATTTGAAATAAAGGCAATTGACGTAGGCGATTTACCAATCACTTTCAAAACAGAGGCCTCATGTGCTGATAGTGCGATCAATAGCCTGAAACGCTACAAGATCCATTTTGATCTCAAAGCAGTTGGCAATAAGCCTGGAAACCATCTAGGTGAAATTTCAATTGTTACGACCAGTGCACGCACTGGAACACTGGTTCTCCCTATTATGTATGAAGTAGCTAAGCCTGTTCAGGCCGTTCCTTCTACAGTCGCCTTTGCACAAGTTGGTGTTGGAGATACTTCGACAGAGAAAATACAAATTATCACACATAACCAACAGCCAGTCTCAATTACCGTTGATGAGAAACCAATTGAAATTGATATAAATATTCACAAACGGAAGCTCTCCCC